>JBDRPD010000049.1:0-44933 GCA_043827405.1 Elusimicrobiota bacterium | reverse complement strand
CGAGCTGCCGCCCCCGTCATTATCCCGCCGGTGCGGGTGACGAGCATAGGCAGCGGGCGGGATTCCGACCGGCAGGCCGGTAATAGTCTGGACGACATTGTTGACGGCCGGAGCTGTTAACAGTGCGTTATCAAACTCCTGGACATTGGACCCCTTCTCCTGGCCATTGGACACATTATGCGCGGCTCTTTGCACCGCCGACACGGCATCATCGGCGACCTGGTTGAGACCATTTGACACCCCTTTCTTCTCCTTGTGGTCGGGCTTGCCATCGGATTTCGCTTCGCTGCCGCCGGCCATAGGCGCATCTGGAGTTTGCCCTTCGGCGCAGTTCACCAACTTTCCGTCATCGTCATACGTACAGGCGAATACCGGCGCGGAGAAAACAGCGGCGGCGGCGCACATACAAAACAAGAGGAATATTCTGCTTTTGGAGCGCATCGCAAATAATCCGGCATCTAAATAATGCGCTGTCCCCGACCTTCTGTCAAGGGGCCGAAAAGCTAGAATAACACCGTGGACCGCGCCCGACTTATCGAGCGAATCAAAGCGCTTTTCGCCGCCCCGCGCGCGACCTGGCTGGCCCGCCTGGCCATCCTGGTTTCCCTGGCATGGCTATGCCATAGCTCGCTCGGCGCGCATATAAAATACGGCTCCGTCCCCCTGATCTTCAACGACGACTCCCGCCAGTACACCTGGCTGTTTCTCATCGACAAGCAGGAGCCGCGGGCCGAAGACTATCTCTACAACTACCGCAAAGCCTCGCTCCCCCTGGGCTATAAACTGCTCTACGGCGCCCAGGCGAAAATCGGCGATCCCCGCACGCTGAGCAAAGTCCTTCCCTATCTTCTCCTCATGCTCGTGCTGGCCGGAACCGCCGCCGCCGCCGGCATGCTCGGCGGCCATGCCGCCGCCTGGGGCGCCATGCTGTTCTGCCTCAGCAGCGGGATATTTCTCGAACGCATGACCGGCGGGCATCCGCGCGCCTTCGCCTACCCTATCATCGCCTGGATGGCGTATGCGCTGATCGCCGGCCGGCCCGGCCTGATGGCCGCGCTCACCATTCTCGGGGCGGCCTTCTATCCCGTCGCCGCGGTGCTCGGCGGGCTGACCCTCGCCGGCTGGATGTTCCTGTCCGCCAAAGACCGCGGCGGCGCGGAGAGCTGGCCGGCCCAAAAGCGCTGGCTGCTCCTGGGCGGCACGGCGGCGGCGACCGTCTTTCTGGTCCTGCCGATCTGGCTGAGCATGCGCTCCTATGGCCCGCAGATGCGCGCGCGCGACGTCGCCGCCTATCCCGAGTACGGCCTGGACGGACGCTACAACCGCGCGGTCGACCGGCCGCCCTATCAGGGCTTCTGGTACGGCGCCGGGCGCTATGCCCGCGAATCGCTGGAAGGCACCGGCTGGCCCTGGTCTATCGCCCTGCGGCGCTGGGGCTCGGCCCAGCGCTACAAGCTCCGCATGCTGTTCGGCCTGCTCGCTTTAGCCGGACTATTTCATTTGGCGCTGACTCATCCCGGAGTGCGCCGGCTGCTGATCCTGGCGGCCCTGCTGCTGCCGGTGCATATGCTCGCCACGGCGGTAGCCCCCTCGCTCTACCTGCCGCAGCGCTACGTGGTCTATGCCGTGCCCATTCTGGCGGTGGTGCTGTTTCCGGCGGCGCTGGCCGCCGCGCCTAATATGCTCCCCGAACTGCGGGCGGAAAAGCGGGCGGGACCGCTCCTCGTCGTTCTCGCATGCGCCGCCATGAACCTCTTTCTCGGCGGTCGCGGGCCGACGGAGACCGGCTACTATGTCCAGATCAATCGCGGTGAATGGGTCTACCCCTATCTGGCGACCCTGCCAGCGGATTCGCTCATCGCCGGCTGGCCGGGCCCGGAATCGATCATCGACAATGTCCCCTATGTCAGCGCGCGCAGCGCCTTCGTGACATTCGAGAACCATGAAGCGTACTACCAGGGATTCGTAATAGAACTGCGCCGCCGCATGCGGGCGCTCATCGACGCCTACTATGCGGTGGATGCGGCGCCGCTGCGCAGGCTGCGCGACGAATTCGGCGTCACCCATATTCTCGTCGACCCGAAGCACTTCCAGGACAAGCCGGCGGTCTACTTCACCCCGTTCAACTTCTGGGCGCGGGACGCCTTCCTGGCGGCCGAGGCGGCAGGCAAGGGCTTCGAGCTGCCGCGCTGGCGCGCGGCGGCGGGCTTCCATGACGACCGGGTCTGGGTGCTGGACCTCAAGCGACTCGATAAATGATGCGCCCGCGCCGAGCCGAACTGCTGCTCGTACTTGGCGCGATCGCCGCCGGGCTGCTGCTGACCGAAGGGCTCATCCGCGTCTTCCGTCTGGCCGAGTACAGCGGCGGCGAGGGGCCGTCGCGGCCGCGGCGGACCTACCGCTACAACCGCGAGGGCTTTCGCGGACCGGACCTCGACGCGCGCGAGCTGGAGAACCACACCGTTATCCTCGGCCTCGGCGACTCCTTCGCCTTCGGCCAGGGCGTGGGCCGGCTGGACACCTCTCTTGCCCGCCTGGAAGGCGCCCTCAACGCGGACGGCCGGGAACGCTTCCGCGTACTCAACCGCGCGCGCCCCGGCATGAACACGGCGCAGGAGCTGCTCTACCTCAAAGAGCACGGCCTCCGGCTGCGCCCGAAAGCCGTGCTCCTGCACGTCACGCTCAACGACGCCGAGAGCGATATGTACCGCTACCGCACGCTGACCCCTTGGCCGGAGACGGAAAAGCGCTGGCTGTGGCGCTCGCATCTGTACTTCTACCTGGTGATCGCTTATAACGCCGTCGCCCATCCCTACCGCGACTATGTCCGCGGCCTCTACGCCGCGAATGCGCCCGGCTTCGCCGAGTTCAGCCGTTCCCTGCGGGAGATCGCCGCGGTGTGCCGGGAGCATGGGATCGCGCCCCTCATGGCGATCTTTCCGCTCTTCGACGAAGCCGAAGAGTATCAGTACGCCGCGATCCACCGGCGGCTGCGCGAGCTGGGAGCGGCGGCCGGCTACCGGGTAGTCGACCTGCTGCCGGTCTACCAGGCTTCGGGCCGGCCGCTGCACCGCTACCGCGTCAGCTACAGCGACGGCCATCCCAACGCCGCGGCGCATGCCTTGGCCGCCGCAGCCCTGCTGCCCGCGGTCGAGGAAGCGCTGAAGGATTAGCTCCATGCGGACCATGCTCTATGCCAGCTTCTTCCTTTCCGGCTTCTCCGCCCTGACCTACGAGCTGCTCTGGCTGCGGCGGATCTCGCTGTATTGCGGACAGACGACGCTGGCCGTCGCGGCGGTGCTGGCGGCCGTCATGTCGGGGCTCGCCGTCGGAGGTCTTCTTGGCGCCGGGATCAGCCGCCGGCACGGCGCGGCCTCGCTGCCGCGCGCGTATGCCCTGCTGCAGGCCGGAATCGCCGCGAGCGCCCTCCTCTCCTGGCCTGCGCTCGCCGCGGCGAGCACCGGGCTTCTCGATCTTGGACTGCTGTCCGCACCGCCCTGGCTGCAAAGCGCGGCATGGTTCGTTTCCTCCATCGCGCTCCTGCTGGTCCCGACCGCCTTTATGGGAGCGACCTTGCCGGTGCTGACCCAATGGCTGGGAGGCCTGCGTACAGACCGCCGGCCGCTGGGCCTGCTTTACGGGATCAATGTCCTGGGCGCCGCCGCGGGGGCGCTGGCGACCGGATTCTATCTCGTCCCGGAGCGCGGCCTGCGGCAAAGCCTGCTCGCGGCGGCGGCCGGCAGCCTGGCGGCGGCGGCGCTGGCATACGGCGCCGGCGGCCGGGAAGCGGCGGCCGATGCGGAACAAATCGCCGGCCCTTCCGGACGGAGGACCGGCCTGGCGCTGCTCGGCGCCGCGGGCGCCGGGGCGATGATCTGCCAGATCGCCTGGACGCGCGCCTTCGTCCTGGTGCTCGGCTCGAGCACGTACGCCGTAACGGTCACGCTGGCTTCCTTTCTCCTGGCCTTCGCGCTCGGCAGCGTCGTGTTCCACCGTCTGCGCGCGCGCCTTGAGCCCACGCTTTTTTCCTGGGGGCTCCTATGCTCCGGCATCGCCGTCAGCCTCGTATTTTTCATGCTGTGCTTCGACAAGCTGCCCTACCTCATGCTGCGGCTCCAGCCCTGGACCCTGCGCGGCCCCTGGCAGCTGCATCTGGTTCAGCTCCTGCTGTGCGCGCCGCTCATGTTCTTCCCGGCCTTCCTGATGGGAGCCAGCCTGCCCTGGGCGGCCGCGGCGCTCTCTCCCGACGGAGAACGCAGCGGCTCGGTGAGCGGCGCCTGCTTCGCCGTCAACACCATCGGCAGCGCCGCCGGCTGCGCGGCCGCGGGGCTGGCTCTTATCCCCGGGCTCGGCATCGAGCGTGCGCTGCAGTGCGCCGTATGCCTGTTCACCCTAATCGCGCTCGCCGCCGTTATGCCGCGGACGAAATCCGCCCGCGGCCGCACGCTAGCGGCCGCGCTGCTGCTCGCCGCCGCCGCGCCGCTGCTCCTGCCTTGGGACGCGCACCGGCTCTCGAGCGGCACCTTCCTCTACGCCGGCAGCGCGGCCTCGTTCTCCGCTTTCGCCTCACGCCTCCGTGAAAACCGGCTGCTGTTCTACCGCGACGGGATAACCTCATCCATCGCGGTCCTCGAATCCCCCGGCGGCGACCGGACCCTGCGCATCAACGGCAAAGCCGACGCCTCCACGGCGGACGACATGACCGCCCAGCGCCTCTTCGGGCATCTGCCGGTGCTGGCGCACTCCGGCACGCCGCGCCGCGGGCTGGTGATCGGCATGGGCAGCGGCGTGACGGCCGGCGCGCTCGCCAGCCACCGCGGCATGGAGCGCGTAGACACCGTGGAAATAGAGCCCGCCGTCCTGACGGCGTCCATCCTGTTCAGGGACGTCAATCGCGCGGTATACGCGAATCCGAAGTTTCGGCCGCTGCTGGCGGATGCCAGAACCTATATCGCGGCGCCCGGGATTCGCTACGACATCATCACCTCGGAGCCGTCCAATCCCTGGATCGCCGGCATCGCCGGCCTCTATACCCGCGAAGCCTTCGCGCTGGCCCGCGGCCGCCTTGCCGCCGACGGGATATACTGCCAGTGGCTCCCCGGCTACGGCCTGCTGGCGGAGGATTTCCGGATGATCCTTAACACCTTCGCCGCCGTCTTCCCGCACAAAATGCTGCTGGCCGCCGACAATATGGACTATATGCTGCTCGGCTCCAAAGAGCCGCTGGCCATCGACTACCGCCGCTTCGCGGCCGTCTTCTCCGCCAACCCCGCGATCGCCGAAGATCTGGCTTCCACCGGATTGGACCACCCCTTTGTACTGCTGGCGGCGGCGTACCGGCTCGACGATTCCGGATTTCGCGCGGCCGCCGCGGGCGGCGCGCCGCATACCGACGACCGGCCGACTTTGGAGTTCTCCGCTCCGCGCTCGCTGCACGGCGGCCAGCACATGGAGATCTTCGCGGCCCTCGACCGCTTCCGCAAGCCGTCGGCGCTGGAGCAGCGGCGCTTCATGGGAATGGAGGAGCGGGAACTGCGCGACTTAAGAGTCCGGACCGGCACGGTCCTGCTGCGGCGGCGGGATCTTCAGCACGCGGAGCTCTTCTACCGCGCGGCCCTGGGCATTCCCCCGGCCGGCCGCCTGCCGCTGCCGGCGCTGGGCGCTTTGTTGACGCGGCGCGGCTATCCGGATGCCGGACGCCTGGTAACGGAAGCGGCGCGAAGCCTTTTCCCTTAAACAACCGCGGCCCCCGGGGAAGGGGGCCGCGCGCACTTCAGGGGTTACGTCTTCAGGGATAGATCAGTAAATACGGTCCGGATCGTCCGGATCGCCGTACCCGCCGCCTTCTTCCGGGTTCTTGTCCTTCACGCCGGCGGCATTCTTGAAGCCGTCGATCAGCGCCTTGATGAAGATGACCGGCGACCACAGGAGCAGCCGCGCCAGCCACAAGACCTGGAGGAAGCGCGCGCCGATCATGGCCAGCGCCGCCTTGACCGACGGCCGGCCGCTCGGCGAGACCTTCTCGTTCATCGCGGGGATCAGCCGCCCGACCCACTTGTCGAACACCGTCTTCTTCGAGCCCTCGGAATTAAGGGCCAAGGACTTGGCAAAGCCCGCGATAAAGCGCGTCAGCTTGGCGTCGGGGCTGATGTCGTAGGCCGCGCCCCAGGCCCAGTTGACCGGCGCGCGGATGACGCCCATGACCACGCCCAGGGCGAGAGCCGCCGCATACTCCGCCAATATCACCAAGCCGGTGGGCACCCAGATCAGGGACAGCCAGGTGGCGTTGGCGACCACGCTCCACAGGCTGCCGTCGAGGTGGTACCGCGCCTGCTTCTTCATATTGTCGAGGAACTTGGTGTCGCGGTCCCAGAAGTTGATGACCCGATGGAAGCTCTTGATGCTGTACCACAAGCCCTCGAAGGCGACGCCGACGCCGGTCCACAGCCACATCGGCAGATGCATGAGGAGCAGGCCGCTCGACAGATAGGCCGCGCCCATTAAGGTACCGGTGATCCAGCCGCTAACGCCCGCGAAGGCGAGGCCGATACCGGTGAGGACGCCGAGCGCGCCAAAGAAGGCGCCGATATATTCCGGATCATCGACCGAGTACCAGCGCTTATTGTCTTCCCTGGCCAGCTTGGTGATGTTATTGATAAATCCCAATCCGCTGAAAGCCGCGACCAGCCCCATCCAGAACATATTGGTCTTGGCCACCGCCAGCAGAGCGCCGAAGCCGAAGCCGAGCCACAGCGCGGCGCCGACGGCGCCGAGCCCCACGGCCGTCATGAGAAATCCCGGCAGCTGCCGAACCAGCTTGGGCGTCCTGCCGGGCAGGATCGGCGCCGCCGCCAGGCCGAGGACCGCCGCCGCGTAAACGTAGCCCAGATACGGCACGCCCAGCATCGGCATCCCGAAGAAGTAGAGCGGCAGCAGCGCCAGCCCGGTGGCGAAGAGCCCCGGCGGGATCAGGTCGCTCACCGGCTTTTTGCCGAGCTCCGGCTTGACGAAAGGACTGTCGCCTTGCTGACGGCCCTTGAGCGATCCGGGATAGTGGATATCGGAACTATACTCCCCGCCGGTCTGGGTGAAAGCCCGGAAGAAACCGATCACGTAGAGAAACGGCGTCGCCGCCACCGTGTAGGCCCACCAGCCGAGCTGGACGGCCCGCAGGGCCGTGCCGCCGATGAGGGCGACCGCGGTCTTATTCGAGTTGGCGTAGGGAATCAGCCGCCCGGCCAGCTTATTGTAGAGCGCCTTCTTTGAGCCTTGGGCGTTGAAGAACACGAAGCGGTTCCAGGCGGCGAGAAACTTATTGACCCGCGACTTCTCAGCCAGATCGCTGGCCGCGCCCCATAGGAACATGGTCGGCGCCATGATGACGCCCTGCGCGACACCGGTCACAAACGAGAGCGCGGCCATCGCCGCCTCGCTGATCAGGACCGGCACCCATACCGCGCCCACCTTGAAGACGTTCCAGTGCGAGAGCTTGAGCTTGGCTTCCGACCACTGCTCGAGGCGGTCGCGCAGGACGGTGTCGCGCTTCATCGAACCGAGGACGCGGTACATCCCGCGCACGCTCTGATAAACGCCGCCGACTCCGGCCTGGATGCCTTCGCCCACCCAGCCGGGCAAATGCATCAGCAGCATGCCGGCCAGCGGGTAGCTGAGCCAGGTGACGCCCGTCACCGCATAGGCGGCCCAGGTCGAGGTCGCGGAAATGAAAGGCAGCCAGCCGGCCCAGAAGCCGAGCAGCGCCGCCGGGGTCGTGACCGCGAGACCGGCGCCGGCCACCGCGGCCAAAGCGCCGAAGAAGGCGGTGAGGACCTTCCCTTCGTCGAAATATTCCTCGTTCTTGCTCTGGCCGAAGCGGATAAGGCCCCAGCCGCCGAGCGCGACGAGCGCGCCCATGACGACGCCGCTTCCGGACATGATGCCGGCGCCGAGGGTCCAGAGGCCGAGAGCGCCTATCAGCACGCCGGGGACGATGCGGATGAGCTTGCCGGTGCGTTCGCCGAAAAAGGGCATGCTGACCAGGCCCAGGCTGGCGGCGACAACCAAGGACCCCGCGACCGTCATGCCGCCCATGAGCAGCGGCAGACCGAGCAGCGCTCCCGGAAGGGACGCCACGGCGGCGGCGAAGATGCGCGCCGGCAGCGGCGCCCGGCGGCCGTCGCCGGAGCTTGCGGCGGTGAAGTCCCCGCCTTCCACCCCGTCTTCGATCGCGCCCTTATGGGGCGCGGCATGAGCGCCGTTGTAGGATTGAACCGCATCGCCGATGGACTCGCCGCCGGCCGGCTTGGCGAAGAAGCCCGGCCCGGTCTCGGACTGGTAGCCGTCGCCGAAATGGCGCAGACCCTGCAGGCCCTCGGGCTGGACCACGCCGCCGCGGGATTCGACCTGGCCGCCGGTGAGGATGCGGTGCAGCTTGGCGCCGAAGGAGCCGGCGGCTTCGGCATTCGCCTTGCCCACGGAGCCGAAGTCCTTGATCGCGGCGTAGACATCGGCCGAGGTTTTGCCGATGCTTGCCTGCTTGCGCGGCGGCTTATTCTTCGCGCCGTTCATCCACGGACGGTTCTCATTGAAATTATTGTGCAGGGAAGCCGCCGGCGCGACCGGCCTAACGGCGATGGAGGTTAAAGTCTTTACGCCGCCGTCCGCTATGCCGACATCGCGCACCATGTCCTGGGAAACCGCGCCGGGCGCGCTTGCAAAGCCGGGGAGCACCGCCCCCAGCTGCAGGTTGATGCTGTTGGTGAAATTGGTATTTGCGGCGCCGATTCCCGCGGCATTCGGTATCGCCACCGGCGCGACGTTCGGGCCGGTCATTTTAACGGCGGCGGCCTGCGAGGCTATTCCACCGGCCAGCACCTCATAGACGCCCAGGCCGGGACTGGCATAAACAAGGGTAATTGCAACGGTGAGCGCGACGAACCGCGTAAAACGTTTGGCGAATGACATGGACTCTTCCCCCTCAAACATGCGACTTTCTATTGCCTTAATTGTAGGAATCACCTCTCGTGGTCAATATGAGGCTTGAGGCCCATGCCCGCATGTTATTGGGCCCTCGGGCCTATGGGACTATTGCCGACAGGGGGCCCAGACGCGGCCGTCCGGGCGGAACCCTAGAAAAAATACTGCACCTGGGCGTAGGTGACGTTGGCGATGGGACCGTATTCGCTGAGCAGCTTCCCGCCGAAGCGCTGCCAGCCGCCCAGCAGATGCAAATTCCGGCGGGCGTTCCAGCTTATGGACGGGTTGAAGAAGTGGCTCCGGTCGTTGAGGTTCGCGATCGCGTAGAGCTCGACTTTGACCAGCGGGTGCATATCCTTGGTGAGGCCCAGCCCGACATAATCGCGGCCCAGCGTCACTTCGCGGCCGCTGAGCAGGGGCCCGCGGTCGTAGCGCCGGGGCGCGGACTCGCCGCTTCCATTATGGAAGTACTCACCCACGATCCACATATCCTTGAGCGGCGCCCATGCCGGATCGGCCGGGAAAGTGTACTCATAGCCGGC
Source organism: Elusimicrobiota bacterium (assembly GCA_043827405.1). Classification (GTDB taxonomy): domain Bacteria; phylum Elusimicrobiota; class Elusimicrobia; order UBA1565; family UBA1565; genus JBDRPD01. The sequence continues at coordinate 35,418 of JBDRPD010000049.1, read as the reverse complement.
CATGACCTTCCAGAACGGATCGCGCAGGATCAGGTCGGTGCGGCTCCACTCCCCGTGCAGGCTGCCGCCGCCGACATCGGCGGCGACGTCGCCGCCCACGGTCCAGCTGCCGGTCGAGCCCGCCACCTTGCCGCCCGATAGGGAGGCGTCGATCTGCCCGATATGCCCGCGCGCCCGGCCGACCAGATCGGTCTCCGACCAGCGTCCGCCGATAACGTAGACCGCCTCGCCCTGGCCGTAGGTCCCGGCGCCGCGGCGCAGGTAGACCGCGTCCACTCCCCGCCGCTCATCGCGCTCCAGCGAGGTCGGGGTATAGGGGTTGAGGAAATCGGTCGGGTTCCACAGCTTGCCGGTCCCCCAGGCGATGCGCTGGCGGCCGAACCGGAGATGGGCGTCAAAGCTGGCCAGCTCCACCCAGCCGCGGTAGAGCCGGTGGCGCCAGTAGCCGTCGGTGCCGGAGCTGACCCGCTGCTCCATGCGGAAATGGGTGGGCGGCTCACCGAAGCCGGCGAGCTGGTAGTCGCGCGACTTAAGGAACGTGCCGGCGGATATCTCATGATCGTACTCTACGTGCGCGCGCAGGGAGTGCCTGGGCGGCGCCCACTCGTTCGCTCCCGGAGCCAGCGGCAGCTTCGCATCCAGGCGAACACGGGCGCGCGACAGATCGCTCCAGTAGGGGGCCCGCGTCGTCCGGGCCCTGGTGTAGTGATAAAGGTTCTTGAGATAGCCCGCAGCCTCAAAGCCCGCGCCCCGCGCATCCGCCGCGCCGGCGCAGAGCATAAGCAGGAACAGGGAGAACCTCATCATGCCTTCTTCTTTAGTTCTCCGTCACGAATCTCGATTACGCGGTTGGCGAGCTTCAGGACCCGGGGATCATGGCTCGAGAACAGGAAGGTCACGCCGCGATCCTTGTTAAGCCCCGCCATGAGATCCAGCAGGGACTGCGCCGTCTTGGAATCGAGGTTGGCCGTCGGCTCATCGGCCAGCACCACCATGGGCCGGTGGACGATAGCACGCGCCACCGCCACGCGCTGCTGCTGCCCGCCGGAAAGCAGGTCCGGGCGCCGGTCGGCCTGCGCCGTCAGGCCGACCCACTTGAGAACCTCGTAGGCCCGCTCGGCACGCTCATCCTTGGGCACGCCCTGCAGGGCCAGCACGTACTCCACATTCTCGCGCGCGGTCAGCACCTGAATCAGGTTATAGGCCTGGAAGATAAAGCCCAGCGAGATGAGCCGGAAGTCGGCGAGCTGGTTTTCGCTCATGCTGAAGACGCGCCGCCCCTCGTAGAAGACGTCGCCGCGGGTCGGGATGTCGATGGTCCCTATGATATTGAGCAGCGTCGACTTGCCGGAGCCGGACGGCCCGGCGATGGCGGTAAACTCACCGCGCTCGAAATCCATGGAGACCTGGCTGAGCGCGGTAACCGACAGGTTCGAGGCGCCCATCTTGTAGATCTTGGTGATGTTCTTTACTTGAATCAGCGGTTCCATATTTCCTCTATATGTGACGCAGGGCATCGGTGACGACCAAACGCGCCGCGCGCACGGCCGGGCCCAGCGCCGCGGCGACGCATACGCAGTAAACCCCGGCGGCGGATTTGAGATGCATCGCCCATTGCGGCTGCATGTAGATGCGGTCGTCGAACGGCATAAAGTACGCCATAGCGCGCCCGAGCGGCAGCTCCAGCCCGTAGACGCCGAAAAAACGAATAAAGGCGAGCCCCAGCAGCAGCCCGCCGGCCGCGCCGAGCAGCCCCATGAGGGAAGCCTCGGCCAGCAGCACGCGGAGCACGACGATGGGCCGGGCGCCGATAGCGCGCAGCACGCCGAACTCGCGGATGCGCTCGAAAAAAGACATGGAGATGGTATTGAGGATGCCCAAACCCACGATCGAGAAGATAATGATCAGGACCACCACCAGCAGGGCATCCTGGAACTTCTTGATGCCCACGATCTCGGAGCCGACATCCTTGTAGGTCAGCAGGACCGCTTCGGGGTCCCGCAGATCACCGCGCCGCTCGGCGACCAGGCGCTCGGCGCGCCGCACATCGTGCAGGATGGCGACGACATGGCTGGCCGCGCCGCCCGCGCCCCGCAGGCGCCGCGCCGCGTCAATCGGAACATAGACGATCTGGCCGTCATAGGCCGTGCTGCCGGCCTCGAACAATCCCGCTACCCGGAACAGCTCCGAGCTCATGTCGCCCTTTAAGGACTGCGCCATGACGACGACGCGCTCGCCCAGACGCGCGTCGATGTCGCCGGCGAGCTTGGCGCCGAGGAAGATGTCGCGCGGCGAATCTCCGAGATAGCGTCCCTGCGTCAAATAGCCCGGCAGAATGGACAGCTCTCGCTCGATCTCCGGCTCTACGCCGATGATGAGCACCCCGCGCGACCCGCCGGAAGCGTGCACCAAGCCGGTGAACAGCAGCCGCGTCCCCACCGCCTTCACGCGCACGTCCTTTTCCAGCAGCCGGCGCAGCGGCTCCGGCGCCGCCAGCAGGATCTCTGGAACCTTGCGGTCCTCGACGCCGCGCGCCTGAATCTGCACATGGCCGAGCATGACGCCGGTCGATTTCTCAATCATCTGCTTCTGAAAGGAACGCAGCAGGCTCTGCCCGAACATCACCGCGGCCAGCCCCATGGCGATCGAGGCGATCGTCAGGGCGCTGCGCCGCCGGTTGCGCAGCAGGTTGCGCCAGGCGATCCGCCACAGCTCGCGGGTCACAGATGCCTCAGCGATTCGGCCGGCCGCAGACGCGACGCGCGCAGCGCCGGCGGCAGGCTGGAGATAACGCTGGTAACAAGCACCACCGCCAGGGCGACCAGGTGCTTGGGCCAGACGAAGCGCAGGTAGAGAACCGATTCAAACGGCATGAAGAATCCGATCGAATCGCCGATCGGCAGCGCCAGCCCGGTCGCCCGGTAATAGAGGATCAGCCCGGCGCCCAGCGCCAGGCCGAGCAGCGAACCCAGCGCACCCATCATGCAGGCTTCAAGGATAATCATGCGGCGGATAACCGCGGGACGCGCGCCGATTGCCATCAGAACGCCGAACTCCCGCACCCGCTCGAACATCGACATGAGCAGCGTGTTGAGAATGCCGAGCGCGACGATCAAAAACACCACCAGCAGGACGATATCCATAAGCGCGTCCTGGTACTCGCGGATGCCGACGAGCTCGGCGTCCACCTCCTCCCAGGTGACGACCTGGAGCGGCTGGTCCCGCAGCGCCTGCGCCAGCGCCGCCTGGGTGCGGCGCAGCTGCCGGTAGTCCTTAAGCTTGAAGACGAAGCTGTTGACCCGGTCGTCGGCGGCCAGCAGCCGCTGCGCCGTCTCGAGCGGCACATAGGCGATGGTCTTGTCGAAGGTATGGCTGTTGGAGCGGTAGATGCCGGCGATACGGGTCAGCTCGGCGCCCATGCTGCCGTCGATTGCCGAGGCCATGAGCACGACCTCGCCGCCCACGCCGAGCTTGAGCTGCGCCGCCAGCTTGTCGCCGAGATAAATCCCATTCGGCGCGGCGGTGCTCAGCGCCGCGCCCGCGATGAGATAAGTGTGCATGGAAAAGATGTGCCGATCCTTTTCCGGCTCGACGCCGACGATCAGGATGCCCGCCGACTCCGTCTTGGAGGAGGCCAGCCCGGTAATCGCCAGGCGCCGCTGGTAGGCCGCGATATTGGCGACCCCCTCGATCGCCCGCGCCGCCGCGTCGGGATCCTCGATCAGCTCCTCGGGGAACTTCATATCCTTAACGTCCCGGTGCAGAATCTGGACATGGCCGGTGAACACCGCGGTCGCCTTTTGAATCATCTGATACTGGATCGTCTTGCTGAGGCTTTGCCCGAACAGGATGGCGGCGAGCCCGCAGGCGATCGACAGGATGGTGATGCCGCTGCGGCGCCGGTTGCGCCAGACGTTGCGCCAAGCCAGCGCCGCCAGGACGCCGAAAGACGCGGCGGTCATTTCTGCAGACGGCTGACGCTGAAGAAGGAGTCCGGGACCTTGATATCGAACTGGATCTCCCGGTATTGGATCACGGTGCGGCGTCCCTTTTTACGCTCCGGGAGACATTCCATGCGCGACGGCACGCGGCGGCCGTCCATGATCTTCACCTCGCCCAGGCGGATCGTTCGCACCAGCTCCCCGCGCTCGTTATAGTCCTCTTCGCCGAGCGGGATGACCCAGCCGTCGGGATAGACGCCCGCCTCAAAAAAAATTTTGCCCCATACCACCGGGGCATCGGGCTTGGGCGTCGCCTCAATGCGGTGCACCGCGTAGGGCTTGCCCGGCGTCACCTTAACCAGCCGGTGCGTGTAGTCCTTGAAGATGGAATCCGCCTTGACGATATCCTCGTAGGTAAAGTCCGAGCCCTGCCAGGAGGAATGCATCATGGTCGGCGGCACCTTGAGCAGGCGCTCGACGCGCGCCATCCAGGTCCACATCTCGCTGCCGCGGCGCAGCGTGGTCGTGCCCTTTTCCTTCGGCGGGTCGTGGATCAGGATATAGGCCATCTCCCGCCCCTTGTTCCAGGCCTCGATATCGAGCGCGCGCGTCCACTTGGGGGTCACCACGGTCATCGTCAAGCGGGTGTGGCTGGAGTTGCCGCGCAGCAGCTTATTCGCCTCGTCGACGATCTGGCCGGGAGTCTTCTCCGCGGCGGCGGCGGGCAGCGCCAGAAGCAGCAGGAGCAGCGCGGTGCTCGTCATCCCCGCTTCCTTGCGATCTTGGCGGCCAACAGCGCCGCCGCGATCATGCCGGCCGGGTCGGCCGTGCCGCGTCCCGCGATATCGTACGCCGTCCCGTGGCCCGGCGCCGTCCGCAGCACCGGGGCGCCGATCGTCCAGTTGACGACGGACCGGCCCGCCCGCAGCTTAAGCGGCACCATCGCCTGATCGTGATAGAGCGCCAGCAGCACATCAAAGCGTCCCGCGGCATGTGCCGCCCAGGCCGCGTCCGCCGGGAGCGGCCCCGCGCAGCGCAGACCGCGGCGCCGCAAGCCCGCGGCCGCCGGAGCCAGCAGCGAGCGCTCCTCGTCGCCGATCAATCCCCCCTCGCCGGCATGCGGGTTAAGCGCGCACAGTCCCATATGCGGCCGGGAGACGCCCAGCAGTTCGCGTATCGCGCGGCATGCCTGCCGCGCCGCTTTCCCGATCGCCGCGGCGTCGAGAGCCCGGGCAACGCGGCGCAGCGGGATATGCCGCGTGACCAGCACGGCACGCAAGCCGTCCCCCAACAGCATCATGCCGGTCTCCGGCGCGCCGGTCTCCGCGCAGATGAGCGCCGTTTGGTCCGGCTGCGCCGTCCCGGCCTGACGCCAGGCCTCCTTGGACACCGGGCCGGTCACCATGCCGTCGATAATGCCGCGCGCGGACAAGTGCATGCAGCGGCGAAAGATCTCGTAGGACAGCCGTCCGCCCGCGGCCGTCGGACGATGCGGAAAGCGCCCGCGCGTGCCCCAGTCGACGAGGGGCGCCAATCCCGGGCGCCAGCCGGCGCGGAGGAAAACCGCACGCGGACCCACGGCCACGGGGCGGCAGGCGCGCCGCACGGCGCGCTCGCGCATGGCCTTTACGGCGATTTCCGGGCCGATGCCGCCCGGATCGCCGGCGATGAACGCGAGAGTCGGCCGCATAGTGGGGGCGGAATTCTATTCGGCGGGAAGCGTCTTCTCGATCGTAGCCTTCTTGCGCAGGGACTCCACAAACGCAAGCAAAGCCTCCTGATGGTCAATGCTCATAATAAACTGCTTGATGTCGCTTTGCAGCTTATCGAAGTTCAGCGGCTCGCTCGCCCGCTTCTCCTGGACGCGTATGAGGTGGAAGCCGAAATCCGTCTCGACCGGCTCGCTCACATCACCCACGGCAAGCGCGAAAGCCGCCTGCTCGAAAGGCGGCGGCATCCAACCGCGCAGAATCGGTCCCAAATCGCCGCCGCGGGGCGCGCTTTCCTGGTCATCCGACTCGTTGGTCGCGAGCTCAAAGAAGTCGCCGCCGCCGTCGATCGTCTTCTTAAGCGCCTTCGCCTTGGTGAGCGCTTCGTTTTTGGCCACCAGCGAAGCGCCGGGCGGCAGCTTGACGAGGATATGCGAGACGCGAACACGTTCCATATGCGCATTTTTGACGCGAACCCCGAACATCACATAGGCCTGCGCCTTCTCCTGCGACATGCCCTTAACCACATCCGTGCTGCCGTTCGCAATCTCCTTAATAACCGCAAAAGCCTTTTGGGTAACCTCGTCACCGGGCTCCTTCATCTCCGAGTTAACCTTCATCTCAATGAGCTTGCGGATCTTCAACTGGCGGCTAATGCGCTCCCGAAACCGGCTTTCGCTGAGCCCTTCCGCTTTAATCGCCTCCGCCAGCGCCTCTTTTTTCTCCTTCTCGGTCAGCCGCCGCCCGGTAGCGGGGTCCATGGTAAACCCTTTATCCATCACCTCTTGGACGCCCTTCTCCAATTCGCGCGTATGAACGGAGAGCTTCGTCTTCTCGGCTTCCTGCGCCATCAGCTCATCGTCGATCATCTGCTCAAGGATCTTCTCGCGGATTTCCTTGATCTTGTCTTCGTCCTTCAGGATCTCCGGCAGATTGATCCGCACGTTGTCGATCATCCCGCGCAGGTTTTTTCGGTACTCGGTCAGCATCAGGGGTACGCCGTTGACCCGCGCGACGACATCTTCGAGGACTTTCGCCCGCGCCGGGCCTGCCGCCAGCAGCAGGACCGCGGCCAGAATCAAATTACTTAAATTGCGCATCGACTACCTCCACGGGAAACGACGCTTGCAGCGTCTTAAGATGAGCGTCTAGACGACGTTTTTCCAGGATGTTGCGTATGCGTTCCTGGACCGTCTCGAACGCGGGCCGGCTCGCGCTCTCCTTTAACAGCACATGATATCCGAACTTGCTGCGCACCGGGCCGCCGATCTCACCGGTGCTCATTTTGAAAATGATTTCCAGCTCCGGGATAACCTCACCGGAAAGCATCGGCGGCAGAAGTCCCCCAACGGCCGCCGTATCGGCGTCCAAGGAGATTTTTTCCGCCACCATGGCGAAGCTGGCGCCCCGCCGCACCCGGTTCAGCGTGGCCTCGGCCTCCTCGGCCGTCGGCAGCAGGATATGCCGGGCCTGCACCTCTACCGGATGCTTGCGGAAATAATCCTTCACGTCCTCATCGGTCACGCTCAGGACGCCGCGCTTGTGGAGCTTCTCGAGCCATAGTTTCGTCAGCAGGTAGTCACGCGCGGCGGCGACCTTCTGCTCCTCTTCCCGGCGTATCGTCCGAATCTGATCCATAAACTCCGGTGAGGAGGCTATTCCGTCCGCGCGGGAGGCCTGCAGCATCAGCTTCTCGCGCACCAAAACATCGAGAAACTGCTTGCGCCCGTACGGCGTCATGACGTAGTTCTGATACGTGGGGGCGACCTCGGTCAGCTTGCGCTGAAACTCGGATTCCGTAATAACGGCGCGCCCCACACGCGCGACGACAGCCTCATCCCCCCGGCGGCAGGCGCCAAGAGTGAGCACGGTCATTAGGGCAAAAAAAAGCGCACGTCCCATGATCGATAGTCTAACATTTCTTCCCGCAGGCGGCTTACTTGCGGCCTAATCCCTGGATAAAGTCCCCCAGCCAGTCGATAGGCGCTCTGTCAGACACGATCACGCGCAGCCCGTCGCCCTCTTCCGAGCTGATGAACTCGATGCGGTCCTTGTACGCGCACATCCAGCGGGTAATGTTGTCGACCGGCACGGCGGCCTCCTTCCGGAAGTAGATCTCGATCTGGCTCCCGCGCTGTACCACCGTGCGGATGTTTGTCGCGGCCGCCGCCGTTCGAACGCGCAGAACATGAAACAGGTTCTCGACCGGCTCCGGCATGGGGCCGGAAAGATCGACCAGCTCCCGCTTAAGTTTTTCGACCTCGTCCGGCGGCGCGGCGAGAATCCTCTTGTAGAACTGAATACGCTCCAGATCACCCGGCAAATATTCTTCGGGGATAAACGCCGGAAGCGTCAGGTCCAGGTGGGCCGGCGGCGGCGCCGCCGCTTCCTGCGGCGCGCCCTGAAGCTTGCGGATTTCCTCGTTGAGAAGCTCCGAATAAAACTCCACGCCCACCGCGTTTAGAAACCCGTGCTGCTTCGCTCCCAGAAGGTCTCCGGCCCCCCGGATTTCCAGGTCGCGCATCGCCAGCATAAAGCCGGAGCCCAGGTCCGCGAAGTCGCGCATCGCCTCCAGCCGCTTGCGCGCGTCCTCACTCAACGACTGATAGGCCTTCTTGTCGGCCGGATACAAGAGATGACAGAAAGCACGCCGGCGCTCACGGCCGATCCGCCCCCGCAGCTGATAGAGCTGGGAGAGCCCAAAATCCTGCGCATTCTCAATAAGCAGCGTATTTACCGAAGGAATATCCAGCCCTGATTCAATAATCGAAGAGGCCAGGAGCATGTCGTACTTGCCGTTAAAAAAGTCCCACATCGTCCGTTCCAGCGCATCGGCCCGCATCTGCCCATGCGCCATACAGATACGAACTCCCGGCAATAATTGTTCCAGCCGCTCCTGGGTCTGCGGCAGAGAGCGCACGCGGTTGTGCACGTAGTAGACTTGACCGCCGCGGGCGAGCTCGTCCTGAACACTCTCCACCACGCGCTGCTCCGACCACGGCTCAACGGTGGTCTGGATAGGCTGGCGTCCGCTTGGCGCGCTCTGGATAAGCGAGACCTTGCGCAGGCCCGACAGGCACTGGTGCAGGGTGCGCGGAATCGGCGTAGCCGACAGCATCAGGCAGTCGACCGTTTTCCTGAGCTGCTTCATCTGCTCTTTGGCCCGCACGCCGAAACGGTGCTCCTCATCGATAATGATCAGGCCGAGCTGCCGGAAGCGCACGTCCTTCTGCAGCAGCCGGTGGGTGCCGATAAGGATATCGATCTTGCCCTCGGCCGCCTCCCGCAGGACGGCCTGCTGCTGCTTGCGGGTTTGGAACCTGGACAGCATCTCGATGCGCACGGGGTACTCCGCGAGCCGCTTGCGAAAGGTCCGTGCATGCTGGTCGGCCAGGATGGTCGTGGGGACCAGCACCGCCGTCTGACGCATGCCCGCGACGCACTTAAGCGTCGCGCGCATCGCCACCTCCGTCTTGCCGAAACCGACATCGCCGACGATAACGCGGTCCATAGGATGCGGCGCCGTCATATCCGCCTTAACGTCCTCGATGGCCTGGCGCTGATCCGGCGTCTCCTCAAAGGGGAAAGAGCGGGCGAACTCCTGCTCCATATGCGTATCCGCCGCGAAGGCATGGCCGCGAACGGCTTTGCGTGCCGCCTGCACCTTGAGCAGCTGCTCGGCGAGCTCGCGCACCCCCTCCTGCACGCGCGCTTTAACCTCCTTCCAGCTCCGCGTGTCCAGAGAGGAGAGCCGCGGCCGATGGCCTTCCGCGGCGATATACTTCTGGACGCTTTTGAACTCGGTCATCGGCACGAATAGCGCGTCATTGGAGCGGAACTCAAGCTTCAGGCAGTCCATAACCTTGTGCGGCCGCCGCCGCTCCGGCTCGCGGGTCCCCAGACGGCGCGTCCCGTCCTCGCGCCGGAAGCTCTCGGGCGCATCCACCGGATCGTCGAGGGCCATCACCCCCTCCAGGCCCCGATAGCGCGCGATCCCGAAGAACTCGTGGACCACGAAGTCTCCCTTCTTGAGCTCTCCCCAGCGCACACGCGCACGCTGCGAGATCGCCGGCTTGAGAACGCGCCGCGTACGGTAGGAGCGGCCGAAAATCTCAGCGGCCGACAGCGCGGTCAGCCGGCGCCCGGGAATCTCGAAACCCTGACGCAGGGGACCGATCCGGAACTGAACCGCTCCCGCCGGCAGCCGCTCCTCGAGCAGCTCCTGAATCCGTTCGTCTTCTCCGCGGTTCATGGAAAACAGCATGATGCGGAATCCCCGCCGGATGCGGTCGCCGCAGAGCTTCGCCGCGGCGTCAATACGGAGGCCCTCGGTCCCCGGAGGAAAGACCGGCCGGGCGCCGAAATCCAGCTCCTCGTCTTTCGCTCCCGCGGCGATGCCGACGCGGACGACCTGGCCGGCGCCGGCGGGCAGCTCGACGCCCTCTTCCGCCAGCCACAGCCCGCCGCCCGCCAAAGCCTCACCCAGCGTTCTGGCGGCGGATTTCTCGACGATCGGCGCCGCCGCGGCCGCGGCCAGCATCTCCGGTTCGGTCGCCTGCGTCTGCGCATCGTAAACGCGCAGGGAATCGATGCGGTCGTCGACGTACAGCACGCGCACCGCCCGCATCGGCTCGAGAGGGAAAAAATCGACGATGGCGCCGCGCACGGCGTACTCGCCGGGGCTCTCGGCGAAGTCGGCCCGCCGGTAGCCCAGCGCCGTCAGCCGGCTGATCAGGTCCTGGCGCTTGAGGTTGAGGCCCGGGCGCAGCGCCAGACGTGTTTTCCCGTACTCCTGCGCCGACCGCCCCGGACCGCGCAAGCTCTCCTCGAGCGTCAGGACTACCGGCGCTCCATGATACAGCTTCTCTTGAGAGGCAAGACGCACCTGCTCGTCGGCGCCGAAGTACGCCGGCTCATCCGCCAATCCCCAGGCGCGCAGAGCGTCGGCGAGATCCTCGAGGTCCTCCTCATGACGGCGAACCAGAATCAGCGGCGGCTGGAGTCGCGGCGCCAGCCGTTCGGCCGGCTCGCTCGCGAAGCCTTTCGTCTTTAGCAGTGAAAGCGCCAGATAGGCCCAAGCGCCGGAGTTCGGCACGCCGCGAACGAGATAACGCGGATTAGCTGCCTTCACGGATGCGGATGCGAAGCCCTTCCGCCAGCGATGCCAGCTCTTCCGGACGCTTCCCCGAGCGGCCGGACAGGCGCATCGCGCCGCTCCCGTCCTCCTCCGACCAGAAGACGGTAAACTCCACGCCGTCGGGCCGGGACCGCGCCAACGCACCCAGCGGAGTGGCGCAGCCGCCGCCCATGTCGCGCATGAATTTTCGCTCGACCTCGACTTCCAGGCGAGTCGCCTCATCATCGATCTTGGCGATGATGTCGCGGACTTCGGCGCGTTCGGCGCAAACCTCAAGCGCCAGAGCACCCTGGCCGGGCGCCGGAACCAAGGTCTCGCAGGTAAGTATTTCGTGCGGCTGATCGCCGCGCCCCAAGCGCCGGAGCCCGGCGGCCGCCAGGATGATCCCGTCGGCGGCGCCTTCCTCCAGTTTGCGCAGGCGTGTATCCACATTGCCGCGTATCGGCGCGAATTTCAGATCCGGGCGGTACTGTGCCAGCTGGATCTGCCGCCGCAGCGACGCCGTCCCCACGACGCTCCCCAGCGGAAGGTCCTTCAAATAGCGGACTCCCGCGCGGCCGATAAAGACATCCCAGGGCTCTTCCCGCTGCGGGAACGCTCCGAGGATCAGCCCCGCCGGCAGCTCAACGGGCAGGTCTTTCGAAGAATGAACGGCGAGATCGATCGACCCGTCAAGCAGCGCGCTCTCGATCTCCTTAACAAACATCGCCTTGACATTAGGCGCTCCCCCTTCCGGGAGAGGCGTACTTTCGCCGCGATCAATCGCGGCGCTGAACTTGTCGCCGCTGGTGACAATAGTGACCAGCTCGACCGCGAGTCCCGGATGCAATTCGCGCAGGCGCTCAGCGACCCATGCCGATTGTGTTGTGGCGAGCGCGGAGCCGCGCGTTCCCAAGCGGAGAGTCTTCATAACGAAGGCGCTTATGTTAGCAAATGCACAGCGCCCGAGAAAAACTTATAATAATGCTTATTAATCATGGCGAAATCTGTAGCGTTAAAATGGGTGGAGATAGACCGTAAAGCCGTCGCCGCCAATATCCGGACGGTGCGCCGGAGTCTGCAGCCCGGCGTACGCATGATGGCCGTCGTTAAAGCCGACGCCTACGGACACGGCGCGGAGAAAATCGCGCGTCTGGCGCAAATCGGAGGCGCCGACGGCCTGGGCGTACTGACTCTACAGGAAGCCCTGGACCTGCGCCGGGCCGGCATCCGCGGCCGTATTATCCTGCTGGCTCCCCCGCTCCCGGCGGAAGCGCCGGCCGTAATCGCGGCCGAACTTGAGGTCACCATCGATTCATTTACCCTCGCGCGCGCGCTGTCGCGCGCGGCCAAACGCGCCGTTCCGGTGCACGTGGACGTAGACTACGGGCTGGGCCGCTGGGGTCTCCCGCCGCGAGACATCCCCGAATGGAGCCGCCGTCTGCCGCGCCTGCCCCGCCTGAAGTGGACCGGGCTGTCAGCACACCTGGACTATGTCCCGGGACAAAACACCGTCGAAGTCGAAGACAAGCTGCGCGCCTTCCATCGCCTGGCGTACCGCGTAAAATCCGCGCTCCCGAGCGTTGTACGCCACTGCGCCAACAGCTCCATCCTGCTGGATTTCCCTCACTGGCAGATGGATATGGTGCGCATTGGCAACCTGATCTACGGGATCAATCCGACCTCGAGGGAGCTGCCCCTGCGCAATCCCTGGCGCCTCCTCGCCCGCATCATCTCGATCAAAGACGTCGGCAAAGGCCGGTCGATCGGCTATGCCAGCGAGTACCTCGCCCCCCGACGCATGCGGGTCGCCGCGCTCCCCGTCGGCTATTCGGACGGCCTGACCATGGAGCCCGCCGAGCGCTTCATCGGCTTCGGCAAAGGCTTCCGCTATTGGGGCATGCTCCGCGGCCGGCGCGTGCACTTCGTGGGCCGCTGCGGCATCGCGCACGTCCTAGTCGACGTCAGTGCCGTACCGAAGGCCCGCGTGGGCGATGTCGTCGAACTGCCGATTCGGCGCACCTCCGCCAGCGCCCGCCTGCCGCGCGTCTACGTCTAACCCAAAAGTTAAGGTACCGGTTTTGTTAAGGTACCGGTTTTTAACTTATGGGCTAGAAGTCCATGTCCGACAGGGTCTCGAGCTCTTCGTCGCTGGGCAGCTGCGGCAGGCCTTCCTCGTAAAGCTGCCGCTTCTGCTGCTGCGCCGTTCCGTCGTCATCCTCGTCTCCGACGGGCTCGGCGATAAACTCGGACTCGTCTTCCGCGAACGCCTCCTGCATGTCGCCGCGCACGTCAAACGAGGCTTTGAGCACGATGGGCTGGGCGTGATCATGAGGACAGTATTCGGCAGGTTCAGTCCCTTCACGAAAAGCCTGGAGCGCCTGCCGGGGACAGGTGGGCAGCGCGAGATACCCCGTCTGCGTATCCACCTTATGGAAGACGATGCCGTCCGGAACCGGGAAATCGCGGGACGGGTAGTCTTCCAGGACCTGCTTCATTATCTTGGTCCACCACGGAACGATGGTGGCGCTGCTCGAAATCTTCTTGCCCAGCGGCGTGGAATCGTCGTAGCCCATCCAGGACACCGCGATCAAGTCCGGCGTATAGCCGACGAACCACAGATCCTTGCTGTCGTTGGTTGTCCCCGTCTTGCCCGCCAGGGGGCGCTTGAGCACGCGGGCGTGGCGGCCGGTGCCGCCCGTGATCACCGCTTTAAGCAGATGCGTGATCAGATAGGCGGTCTGCGGCGTCATCGCCTCCTTCTCCCGCGGCACATGATGCTGCAAAATGCGGCCCCGAATGTCCTGCACGCGCGTCACCGAATAAGGACTGACCTGGATGCCGCCGTTGGCGAAAGTCTGAAAGGCGTTGGCGAGCTCCAGCGGGCTTACCACCGAGGAGCCCAGGCCCAGCGACAGCACGGGCGACAGGTAGGAGCGGATGCCGGCCCTATGCGCCAGCTCCACAACGCGCGGCGGCCCGATATGCTCAATAAGACGGACCGACGTCATATTGCGGGACACCGCCAAGGCCTTGCGCAAAGTGATGACGCCCAGGAACTTGTTGTCGTAGTTGTTCGGCACCCAGACCTTAAAGTCTTCGGAGCCGGCGAACGGCGCGGTCGCCAGCGTGATCGCGAACTGGTCCGTCGCGCCTTCCAGCAGCCGCCAATCCCGGCCGTCGTAGTAATAGGCGAGCGGACCGTCCTCGACCAGCGTCATCCCCGTCATGGTCCCGTTGAGCGCGGTGGCGAACACGAAGGGCTTGAAGGTCGAGCCCGGCTGCCGCTGCGCCTGCACGCTGCGGTTAAACTGGTCGCCCCGACCGCCCACCATGACCCGAACCGCTCCGGTCTTGACGTCCAGCAGCAGAAACACCGCCTGTACCTTGGAAGGCGGCGAAGTGGAGACGGACGGCGGCTCGATGCCGGCCTCGACATCCTCCGCCAGCTGCGCCTCCCAGTTCTTGCGGGCGTCCTCGTCGAACTTGCCGAGCTCCTCTTCGATGGTCTTCTCGGCGATGGCCTGCAGCCGCATATCCAGCGTCGTATTGATGCGCAGGCCGCCGCGCCAGAACTTGTCGTAGCCGTATTTCGGCTCGAGGAAGCGCCGGATATACTCGACGAAATACGGTGTTTTGATCCCCGCCATCTCCGGCCGGGCTACCGGAATGGGGACCTCGAGCGCCGGGTCCAGCTCGGCCTTGGTAATAAAACCTTCTTCGAGCATGCGGTGCAGGACGAACTTGCGGCGCGTGGCGGCCCGCTTGGGATACTTGAAGGGGGAATATCCCCCGGGGTAGCGGATCATGCCCGCCAGCAGCGCGCACTCCGGCAGCGTGAGCTCCTTGATGTCCTTGCCGAAATAGATATGCGCGGCCGACTGCACCCCGTAGGCGCCATGACCGAAGTATATCTGGTTGAGATAGAGCTGCAGTATCTCGTCCTTGCTGAAGTTGCGCTCCATCTGGACGGCGAGCACGGCTTCCTTGACCTTGCGGATGAGCTTGCGCTCCGGCGTCAGGAAGATCAGCTTGGCCAGCTGCTGGGTCAAAGTCGATCCGCCCTGCACGAAGCGCCCGGCCCGAAAGTTGCGAATAGCGGCGCGTAATATGCCGCGCGGCGAGACCCCCCAGTGCTTAAAGAACTGCGAGTCCTCGGTGGCCATCACCGCGTTCTGCAGATCGACGGGGATCTCGGCCAGCGTCAGCAGCGCCCGGCGCTCGATCGAGAGCGCGGCGATCTCCTCCCCGTGCGTATCATAGACGCGCGTCGTCAAGGACGGCGTGTAGGCCTCAAGGCGGCTGTAGGAGGGAAGGGTCGCGAGGAATTTCCGCAGCCCCCAGCCGCTCCCGACGATAAGCGCCGCCAGCAGCAGCGCGGCCGAATAGAAGCGCGGCCGCGTCATCGCACCAGGCGCAGGCGGGAACGCCGGCGGTGCCGGACCAGCGCCAAGCCGATTAGGCGGTCGATCAGCCGGGTGAAGCTGAGGCCCGACGCTTCCCACAGCTTGGGATACATGCTGATGGCGGTGAAGCCCGGCATGGTATTGGCCTCATTAAACCACAAGCGCCCGGTGCGCCGGTCCAGCAGGAAATCCACCCGGGCGAGCCCGCCGCCGCCCAGCGCCTCAAACGCGCGCACCGCCAGCGCTCGTACGCGCTCGCTCTGGCGCGCCGTAAGGCGCGCCGGGATCAGCAGCTCGGCGCCGTTGGGGTCAAGATACTTCGCCTCATAAGAGTAGAACTCGGCATTGGGACGGATTTCCCCCGGGACGGACGCCTGGACGCTGCCGCGCTCGCCGAGAACCGCGCATTCGATCTCACGGGCGTCGACCCCCGGCTCTACGAGCACGGCGACATCGTAGCGCAGCGCCTTGCGCACAGCGCCCGCCAGCGCGGACGGCCGGCGCACGCGGTAAACGCCGACCGAGGAGCCCAGCCGCAGCGGCTTGACGAATACGGGAAATTTCAAGCGCCGGGCCGCGCCCAGCCGCCGGGGATCACATACCACGACATAGGGCAGGACCGGCACACCGGCCTCCCGCGCGAGACGCTTGGTAAACTCCTTATCCATGCCCGCGGCCGAACCCAGCACGCCCGCTCCGACATAGGGCAGGCCGTAGAAATCCAGGAGCCCCTGGATCGTGCCGTCCTCGCCGTAGGGACCGTGCAGGACGGGGAATACGACATCGACCCGCAGCCGGCGGCGGCCGACGACCAGCATAGACTTCGCGCCCGGCTCAAGATGGACGGGGTTGCGGTCGAACCGCTTGCGAAACGGCTCAGGGTGCCGCGCGAACTCGTCGGCAGACTTCTGCAGATGCCAGAGCCCGGCGCCGTCCAAATACACCAGAAGCGGACGGCAGGCGGAGCTCATATTGCGCAGGATCGCCGCCGCCGACACGCAGGAAACATCGCGCTCAGCCGACCGTCCGCCGCACAGCACCAGAACATTTATTCGCGCTCCGGTCTTCTTCTTCATATCGGCCTCAGCGTCCGATCCCCGTGCCCATGCGATACCACGGCTGCCCGCCCCTCGTCGCATGGGTGCAGTTCACAAATATAATGGCGCGCCCGCTGTTGAAGGCATAGCCCCAGCCCCCGCGGTCGCGCAGCTTGGCGCCGTTGATCATCCCGTTGGAGATCACGCCGGAGGGATAATTGCGCACGCTATTGGAATCCTTATGATCGCGAACAGCCAGCACCGCCTCCGGGATCTCGGCGAGATATTTCGGAATCAGCGCGTCGAGATTGCTCGGCACCTTCCCTTCGGCCCGCTCGAAGTCGCTCAGGCTCCGCTCGAGCGCACGCAGGCGCGACAGCGTCAGGCTTTCAGCGGCGAGCTGTTCGGCGCGGGCGAACTCCGCCGAAGTTTCCTTAGAGACCGTATCGCCGCCGGTGATCGACGCGCACCCCGCGGCAGCCGGCAGTATCGCGCATAATATCAATCGCAGCATCTTCATAGCACCCCCCCGATAGTCCCCCCGCCGAGGACCTCCTCCCCGTCGTAAAAAACGGCCATCTGTCCCGGCGTAACTCCGCGCTGCGGCGCACTAAGCCGTACCGCCAGCCCGCCGCCGTCCGGCTCCCACTGCGCCGCAACGATCCCGGCCCGGTGACGAATGCGTACGCCGACCGCGCTTTCCGCCGGCGGCGTGCCCCGCGTCCACGATACGTGCTCGACGCGGAACTCCCGGCTCCGGGCCTCGCGGTCGGTGCCGACGGTCAGGGTATTTGAGTCCGCGTCCAGGCGCGTCACATACAGGGGCTCCGGCGCGGCGACCCCGATACCCCGACGCTGTCCGATGGTATAGTGAGCGAGGCCCTTATGCCGGCCGCGCACCTTCCCGGCGGCGTCGCGTATCGGCCCCGGCTCGAAGGCCGCGCTTTGCCCTCCTCGCGCGCGCAAAAAAGCGCGGTAGTCGCGGTTGGGCACAAAACAGATCTCCTGGCTTTCCTTCTTATCCGCCGTCGGCAGCCCAAGAGCCCGGGCGCGCTCGCGCACCTCGGCCTTGCGGAGATCGCCGAGCGGAAACAGAACGCGCTCCAGTTCGCGCCGCGTCAGGCAATGGAGAAAATAGGTTTGATCTTTGCCCTGGTCGACGGCCCGCAGCAGCCGCGGCGCGGCGCCCTCTTTGCGCTCGATACGGGCGTAGTGGCCGGTCGCCACATAAGCGGCGCCCCAAGCTTCGGCGAGACGCAGCAGCGCCCCGAACTTGACGCTGCGGTTGCACTCCACGCAGGGGTTCGGCGTACGCCGGCTCAGATAGGAGCTCACGAATGGATCGATCACCGCTTTTTCGAACAGCTGGTCGAAATTAAGCACGTAGTGCGGGATGCCGATACGCTCGCAGACACGCCGCGCGTCGGCCGCATCGTCGGGCGCTCCGCAGCAGCCGAAGCCGCCCGCGCCGCGGGGAAGGAGCTTGAGCGTCACCCCGATCGTCTCATAGCCCGCCGCGACCGTCAACGCCGCCGCGACCGAAGAATCGACCCCGCCGCTCATCGCCGCTACCACCCGTATCATAACATCCTATTTTACTTATTTACGTCGGGCGGCCGGCACTTATTCCGCGCGGCGGAGCCGGTCGAGCGTCCCGGGGAGGACCTCGAGGAAGCGGTCGATGTCTTCGCGCTGGCTGCCCCAGCCCAGTGAGATGCGCAGCGCCCCCCGTCCGGCCTCCGGCGGGACCCGCATGGCCTTGAGCACGTGCGACAGTTCGGTCATCCCGCCCGAGCAGGCGGGCCCGCCGGACACGCAGAAGCCCTCAAGGTCCAGCGACACCACCAGATGGTGCCCGTCGACTTCGGCGAAGCAATAGTGGCAGGTATTCGGCAGGCGTTCGCCGGTCCGGCAGGTCCGCCGAGCGCCGGGCAGGCGGTCCAGGCCCGCCTCCAGCCGGCGGCGCAGCTCCAGCAGCTCCGTACCGTGCGCGGCGAGCTCACCGCGGATCAGGGCCGCCGCCGTTCCCAGCCCGACGATCGAAGCGACGTTCTCGGTACCGCCCCGGCGCTGGCGCTCCTGAAATCCGGCGATCAACGGCTCCAGCTTGATCCCGGCGCGAATATAGAGCGCGCCCACCCCTTTCGGCGCATTGATCTTATGCCCGGACAGCGACAGCAGGTCCACTCCCAGCGCCGTGACGCTGACCGGGATCTTGCCGACGGCCTGCACGGCATCGGTATGCACCAGGATATCGCGGCCGCGGCAGGCCTCCGCGATGGCGCCGACAGGCTGGATCGTCCCGGTCTCGTTATTGGCGAGCATGACGGAAACGACCGCGGTCGCGGGACGGATGGCGGCGGCGACGTCCGCCGGCGCGACGCGTCCTTCGTCGTCCACCGGCAGCTTCGTCGCGGTAAAATCGCGCGCCGGCAGCAGGCGGCAGGCGCCGTGTACCGCCTCATGCTCGACCTCCGTCGTGATGATGTGGCGGCGCTCGCCGGCGTCGCGGCGATGCGCGGCCCGCGCGGCGCCGCAGACCGCCAGCACATCGGACTCCGAACCGCAGGAGGTGAAGACGATCTCCCCCGGCATCGCGCCGATCAGCTCCGCCACGTGCTCGCGCGCCTCCTCAACGGCGCGCCGCGCCGCCTGGCCCAAGGAGTAGACGCTGCTGGGATTGCCGAAGGAGCCGCCGAGGTAGGGCAGCATCGCCTCGCGCACCTCGGGCCGCACGGGTGTCGTGGCGTTGTGGTCCAGATATACGCGGGGCGGCTCGCTCAAGGTGACGCGCCGAAACCAAAACCCTGAAACAGGTTCTCTTCCTCGCCGGCGGGCTTCTGACCTGCCCCCGCGGCGGGCGCCGCCGCCTTAGTGCCGGGCACGGCGCGGTCGCGCGCTTCGCCGATCGCGGAGCGGACGACGACCTTCTGCTGGCCCTCGCCGAAGACGATCATCCCCTGCTTCATATCGAAATAGAGCCGGAACGGACTCTCCTTCTTCTGCGGCTCATAGGCCTGACCGAGGTTGATAAGTTCCTGCTCCCAGCCGGGGTTATACATCAGCTTGCCCTGGATATCCACGATATTATTGACGATGGGCAGGCTGAAGCGAATACGGTAGATGCCGTTGGTATCGCTGACGCCGGCGTCAAAGGAAGACGTCTGGAAGGACGCCTGCCCCTTGGCCACGAACTTCGCTTCCCCCTCGGCCACCGCCCGCACCACCACCCCCTCGATCGGCTTGTCGTCGTAGTCGGTCACGGCGCCCACGATATAGCCCTCGAGAAAAAGCGATTTCTTGGGCATCGAGACGAACAGCATCTCCTTGGCGCCCGTCAGGCGGTCGGTAATAGCCACCTGCTCGACGCGGCCTTCCGCGAAGTCCTTGAGCACAACCTTTTTCTTGCTGGCCTTGCCCAGCTGCATGCTGCCGCAGCCGCTCCCGGCCAGCGCCAGCGCCGCGACGGGAAGGATCAGTATCCAATAATGTTTCATGTCTCCTTCTTCTCCTGCGCGGGCGGGCCCCGCTCAGCCTTGGGCGCGGGCTTTGGTGTGGGCTTGCCGGAGCATATATTGGTGCCCAGGCCGGGGCTGCGCACTAAAAACTCGACCCGCCGGTTGCGGCTGCGGCATTCGTGGCTGTTTTCCTTGCACTTCGGCTGATGCTCGCCGAAGCCCATGGCGGCCATGCAGGCGGGCGGGAAGCCCCTCTCGTTGATGAAATACTCGACTACCGACGTGGCGCGCGCCGTGGACAGCTCCCAGTTGGACCAGAAATAATCGTTATGGATCGGGATATTATCGGTATATCCTTCGACGAGGATCATCTTGTTTTGCTCCGCCATACCCTTTAGCGGAACCGCCATCTTGGCGAGGGTCTCCCGCATCTTCGGAGTCAGCTCGGCGAAGCCGCTTTCGAAAAACGAAAAGCCGCCTTCCTCCGTCATCGAAACGCGCAGGCCCTCTTTGGTCAGCGTAACCTCGCCCGCGACCCCCTGCTCATCCATCACCTTGTCGATCTCCTCCTTGCCTTTCTGCGCGGCCGGATCGAGAGCCGCCGACAAGGCATAGAGGATGACGAAAAAGCAGACGAGTTCGGTCATGAGGTCGGCGTAAGGGAAAAGCCAGGCCGGCGCCGGGTGGCCGAACTGCGCGACCCGGGGATCCGACTCATCAATGCAGCCCTTGGGCGGCTTAAGCGCCATACGCTAGGCCGCCGGAGGCGGAGCCGCCTCCCCCTCATCCAGGCGCACGAGCACGCGCTTGGAGGGCTCGAGATAAGCCTTCAGATTCGCTTCCACCACGGTCGGGGTAGCGCCGCTCTGCAGCAGCAGGACGCCGCGGATCACGATTTCCTTGATCAGCAGCTCTTCCTCCGAGCGGGTCTTCAGCTTGCCGCTCATCGGCAGAAAGATCAGATAGCCGGAACCGAGGCCGAAGAAGGCGGCGGAGAGCGCCAGCGCCATCCGGCGCGGCACCGCCGAGACGTCTTCGATCGAGCTCAGCATCAGGATCATGCCGAGAACGGTGCCGATAATGCCGAAGCAGGGGGCATAGGTGCCCAGCGCCGCGAAGATCTCCTGGCCGCCCTTATGGCGCTCACGGATGAAGCCGATCTCGGTCTCCAGCATATTGCGGATGAATTCCTGATCCGCGCCGTCGATCACCAGCTGAATGCCGCGCTTGATGAAGTCGTCATTTAAGGCGTCGACGTCCTCCTGCAGAGCCAAAAAACCCTCGCGCTTGGCCTTTTGCGCCAGGGTCACGAAGACGCTGACGATATTCGTGGTATCCTCTTTGACCTGAAACATCACCTTGCGCACGATCTTGCCCAGTCCCAGCACGTGTTTCAGGGGAAAGTTGACGAGCGTCGCGCAGAAGGTCCCGCCCATAACGATGAGAAAAGCCTCGGCGTTCAGAAACGGCTTGAATCCCGCAAGGCCCTCTGAATGGATGATGGCGCCGCCGGCGAGCCCGGCGAACATCAGGATGCCGAATATGGTCCCTAAATCCATGGCGAGCCCTCTCTAATCACGTCCTCTCGAAACCCCGAATCGCGTTGAATCCCTTGGATTCCGCGTTGACTTTCCGACGGTACTCTATCACCTTTCCCGTAATATCGTCCACCGACTCCAAAACGTTGTATCGGTTGTTGGTCGCCAGATGGACGACCGTGCTCTTGGGCGCAGGCTCGAGCGTCTCGATGAGCTCCGCGTTGAGCGTGAACGGCTCTCCGTTCAATCTCGTCAGCTTTATCATTCCTGTCCTCTACCGTGAGTGACCCTCACTATAGCACGCATTACAGAAACCGGCTAGACCGACCCGATCATCGGCGGCGCCGGGGGCTCGGGCCGCTGCGGGCTGTCCTTCTTTTTCCATATCCCCTGGAGCTTATCGAAAACCGACTCGCTTTCCACCGCCGGCCGCTGCTGCGCCGCCGCTTCCTTATTGGCCAAATCCCGCAGCGCCCGCCCCCGCTCCGCCTCAACACTCTTAAGGCGCGCCTCATAGTCGCGCCGCACCAGATCGAGCTTGCGCCGCCAGGTCTCGAGCTGGCGGGAGTGCTCGGCCTCGATCTTCGCCACCGTCTCCTGCAGCTCGACTTTGCCGCTGCGCAGCGACGCGCCCTCGGCTTGCGCCGCGGCGAGATCCCCCTCAAGCTTCGCGAGACGCGCGCGCGCGTCGCCGATGCGCTCCTCGTAGAGGGCCTGCCCCTGCTCCCACTTGTCCTTCTCCTTGGCCAGCGCGCGGCAACGGCGCTCCTCTTCGTCGAGCCGCTTGGCGTTCTCATCGATTGCGGCCTGCTGCAGCCGGACCTTCTCGTAAAGGCCGGAGGCGGTCTTTTCCAGCTCCATCTTCTCCTGCGCGGTTTTTATATTGAGCTCCTCTTCCTTCTTAAGACGCAGACGGATGCCGTCGAGCTCGGCCTTAAGCGTATTGGTCTCGGTCTCCGACTTGACCTGCCGCTCCTGCCAGTGCAGGTCGCGCTTGGCGTACTCGTCGGACTTGCGCTTGAGCTCGTCCTCGAGCTTGCGGCGCATATCCTCCAGCTCTTTCTGCGCCTTCTGGGAGCGCTCGGAAACCTGCCGCTCCGTCTCCAGCCGCAGCGCGCGCTCGCGCTCGAGCAGCTGCCCTTCCATGTCCTTGCGCAGGTTCTCCTGAACCTTAATCACCCGGCTCTGGACCTCCTCCTGCGCCCGCAGCTTGATCTTGGTCTTTTCCGTCTCCAGCCGCTTCTCGAAGTCGGCTTCCGCCGACTTGCGAATCTCGACCTCGCGGTCCTGCCACTTGCGCTGCAGGACGATGAACTCCGCCTTGTAGCGCTCGTTGATCCGCTGCATCTCTTCCTTCAGCTTCTTGGCCTCGGTGGCCTGAGCGCGCAGGGAGGCGACCTGCTTCTCGAGCGCGCTGCCCACGGCGCGCATGCGCTGCAGGGCGGCGCCCGCCAGATCGGCCTGGGCGCGGGACTTTTTCAGCTCGCCCTCGCTCTCGGCCCGAATGCGGCGTATCTCCGACTCGTATTCGGCGCGAATGCGCCGGGTGACGCCGGCCAGCTCGCTCTGCAGACGCTCGTTGTCGCTGAGCAGCCGCTGCTCACGCTCCTTGGCCGAGGCGCGCGCGGCCGGGAGGTCCCGCTCGTACTTCTCCTGGCTGATCCGCAGCTGCTCGCGCGTGGTCTGCAGGTCGGCCTTCATCTGGAAGAAGTCGCGTTCCCGCTCCGAGGCGCCGTTCACCTTCGCCTGCAGCGTGGCCTTGTCCTGGGCCATCTCCCGAACCCGCTCCTCCAGGGCCTCTTTGTCGTGGCTTACCTTCTGGTACTCCGCGTCGATCTTCTCCAGCCCCTCAAGCTTTTCCTTCAGGCGCCGGTTCTCCTCGGCGCTATTGTTGGAAACCGTCTGCCAATGCGCCTTCTCCTCGAGCCAGCGGCGCTCCATTTCCTGGATGCGCATCATGAAGTGCGTCTCGATTTCCTTGTCCTGGCCCTCCCGGGAAGCCATCTGGTTCTTGAGCGTCGAAACCCAGGTCTCCCGCTCCTGGACCAGCCGGCTCTCCAGCTCCGTGATCTTGGTCTCGAGCTTGAGACGCACCTCCTCGTTCTCCGCCTCGCGCCGGTCGCGCCGCAGCTTGTCCTGAATATCCTTTATCGAGGTCTCGACGCGGGCGGCGATCGCCTTCTCTTCCTGGGACTTCAGGCTGGCAAGCAGGACCTGCTCATGCTCCTTCTCGAGCTTCTTTTCCAGCTGCTGGACCTTTTCCTCAAGCTCCAGCTTGCGCGGATCCTCGGGCGGCGGGCCGGGAGGCATGCCCGGATGCATGCCGGGAGGCCCCGGCATCCGCCCGCGCGGGGGCGGGGGCGCCGGCGGCAGCCCCAGGCCGCCCCGGGGCGGCCCCGGCGGCAGGCCCGGACGGGACCGCGGTGGAGGCGGCGGACCCGGCGGCCGGCCGGACGGCGCCGGCGGTCCGCCCGGAGGGGGCGGAGGATAGTGGTCGAATATCGATTCATCAGCCATGGCGATATCACTCTCTGCGCCGCCCGTTCAGGGCAGCGGATGTCTTCCTCGGCGTGGTATAAAACGGGCTACGACTGCGCCTGCGTCTTCTGCGCGTCCACCCAGGCCTGCAGCTCCTGGTCCGGATGCTTCTCCAAGACCTTCTCGTAATACATAAGCGCCTCGGAGGTGCGTCCCATCTCGCTCAAAATCGTTCCCATATACTGCGCGGCCTCCCACAGGTCGGGATCGTAATCGACCGCCTGGCGGAAGTACTCGAGCGCCTCATCCTGCTTGCCTTCCTCATAAGAGGATACCCCGGCATCAAAGTACTTCTTCGCTTCTTCGGGGTTGAGCTCGACCTTGGGCTCTTCCTTCTCGACCGCCTCATACTTCTTGCCGCGCTCGTCATCGGTCGCCAAAACCTCCTGGTAGCTGCCCAGGTCGCCGCCGGAGCGAATATTGACCTTGCCCTCTTTCTCCAACGTCTTGACGGTATCAAGTATTTTCCCGCGCTCGTCCTCGATCTGCGTCGGCGTCAGGTCCTTCATGAACTCCATGGACTCCTTGAGCAGCGACGCCGCGTTCGCCGACATATTCTTGAAGAACTTGTCGACCACCTCCGGCGTGCAGTTCTGCAGCGCCTTGGCCATATCCTCGGTCTTGAGCTCGCGCACGATGATCTGCATTTCCTTGTCGGGAAACTCAACGACGTCTTCGAACAGCAGGATGGAGCGCCGCACATGCTCATAGACCACCGGCTTCTCGTTCTTGAGCGACTCGAGAATATTCATCCGGGTCGCCGGATCGCTCTCCTCGAGCATGCGGGTAAGCCGCTCGATGCCGCCGACCACGAACTCCACGTTCTCCTTAATATCCTCGTCGATGGCGCGCACCTGCTCGCGCGTCACCTGGCGCACCTTGAGCGCCTCCATCGCCACTTTCGACTGGATCTCCACCGGAAGGGAGGCCAGCACCTCACGGGCGAATTCGGGCTGCAGATAGCTCAGGACCACCGCGATCAGCCACGGCTCCTCCCGCCGCAGCAGAAACAGGTTCGCCAGCCGCTTAAGGTTCTCTTCGGTAATATAGGCAAAGGGTTCCATCTTCGCCATATCGTCCTCCTCTTCCGACTCCGGATCAGGCGGCGGCTCGGGCGGCTTGCGGCCGATCATGATGTCGAGCTTGCCGTCCTCCGTGCCGCCGCCTCCCCCCCCGCCGGCGCCGCCCTCCTCTTCGTCATCCGGCGGCGTGATATTCGACTCGATGTTCACTTCGGCGGCGGGCTTGGCGGCCAGCGCCTCGGTGTAGCGCCGGAAGAAGCTCCGCAGCGGGCCGAACAAAAACAGCAGCAGCAGCAAAGTCAGCAGGGCGTAAAGCAGCGGGATAAAGACCTTGGGCTCCTTTAGATCGTCGAGCAGCTTCTGCTTCCAGGGCTTCTCCCCCGCCGAATAGTATTCGGCCTCCCGGAAAATCACGTTCTCGGGCACCA
The DNA here is from genome assembly GCA_043827405.1 of Elusimicrobiota bacterium. Classification (GTDB taxonomy): domain Bacteria; phylum Elusimicrobiota; class Elusimicrobia; order UBA1565; family UBA1565; genus JBDRPD01. The sequence goes on along the minus strand of JBDRPD010000049.1, from coordinate 10,225 downwards.
TCTCGTACTCGCTCATGGCATCGAGGATAAGCGCCCGCACTTCGTCGCGCTTCTTGGGAGACAAGCCCTTGTCGTGGATGACCGTCGCCTTGAAGTCCTTGATCTGGACTTCCTGGGTATGGATCTCCTCCTGCTCGACCTTGGAGAGTTCGGCGGTCCGCCCCTGGGCCGCCTCCGGGATTTCCATCTCCTTCTTCGGCGTCACCGTCTTGGGCCGCGGCACCCCCGGCAGGAACATGTCGGTAGGGATGGCGCCCTGCTTTTCTCCCTTGGCCTTGTACTCCTCGGTCTTGCCCGCGCCGCCCTTCAGGTTCTCGCGCCGGCGAGCCCGCAGCGACAGCTCGAGGTCGACAAAGACGGAGGCCTTGTTCTGGCCCAGGACCCGATCGAGAATCTCCGTCTGAATCCGTGACTGCGCTTCCCGCTTGACCTCGTCGCGCATCTTCAGGAGATCAAGGTTCGGCGGCTGCAGCTCCGCCCATGCCTGCCAAGGCAGCAGACAGCATGCGAGCAGAAGCGATGTCACTCTATTTATCAGCATCGTTGTCGAAACCCTGTCCTGCCTCCAAAGTGTAAGCATACGTTGTTAAATTTTCAATACGGAGAATGGCCGCCGTTTGCGGCCATCCTTAATAACGACCATAACCGTCTCTTTCGGTGGGCTGTCCGGCCGGTCTGCGGTCGCCATCGCTAGTTGGACGCCTGCTTGATGAACTGTGAGACGACTTTATTTTCCGGATCGATCTCCAGAACGCGGCTCCAAACGGCCCGGGCCTTGGCCTTGTCCTCCATCAGGAAGAAAGCGGAGCCCATGATCTCGAGAGCGGTGATGTTGTTGGGCTCGAGATCCAGAACGTCCTGGATGCGGCGGATCGCCAGATCGTACTTGCCGTCGTAGATGGCCTGGCGCGCGTCGTAAAGCTTCTGATCGACGAAGGTGAAGCGCTGCACGCCTTGGACATTGCGGGTAATCTCGCCGACCTTCGCCTCCTTCTCGATGTAGTTGAGAAGCTTGAGGAGCGTCTCATCCTCGGGCTTCATATTGTAGGCGTAGCGCAGGGCGTTGACCGAACCCTTGATGTCGCGGCCGTCCACGTAGGAGATGACGCCCTTGCGCACGAAGGTCTGGAACTCCTCGCCGCCCAGCGCCTGCGGCACGAAGCCGACCACCGTCTGCAGCCGCGCCGCCATTTCCTTGATCTGATTATTGTGCGGCGCGGCATCCAGCGCCTGGTTGAGGCGCAGCGTGGCCAGCTGGAAGTCGCCGGCCTTGAAGGCCTCGAAACCCTGCTCGATGATCAGCTTGACCTGCTCCTCGGAGCGGTCGGTGCGCGAGCGGCCGAAGAGCAGGCCCACCGAAATACGGCTGCTGGTGCCGAGCTCGTGAATGCCCATCGAGTAGTCGAAGACGATGCGGCGGGTCTTGATGCCGAAGCCGAAATCGGTTTCCTGGATCTCCGGAGTTGCCAGCAGCCCGAAGCGCACCGCGAACCAGCGGGAGGCCCAGTACTCGCCGCCGAAGCGCCAGTTAAGCGGCGAGCTCTGCGACTTCTGCACGTCGAAGCCCAGCTGCATCCGGTCCTTGAACATCTTCATGCTGTTGCCGACCTTAAGGATGACCGGGATAGTGTCATCGGTATCGCCGGTCTTCATGCTGAAGACGTTCTGCACGCCGACCGCCAGGCGGTAGTTGCGGCCCATTCTCTTCATGGAACCGACGTCCAGGGTATTGAAGCTGTCGCTGGAATCGGAGAGCTGGCGCTTGATGTTCTTGAGCGACAGACCGAACGCCAGGGTCTCGGTCGCCTCTTTACCCCAGGAGAGCAGGATGGCCTGCTTGCTGTCCTGGAAGGAACCGGCCGCGGTGACGTTGGTCGGCTCCCCGGTCGCGGGATCGAACAGGGCGTCGACTTTTTCGAACCCGCTCGCCGTCAGAGCGACACGGCCGAGCGAGAAGGTGCCTTTGGTCGCGGTTGGATGGGCGTAACCAAAGTATCCGTACTGGGTGTCGGCGAAGAGCGCCGTCTGCATGAAGGTCACTTCTTTGCGCTGGAGGTAGGCGAGTCCGGCGGGGTTCCAGTATGCGGCGGTTGCGTCGTCGGAAACCGCGTAGAAGGCTCCGCCCATTCCCAGGGCGCGGGCTCCGACGCCGTACTGCAGGAAGGCTGCGGCCTGTCCACCGCCCTCGGAAGCTGCCTGGAGGGTCGGCAGCGCGGGCGAGAAGGACGTTATATAAACAAAAACACCCGCAACAGCGCACATCCGCGCTTTTGCGAGCATTCCTTTCGATTTCGGGGACGTCTCCCCGAGTCCGAAAATGGTCATTCGTTTCGGTAGCCAGGCGACCCGGAACCCGGGCCCTTCGCTTTGCGCCCCCGGCTTACACCGGGTTAGCTATTGTCGTTCGATAACGCTCCCTTGCTTACGCCCATCCCCGTACCAGGAGCGCGACCCACACTACATTCTAAGTATAACCGGATTGCTTGACTTGTCAATAGGAAATATATCGTGCAATTATAAACACAATTCAATACCGCATCACAGAAATGTTAATTTCTCGACGAATAAAAATGTAACCCAAGTCACATCCCGACGAGCGCCGGCCATTAGGCTTTTAGTGGATGACGCCGATCTTGCGGATGATGGTGGCGGTGCCGAGGCTCGAGCCGACCTTGATGCGGGCGATGTAGCCGCCCTTGGCCACCGGCCGCCCCATACCGTTATGGCCGTCCCATATCACGTAGTTGGCGCCCTGCCGGCCGCCGTTTTCGCCGGGGGTGAAGTGGAAGCTCTTAACCACATAGCCCAGCAGGTCGTAGATCACGATCTCGACATCCGAGGCCGTGCCCAAAGTGTAGACGATGACGGTCTGCCCCTCGGGCCCGCCCTTGCGCGAGTCGAACGGATTCGGATAGTTCGACACCTTATCGATCACCTCGCTGGTGATCGAGGTCGCCACCGCCGCGGATTCTGTCGACCAGCCCGACGGGGTGCCGGCGCTGCTGTAGGCGCGCACGCGATAGGTCAGGAATTGTCCGGTGGCGCGCGGCTTTTCCGTCGGGTTCTGCGCGGCGCTGCCCACGGTGTACTTGGTATTGAGCCGCTCGCCCTTGGTGCCGCTGAGCTTGGCCGGAATCATGCCGATGGTCTTCCACACCGGATCAACGTTCGACCGTTCCTGGATATGGTAGAGCTTGATGCCGGACTGGCTGTCCACCGCCTCGCTCCAGGAGAGGGTAAAGGTGGTCTTGGCGTCGCCCTTCGCCACCGAGGAGCGCAGGCTGGTCGGCGGTTCCGACGGCGGCGTATCATCAATACGGTAGGCGAGGATCGGACGCCCCGTCGGCGACGGCACATAGCCCGTGGGGCTCGCGCGCGGCCCGGTGAAGCCGCGCACCGAGACCAGCACCATGTCGCTGGAAACGACTTCGTTTTCCAGATGGACCTGCGGCAGGGAGCCGCCGCAGCCGCGGCCGCTGCCCGACGGACAGCCCGCGATGGTCGGATCGACGACGTAGTGATCGCCCACCCGGCGGGCGCCGATGAGCTCGGAGCCGACGATAAGGAGGCCGCGCTCGAAGAAGGTCTCCTCGACAAATATCTCCTGCGAGGTCGCCGTCATCGACGACTTCAGGTGCGTGACGTTGGCGACCGGCAGGTTGAGCGCCGAGAGGGTGCCCGTGGTTTTGGTCCCGACGTAGAACCAGTTCTTGAGATTGGTGCGGTTGTCGAAGCTCTCGCCGATGGCCACCTCGTAGCCGGTCAAAGACTGAGTGGAGGACGGCATCGGCCAGGACATCTCCAGCTGTGAGTTGTCGGCGCTCCAGGCGGCGAGCGCGAGCCCCTGATCCGAAAGCGGCTCCGGCTTGCCCTCCTTATTGATGATGAAGTACACCAGATTGCCCTGGCCGTCGTCCTGCACCAGATCCGGCCGGCCGTCGCCGTTTATATCGATATCGAGCAGGCCGTCGCCGTCCATGTCGATCGAGGGCACCTTGGTGCCGATCAGACTGATCTGCTGGCGCAGCCCCGTGCCGAGGAAGTCCATATTATCCGGCTCGCCGTCGCCGTTGATGTCGATGAGCGGCTCAAATGATCCGCCGTCGAAGACCGCGGCCATCGACGTCGCCATCGGCTGGCCTTTGATCCACTTCGACCGGTCGGGGATGGGCCGGTCGTTCGCGTCGCGCATGACCGTCTGCGGCTTCACGGCGCCGCCGCCCAACACATATTCCCCTGCTTCATGCGCGGCGCCGGGCTTGGTGCCGTCTTCATTATCGCACTCGCGGCCGACCAGCTGCGCGCACGAGGCGTCCGCCACCGTCTGGAAGGTGGCGGCGCCGGTCCGGGTCACGTTCATGATCTCGTCGCCCACGCGGACCTTATAGGCGCCGGCGATCGGGAAGGCGGTGGCGTCATCGACCGTGAGGGTTTTAGCGGTCCCGTCCGGCGCGGCGCACGGCCCCGCCAGCTTGGTCTCGTACGTATATTTGACCATAGCGAAGGCGGGATAGCCGCTTTCGTCCATCATGATCGGCAGCGGTGAATTCGACAGCGCGATGACCGCGGTCGATATCGTGACCACGCCCGAACGGGCCGGAATATGATCCTGGTTCGCGTCGTCGGAGATGGCGGTAATGTCCGCCGAGTTCGGCCCGATCAAATCCTTGAACTTCTCAAGCGAGAAGCCGATCGTATGGCCGATAGTGGAGCCGAGGCTGACGTCCTGCGAAGCGATATGGGCGGTAATAAAGACCGTCAACGGCACCGTGCTCACCGTCAGATAGGGCACGCCGCCCTGCGCCAAATCGATCAGCGCCATGCCGTTATCGAACTGCGCCGACCCGCCGAGCAGCCCGTTGTGGACCAGGCGGCCCAGTTCGGTATCGGTGGCCGGCGTGAAGGCGCCGTTGCCGTCATCGAGCCAGATCGCGACCTCGCTGGCGTCGCCCTTGCCGGCGTTCACGAACGGCGGAGCCTGCACCGTGCCGAGCTGCGTCAGCCGCACCTGGGCGACGCGCACGAAGTCCGAGCTGGTGTTCATCCGTATCTGTTCCAGCGCCACGTTCGACTGGCCGCCGGTCACCGCGGCGGGCGCGATATTGCGCGAGGTCAAAGTCAGGGTCAGCGGCGTGATAAAGACCTTGGTGCCGATGTACGGGTAGCCGCCGACGCTGCTTCCCGTCTGGAACTCCTTGGACACCTTGACCCGCACGGTCGACAAGGTGTCGTTGGGATTGCTGACGCCGACCCACGACTTGTCGCGGATATTGACCGATACCTGGTCGTTCTTCACCGCGGTGGCGCCGATATCATAGCTGACGAAGAACACGGCGGCGGTCGGCGAGAGCGTCTGCGTGGCCGCCAGCTCGACGAGAATCTGCAGGTTCTGGTCGTCCTCCTGATTGAAGACATCCACCTTGCGGGCCTCGGCACCCACCGCATGCGTGAGGTTCGGCGTCGGACCGTCGCCCATGCGGTCGGCGCGCGAAATGACGCTGAGCGTCGGATAGGTCGTACCACCGATCAGGGTCTCGCCGTAGCCGCTGAAGGACATCAGCTCGGCGCCGCCGATCAGGATGCGTCCTTGTCCGCTCGGCGGGAAACGCGCGCCGTCGGAGGACCGGGTGGACGCCAGCACCAGGGCGAAGGGCGGGGCGGTCTCGGAGGACACCGCCACCATCAGCACGCTCTCGATCTCCGAGATATTCACATCATCCGCATCGAGAACGTCGTTCTGGTTGATGTCCTTCCAGAACTTGACGAAGCTGACATTGGTATTGCGCCCGAAGAGCTTGCTCGGATCCTGGCTGCCGCCGCCGCGCTCCAGACGCATATCCTCCCACACCGCCGTGCCCAGGTCGGTCGTCAGGTTGAAGCGCAGGAAAGATACGCCGGCCTGCGCCTGGCTGACGCCCTCGATCTTATCGCTGCCGTTGGCGAGCTGGCCGTTGAAGATGACGTCATTTACTCCGAGGGTCACATTGGAGGGCACTTCGGTAATGCGCACCAGCGGGTTGGTGGTATAGCCCGCCGTGGGGCTCGAGATCACGGTATGCGGCACCTGCACCGTGTACTTGGTCGACACGTCGACCGACAGGCCGTGCAGGCTGTTGATGCCGGCGAACTGCGAGAAGTCGTAGGTGACGAAGTAGTCCTGCGCCTCGGTGGTAACGACCTCCGGCACCTTGAAGATGATCTCCTTGGAGTGGTCTTCGTAGCTCTCATTGCCCAAAGACAGCATGTGCGGGAAGTTGCCCTGGGTGTCGGTCGCATAATCGACGCTGGTGAAGGCGCCGTCCCCGTCGGAGTCGCGGAATACGCGCAGCAGGGTAATATCGGTATCGATGGCGCCGCGGGTGGTGCTCGAACTGGCCCAGAAGGCGCGATCGACGGCCAGCCGCTCCCAGCGCACGGTATTCTGATCGGTCTTCGCCGTCAGCTTGACCATGGGCACGAACTGCTGGTTCTGCCGCGCCGAGTTCGGCGAGGCCCCGGACATCAGGACCTCCATGGTATTGATCGTCGGAATAATCGGATAGGCCGGGGTCCGGGTCACGCTGGGAGTGAAGGCCAGCGAATGGTTGGCCCGCTTGGGACTCAGCCCGAAATCGGTAACCTGCGGGCTCCAGCGGCCCAGCGTCTCGTTGGGATCGACCGGCAGCTCCTCGTGCGAGAACTGCGCCGCCGGGTCGATGCTCACCGACACATAGAAGGTTTGCGTCGCCTTCGATACCAAGGTATAAGGCGCGTCGGCCAGCTGCGGGTCGGTGATCGATAGCGAGATGACGCCGTTTTGCACCGTACCGCTGGCCAGCGGTACGTCGGCCAGTATATTGGTCTTGTAGTCCTCGGGGCCGCTGCGCTCGAACGCCGTGGTGCTTGAGCGCCATAGCCGCACGATCGCGATATCGTCGTCCTCCACTTTGAGCCCGGGCGGTACCGCCATCTGCATGCGCAGGCTTTCCCACTGCACCTGGAAGTTCGACGACCAGGCTTTGATCTTGGCGATCGGGAAGTTGATCTCGCCCTGCCGCACATTGGGCGCCATCACCGTGGTATCCTCATGCGCCTGCGGCGAGGTGCCGAGCCGTCCGCGCACGACCCCAATGAGGGCCGGCAGGCCGCCGACATCGCCCAGGGTGTCGTAGCTGACGATCTCCTCGTCGACCGTGATATAGGTCGTCGCCCCACCGTTGGGCAGGCCGGCCGTCGAGGTGATGAGCCAGGAGGCGTCGACGGTCCCAACGGGGACGGCGGAAACGTCCTGCACCAGCCGCGGGGACTCGAAGGCGCCGGTGCTGGTGGCGAACATCGGGATAATGTCCACCGTCATGGTCTGCGGCGAAGGGATGATCTTGCGCTGCTTGCCGATGAAAGGCAGCGGCGACGAATCCGCCAGCTTGTTCGGCTTGTTGGGCTGCGCCAGGTTGAAGGAGTTGGCGGCGGCGTCGTCGATCGCCAGGTTGCCGATCGGAAACGAGGCGGCCATCAAAGTCGCGCCCAGAGTCCGCGGCTCGGGGTTCGGCGGCGGCTCGTTGGTCTCGGCGTTGGCGGACACATAATAGGCGATCATGAAGTTCTGGGAGATATTATGCTGCGCCGCGTAGTTGCTGGTGAACAGCCGGTGCGGCGCCTTGAGGTTGATGCGCGCCATCAGCGGGCTGGGGCTGCCGGCATTATTGAAGCTGCCGGTGCCCAGCTCAATGTCGAAGTTTTCCAGCAGCTTGCCGTTGCCGTCCACGTCGAGCCACAGCGAGACCCGCTGGACGTCGTTGATCTGGGCCCCGGCGTCGGCCGAAGTGCCGGTGGCCTGCACCAGGACCCAGCGCCAGTAGGCGTCGGCTTGGTCGGTCGCCATCGCGAAGGTGAGCACCACCGCCGTCGACTGCTGCTGCAGGAAGGTCTCGACCTCCTGGTCGAAGGCGTCGGTCTCTACCGTATTGGACGCCAGCACCACGATGTTGTCCGGATACTCCTCGACCCGGGTGATGAAGCGCACCGTCTGACCGAAGTCCGGAGCGCCCGACAGGCCGATATTGGTGGTATTGACCTGCTTGGGCGCCTGCACCCGCAGGTAGTCGGTGGTGAGGAGCATGGTGCCGAGGTTGGTTGAGGGGCCGACCGTGGCCAGCGCGTTGAGGTCATAGACCACGAAGAAGTCGGCGCCGCCCGGCTCGATGATTTGGCCGCCGCCCTGACCGGTGATTTTCAGGCGCGCCGGACCGGAGAGCACGGTCCCGGTAGAGAAGGTTCCCTGCTGCGTACCGCCCTCGGCGCGCTCACAGTTCAGCCAGACCTTATTGGCGACGTCGATGTCGTCGCAGATCATGACTTCCTTCTGGTTTTCATCGGTCTGATCGTCGCCGAGCACCAGCCGCTGCGGGACCTGCGGGAAGACGTCGTCGTCGGGGAAGAAGGCCGCCATGCTTTCCACATAAACGTCGATCGGCGACGGGGCGGTCGAGCTGATCGCCACCGCGAGCTTGGAGCTCGGGAAGTTGTGGATATTGCCGAAGGAGGTGACCAGCTCGTCCGCCGGCGGCGGCGTGAACAGGCCGTCGCCGTCCTTGTCGCGGTAGACGCGGATGTCCTTGACGTCATTGGCCGTGTTCTCGAGCACCACCGCTCCGCCCTGCAGGCTCGAATGCATCCAGCGGTCCAGCATGAGGCCGGACCACAGCGCCGAGCCCTCATCGGTCTTCAGCGTGTACTTGGCGACCGGGGCGAAAGTCTGGCCCTGGGTCAGGATGTCCACCACGGGACCGGTCGAGCTCGCCGGCGGACAGCCCGTCGCGATATTGGTGCAGCCGTCGCCGTTAACCTGATCCATGGTTACGAAATCGGAAGTCGCCCGCACCGAAACGGTGGAGGTTACCAACGGCAGGAAGGAGACGATATTGCCGTTGCCGGCCAAGGAACGGATATCGCCGGAAACGATCTTGGCGCCGTGCTCGAGACCCGGATTGGCGCCCGGCGCGAAGTCATAGACCACGAAGTAGGTGCGCGTGGTGGTCTCAACGCCGCGATGCTTGGCGTTGAAGGGGGCGTTGTTTACGTCGAGCACCAAAGTCGCCTTACCGTTGACAAAGGATACCGGGTTCGCGAAGTCGGTAATCTCGGTATCGATCGCCTTCTCAAAGGTGCCGTTGGCGCCGCTGACATCGCCGTCCGAGGCGCTGTCGACGAAGAGACGCACGCTCTTGATGTCGGTATCGAGACCGTTGCCGACGCGGTTTATCGTGAGCTGGCCGATGGTGCCGGTGAACTCATTGGTCCACATCTGAAGCTTCATCATGCCCACGCGCTCCGCCGCCTGGTCCACGTAGTTGTAAGAAGCGGTCGGCAGGCCGCCGCCGTCCGGCGGAGCCCACCAGGCCGCGACATTCTCAAAGCCCACGTAGATGTCGGCCGCCTTGCGCTGGACCGCGGAGGTCGCCGTCCGGATGTCGAAGTTGTTGGAAGCGACGCCGACGGTCTTGGGCAGCTTGAGCAGCACGCTGGAGGTGTCGTAGATGCCCAGGCCGAGACTTGTCGGCAGCTCGTCGTCGCCGTAGCCGGAGGCCGCCAGCCGCACGGTCAGGAAGAAGTTCTTCGCGTTCGTCGTGACCGTCGAGGCCGAGGGGTTGTTCTGGTCAAACGGCGTGTCGACGCCCGGGGGCACCAGCGCACCCGGCACGGCGCTGCCGAAATACCATTTGGCCGAGCTGATATCATAGGCCGCGGTGGCGATCAGCACGTCCTTGGTCGGGTCGAACTGGCCGTCGCCGCCGCCGAGGTCGGCGTCATAGTAGAGAGCCAGCTCGTCGATGCGCTCATCCTTGAGCTTGGTCGGCGTACCGTAAGTCTGCACGATCAGGCCCTGCCAGACTCCGGAAAGCTGGCTCGCCGCCGCCGGCCGCACCGCCATCGACAGCCGCAGCATCTCGACCGGATCGGGCGAATTGGTCGTTGAACCGTCGCCCTGGCGCAGCACCGGCGCGTCCTGGCCCAGCGCCTTCTTGGTCGCCAGCACCACGCCGGGCTGCCCCGGCTCCTCTTCGGGCGCCAGGTCGGTCGGCGTCACCAGAATACCGGCCGTGTTGATATTGCCGGTGGAGTACTCAAGGGCCGAAATCTCCCCCGCGATCGGATTATTGAAGCTGCGCCCATCGTCGTCGGTATAGCCGTAGATGTCCGGCTTTTCCTGCGCGGTGGCAAAAAGCTGCACCGCTTCCACGATCTA
>JBDRPD010000048.1:0-8210 GCA_043827405.1 Elusimicrobiota bacterium | reverse complement strand
AAGCCGCTGGAGATGATGATCGCGGGCAGGCCGCGCTTTTTCAGCTCGGCGAGCAGCGGCGCGGTTTGCGGCCAAAAGGGAATCCCGGCCAGGGCGCCTTCCAGCACCTGCCGCTCGCGGCCCATCCACATCGCGACGTCGCGAAAAAAGAACGTGTCGTAGTCGATGCGGCCGGCGAGCCAGTCATTGAGATGCTTGACGCCCTCAGGCTCCCACATGCCGAGCTTCTCGTGGATGCGCTGCCACGGGCTCTTTACCTGGGTGAGCGTGCCGTCGAGATCGAAGAATATCGCCTTGACCATGGCAGCGGCGGCGCCTAGCGAAAGAAGTCGCGCACCATGCGCACCAGGCCTTCGGTGGCTTTGACCGGGATGTCTTCGCCTTCCCAGTTGATGGAGAAATGCGCGTTCTTCTGCGTCGGCTTGCCGTAGGTCTCGTACATCGGCAGGACGGTGGACAGGATCTGGTGCTTGGCGCCGTCCATGGTGCGGCCGCGCTCCATGATGTCGCGCCGCACGCGGCGCAGCACGGCGGTCGCGATCCCGGTGGAGACGAACATCATGTAGTTGTAGAGCTTGAGGAACTTCTTGGGGTAGAGAGCATAGATGCCCTCGACCACGACAAACTGCGTCGGCTCGAGGCGCAGCGTCTGCTTGCGGCGGGTATGGGTCTTGAAGTTGTATATCGGCTGCTCGATGGTCTCCCCCGCGCACAGCTTCTTGAGGTGCTGGTAGGCGAGGTCGAAGTCGATGGCCCGGGGGTGGTCGAAGTTATAGGCCTGGCGCTCGGCGAGGCTCAGGTGCGACAGCGGCTGGTAGTAGTTGTCGAGGTGGAAGATGAGGCCGCTGATGCCGATCTTGCGGCTTTCCTCGAGCATGCGCAGCGCCAAAGTGGTTTTGCCGGAGCCGGAGCCGCCGGCGATGCCGACCACGAACCGGCGGTTCGTTTCTTTGTAGCTCATCCGCTGGAGATCATAGCCGATTATAAGTAAAGACGCCATCTCGTCGCCGAGATGGCGTCTGCTGCCGTACGTGATGCCGTAGTAAAGAAACGTCTTAGAAGGGCAGCCCGCCTCCGCTCATGATCCAGGCTTCGACGGCGGCCGACCACTGCGCGAGCAGCTCGATGAGCATGCCGGCGCCGATCCAGGCGGCGATGCCGACGGCGACCGTCATCACGCTGAGCAGGCCGAGCATCAGCATCTTCTGGTGGAACGCGAAGGCCTCGTCGACGATCTTCTCCACTTCGCCGGGGTTGGGCTTGCGTACCGTCTCGCTGGCGGGCTGGGCGTGCTGCCGGATGGCCTTGGCCGCCCACTTGCCGGGGACGGCCGGCGTCATCATCTTCTCCAGCTCCTGGTAGGCGGCGTAGACTTCGCTGTAGCCTTCGCCGATCGCGGTCGCCGCCTGGTTATGCTCGTTGGAGAGGGTCTTCATGACCGCGTTGACGATCATGTCGAGCTTCTCGCCGACCTCGGTGACGCCGAAGAGCGAGGCCAGCAGCGCGATCTCGCCGGCGAGCTTGGGCGTCGACATCGAGGTGCCGGAGATGGCGCGCAGGTTGCCGAGCTCGGGGTCGACGCGGTCGCCCCGCATATTGGTCGGCCAGGCGGCCTCGGTGTTCTCTCCCTGTTCGGCTACGTCCGGCTTGTTGGGATAGCCTTCCCACTCGCCGCCGCGCGCGGTCACGCGGCTGCCGGGGCCTTTGGACGAGAAGCCGGTCACCACTTTATCGCGGTCGGTGGCCGCCACCGCGAGCACGCGCATGGCGCCGGTCTTGGCGTCGCGGTAGTGCACGATCGACGGGGAGCCGATGGTGTTTTTGCCGGAGTTGCCGCTGTTGCCGGCGGCGAAGACCATGATGCGGCCCTCTTCGGCGAGCTTCTTGACCAGCTGAGAGTCCGGGCTGGCCGGGTTGCCGTAGCTCGAGCCCCAGGAGTTCGACATGATGATGTTGCCGTCGTTGCCCGCCGTCGTCAGGGCTTTGAGAATATTGTCGAGCGTGGTGCTGCCGTTGCTGAATATCTTGTAGTGGGTCAGGTTCCGGTTCCAGGGCGCGAACCACAGCAGCATCGACGTCACCCACGAGCCGTGGCCGTTGTCGTCGACGTTTTGCCCGGAGCTCATGTTCTTGACCGCCTTGACGGCCTTGAGCAGCTGGTGCTTGGTGTCGGCGCCGGTGTCGAGGACGGCGACCTTGGGCTGCGGGATGTCGAGGCCGAGATGCACCAGCACGCGGCGGAACATGGTCTTGAGCGCGCTCGGGGCGCCCCAGCGCTCGCGGCCGATATCGAGCACCTTGTCGGCGGTCGAGAGCTTCAGGGTGTCCGGCATCGAGAGCACGGCGCTCTTGGGCAGGTTGTGCCGCCCGTAGTTCGGGTCGTCCTCGATGGGGCGCACCAGCTCGCGCTTCTCGTTGGCGAAGACCTGGTGATGGCGCGATTCCATGATCTTCTTGAAGGCTTCCGCCTTGCTGGCGGAGAGCCGGATGGTGGCGGCGTTGATCCGCTTGTAGGCGGCGATGGGTTTGGCCTGGAAGGCGGCGAGGGTCTCGGCGTCGACGCCGGCGCCTTCGACTTCCTGGTAGAGCCCTTCGATGGCCATGGCCATATGCAGCGCGGCGTAGCGCCCGTGCGCCTCGACGAGGCTCAGGTGAATGTCCTGCTTGATCGGCTTGGCGCTGCCGTCGAACATGACGATGAGGTCCACCCACGGCTCGCTGGACATCGAGTAGCGGCTGCTGTTCTTATTGAGCTTGGCGAACTTCTTCTTGAGCCCGGCAAAGAGCCCTTTGCTCTCCGCCGCCGGGGAAGCGCGGCTTGCGGCTTGCTGCGTCGCGGCTTCCTCGGCGAGGAAGTGCTCGGCGGCCTGGATCATCCTGGCGTCGATGAAGCCGGCGGGCTTTACCGGAACGGGGTTGATGTCGCCGAAGTGCGTCGTCTTGTACGATGTCGCGGCGACGCCGGGGGCGGAGCGCAGCGACGGCAGGACCGGCAGGCCGAGACTGAGGTTCGCCGACTGGGTCAGGCTGCCGAGCGGGGCATGCGCCGCGGCGCCGGCGGCGCCGGCGGCGCCGACGGAAACGCCGGCCGATTTAACGCCGGCGCTGATATTGGCCGCGACGTTCGCCCATAGATTGCCGGGCGCCAGCAAGGACAGCGACAGAATAAGGGCCGTAGTGGAACGCAGAATTCTCATGAGGTCTCTCCGACGACTGGGATGGCGGGAAATCCAAGACACTTTAATACGAGGATTCTACGTATCTTGCCGCAACTTTCCCTTCGCCTAAGGGCCCATAAACGCCCCGGCAATCGGCCTATGCCGGTCTTCCCCGCATGATCGACGGTAATGTCGGCGTCCCGGTGTAAAATACTCTTTGGTGTCCATCCGAACTCGCCTCAGGCGGACCGCCGCCGCTTTCCTCGCAGCGGCCGTCTGTTTGGCCTCGCCGGGCCTCGGCGCCTATGCCGCCGGCGCCGCTGTCGTCGCGGCACCGGTACGCGGCGTAGCGGCGCCGGTCAGCGCCGTTTCCGCCGGGAGCGGGCTCTACGCTTCCCCCTCCGCATCCAATTACGACAGCGCGCTCGCTGTTCCTGCGCTCGGTTCCACGCTGCCTTCGCTTGCCGCACCGCGGGCGCAATATAAAGGAACACCCAGCCCGCGAGCTGTGCGAACCGTGGAAGTGCGCAAGGCGGGCGTCCAAGCGCGCCGCCTGCCGGCGCAAAAATCGGTACCGCTCACGGCGGCGGAAATCCTCGCTGCCGTTCCGGCTCCGGCGTTTAAGCTGTTTCAAGGCGGCCGCCCACGGCTCCGGCTGCGCCTGCGCGAGCTGAAAGCGGCTTTCGGGGACAAGCAGGGCGGCGCTCCTGTTCGGGTAAACGGCGCGCGGCTGCCGGCGCTGCATACCCCGTTCAGCTGCGATGCCGCCGGCGCCGAGTACTCGCCGCCGATACCCTCGAGTCCCGCCGCGGACGGCGGCGCGCAGCGCGGCCGCGGCATCGGCCGGGCGGCGCTGCTCTTTATCGCGGCCGGGGTGATGATGCAGGTCGGCGCTTCCGCCCTGCGCACCGCCATGCCGCTGGTCATCCAGCAGGCGGCGGGATCATTTCAGGCGGTCGCCCACCTGTCGCTGCTGTTCGCGGGCGCGGCCATCGTCGGCCGGCAGCTCGCGCCCGCGCTTATCCGCCGCGCCGGTCTCAAGTGGACCTTCGTCGGGGCCAACCTCGCACGGGCGGCCATGATCCTCGGCCTCGGCCTGTCTTTGGCCGGCGGCACGGCCGGCGCGCCGCTGCTGCTGGCGCTGCATACGGCCTACGGCTTGTTTACCGGCATCACGATCACCAGTGCGGAAAGCACCGCCGCCGCGCTCGTGGGCCGCGATCAGGGACGGCTCGAGCGCTACTGGACCTTGCTGACGACCCTCAACCAGCTGGCCGGCATCCTGATGCCCATCGCCACCGGGGCGGCGGTCGCCGGCTGGGGCTTCCTGCCGGCGGTTTTCGCCTTTCCCGCGGCCACGGTGCTGGCGGTGCTGACCGCCGTCTTCGTTCTGCGCCCGGCGCAAAATCCGGAGCTGCGGGCGCGGCCGACCGTCCGTGAGGGGCGGCTGGGCTTCTATAAGCAGCTGGGCAGCGGCGCCCGGCTGGTCTTCGGCTCGCCGGTGCTGCGCAGCGCCTTCTTCGCCTACGGCCTGCTGACGGTATGGATGCCTATTACCTTTTTTCTGCTGGCGCCGGCCTATGGCCTGCTTGTTAGCGGCGGGAACGCGGCTTTGGCCGCGGCGGTATCGGGCTGGCAGGTGGGCTTATACGGCCTGGGCGGCATGCTGGGCGGCGTGCTGATGATGCTGCAGCAGCGCCGCCGCAAGGATATGGAGGACGCCGCGCGCCGCGAAGCTCTGCGCCGCTCGCTTTTGCGCTGGAGCGTGCTCGGCCTCTTCGGCCTGAGCGCGCTGGCGACCTTGGCGCTGCCGGCCGCGACGCTGGGCTCGCTCGCCGCCCTGCCGGCGGCGCTTAAGTGGCTCGGGCCGCTGACCTTGCCGGCGCTGGCCATGATACCGTTCGGGGTCACGCAGTCGGTGACCTTGCTCAAGCTGCGCAGCTTCTTTCAGTCCCGCGTCCCGTCGCAGAAGGAGATGCCGGAGGCGATGAGCTTTTTCGGCTCGGCCACCATGATCTTCGGGACGCTGATCCTGTGGGGGATCAGCGGGCTATTCGAAGCTTTCTCGTCCGCCGCCGCCTTCCAGCTGCTGGCGCTGGGGCTGGCGCCGATCGCGGCGCTGGGCTTCCTGGTCCTCTGGCGCCTGGCGCGCCACTCCCGAGACGGCTAGAGCCGTCCCCTGGGGCCAGGCGTTGACTTGTTGATTTGTCCGCTTTTAAAGAGTTTGCAGATTGTCTAATCTATTCTCATGCATCGGTATGCGCGCTGGATAATCCCGGCGGTGTTTCTGCTGGCTTCGGCCGTCGCTTGTTCCAAGGATGAGGGGCCGCCGGTAAAAGCCCCTCCCCCGGTCGATCCCGGGGTCCGCCTGGCCAAGGAGCAGCGCGTCCTGCGCATCGGCCGCATTCCTTTTCGCAGCACGCGCGAGATGGTGAAGGCGCATGAGCCGATCACCACCTATCTTGAAAATGTTCTGTCCTGCGACCAGGTGCAGATCGTCTCCGCGACCGATTACCGGCGCATGGCCAAGCTTATTGAGAACGACCAGATCGACATCGCCTGGATGGGCACCAAGAACTATCTGCGGCTGCATCAGGAAACGGGCGTTTCCGCGTTCCTGCGCCCCGTGCGGCGAGGCAAGCCCTACTACGGCGGCCTGATCATCGCCCGGGCGGACAGCGGCATCACCAGGCTTTCCGATCTCAAGGGAAAGGTCTTCGCTTTCGTCGACAAGGGCTCGGCGTCCGGCTACCTCTATCCGCTCGCGCTGCTGCTCAAGAGCGGCATTGATCCGGACCAGAGCTTTAAGGAGGTCAAGTTCCTGGGCGGGCACGACTCCGTAGTCTATAACGTGTTCCTCAAGAAGGTGGACGCCGGCGCCGTTTACGACGACGCGCGCCTGGTCATGAAGGATCCGAATCAGATCAAGCAGCTGCGGGTCGTCGCCCAGCTGCCGCGCATACCCAACGAGCCGATCGCCATCTCCAAGCGGCTCTCCGCCGCCAGGCGCGAGGAGATCGTCCGCGCTTTTTTGGCGCTCAGCCTAAAGGATGCGCGCACAGGCGAGGTCCTCGAGCGGTTCAACGCGGGCTTTAACGACAACGTGCACGGCTTCGTGCGGGCCTCGGACGCCGACTACGACGTGGTGCGCGAGCTCGAGAAGACCGTGAGCGCGTACGGCGTAAAATGAAGGAGCGGCCTCCCTTCTTCGGACTGCAGGCGAAGTTCACCCTGTTCATCCTGACGGTGGTCATCCTCCTGCTGGCGGCCTTCACCTGCACCAATTACCTGCGCGAGAAGGACGCTATCGTCGAAGGCATTCGCGGGAAGTCGGTGCTGGTTTCCGCCTCGCTGGCGCAGCGCGCTTACGACCCGATGGCCAGCTTCGCTTTTCCCCTGGTCAAGAGCTATATCGCCGAGACCATGGAGGCGAGCCCGGAGATTATGAATATCTGGGTGCTCGACCAGAGCGGAACCTGCATCGGCTCCAACGATACCGCGATGGAAAACCGCAAGCCGGACCTCCCCGCCGCCCGCGTCTTCGCCGCGCCGGATATGACGCGCGCGCGCGCGGCGGCCGCGGGGGCGCGCGATGTCCGGCTGAGCGGCGGCGAAACCGCGGAGGCGCTCACCTATTTCGCCCGCGACTCGCTGGTGGCGGGCAACCGTATTCTGCTGCGCGGCGACGGCCGGCAGGTGATCGATACGCGCGGCGCCGTCGTCGTCGAGACCAGCCTGCGGCTGCTGCATGAGAAGATGCGCGGGATGCTGGTGCATAACCTGGTGCTGTTCGTCGTGTTTATGGGCATCGCCGTCATCCTGGCCAATATCATGGCCAGCTTTATTATCGCGCCGCTCAACCTCATCATCAAAGGCACCGAAAAGGTCGCCATGGGCGACTTCAGCACGCGGCTGAAAGTCGAATCGTCCGATGAGCTTGGTCTGCTGGCTGAACGCTTCAACGTCATGACCGAAAACGTTTACTTCCTGCATGACGTGGCCAAGGCCACCAGCTTCATGAACGACACCGAGGAGCTGCTCAAGACGATCCTGGATAAGGTCAAGCTGGCGGTGAAGGCGGAGCGCGGCTCGCTGATGCTGCTTGACGACGAGACGGATGTTCTCGTGCTCAAGGTGGTGCGGGGCGATGTGCAGGTGCTGGAAGCGGAGGACAAGGCCGTCCTCAAGCCCGGCGAGGGCGTGGCCGGACAAGTGGTGCGGGAAGGCAAGTCCCTGATCGTCAACGAGGGGCATAAGGCCCCGCAGTTCAAGAGCTTTGCCAACCGGCGCGAGGCCCATATCCGCAATATGCTCGTTGTTCCGCTCAAGGTCGACGACAAGCCTATCGGCGTGATCAATGTCGTCAACAAGCTGGACGGCGATTTTCGCGAACGCGACCTGAAGCTCGTGGAGGCGATGGCCTCCACCGCCTCCATGGCGATCCAGAACGCCAAGCTCTACGAGCTGGCGATCACCGACGGGCTGACCAAGATGTTCATTCACCGCTACTTCCAGGCCCGGCTCGAGGACGAGGTCGTGCGCGCCCGGCGCTACGGCAATACCTTCTCGCTGGTCATGTTCGACATCGACCACTTCAAGGGCTTCAACGACAAGTACGGACACCAGCAGGGCGACGATGTCATCATTGAGATCGCCCGCATCACCAAGGAGACCCTGCGCTCGGGAGTCGACATCGCCAGCCGCTACGGCGGCGAGGAGTTTACGGCGATATTGCCCGAGACCGACACCCAGGGCGGGCTGCTGTTTGCCGAGCGTCTACGCAAGGCCGTCGAGGAGCATAGCTTCCCCTGCAAGAAGAACGGCGAAGGCCTGCGGGTGACGATCAGCCTGGGGGTATCGACCTATCCCAAGCATGCCGCCGACCGCATGTCTTTGATCAAGCTCTCGGACGAAGCGCTTTACGCCTCGAAGCGCAAGGGGCGCAACGCCGTGACCAGCGCCGACGAGCTTTAGGGCGCGACCGTCTCGGCGCGCGGGCCGGCGCTAAAGCCCGAGATCGAGCTTATGCGCTGCGGCGAAGGCGCGGCAGAT
>JBDRPD010000047.1:0-20136 GCA_043827405.1 Elusimicrobiota bacterium | reverse complement strand
GATGCCCGGCGACAGCACGGAGTTCACGGTGGAGCTGATCACGCCGATCGCGATGGAGCAGGGACTGCGCTTCGCGATCCGCGAGGGCGGGCATACTGTGGGCGCCGGCGTAGTCGGCGAGATTACCGACTGATTTGGAGTAGCGGATGGCTGATAGGCACATTACAACGCTTTCCTGCACTGGATGTAAGAGCAAGAACTATTATTTCTCTCACGTCAAAAAAATGCAGTACAAGCTGGAGCTCAAGAAATTCTGCTCCAAGTGCAGGAAGCAGACACCCCATAAGGAAACGAAGTAGCACCACGGTCGAACGGGCCGCCGTTTTAGGGGGCGTCGGTTAATGGCTAAACCACCGGTCTCCAAAACCGGGACTCCAGGTTCGAATCCTGGCGCCCCCGAATTTTTTTATCGCCGCGCAACAGGAATATAGGATGGCAGACTTTCCCAACCCAGCGAAGTTCGTCAACGAAGCGTTTATCGAGCTGAAAAAGTCCACTTGGCTGAGCCGCCAGCAGGCATTCGGCTCGACGATCGTCGTACTGGTCATCGTCGGCCTGGTCGCGGTGTACATCAGCACGGTCGACTACGCCCTATCCCTGTTCATGCGATTGCTTCTGGGCAACTAAGCCGCACGGATACTTTAATGGAAGACACGAAGAACGAAACTCCGGTCGAAGACCAGGCCGTACAGACTCCGCCGGAAGCGGAAACTCCCGCCGCCCCGGAGGCCCCCGCGGAAAAGCAGATCGCCGGCGGCAAGCGCGGCTGGTACGTCGTCCACGCCCAGTCGGGCTGGGAGGACAAAGTCCGCCAGCACCTCGAGCTTAAAATAAAGACGCTCAAGCTGGAGCATAAGATTTTCAAAATCCTGATCCCTACCGAGAACGTCGTCGAGGTCAAGAAATCCAAGAAGCGGGTAAAGAAGCGCAAGTTCTTCCCCGGATACATCCTGATCGACATGGTCGTCGACAACGAGACTTACTGGGTGGTCAAAGGCATCTCGGGCGCGACGGGGTTCCTCGGCGAGCCCGATCCGCGGACGCTCCCCGAGTCGGAAATCGAGCAGATTCTCGAGCTCACCACCGAGTCCGCCGGCTCCAAGCCGAAGCCCGCGGTGCAGTTCGAGAAAGGCGAAAACATCCGCATCACCGAGGGGCCCTTCCGGCACTTTATCGGCATCGTGGAAGACGTCAATGAGCCCAAGGCCAAGCTCAAGGCGATGGTCACCATATTCGGACGACCGACGCCCGTCGAACTCGACTTCCTGCAGGTGGAGAAGCTTTAGGCATGGACGAAAAAGACGTCGAGGTTGTGACATCGACCACCGGGCGCTCGGAGGATGAGCGCGAGCGGGCGGCGTTTTTCGCGCACCATGCCGTCACCCCGGGAGCGCTGGGGAAAGCCATCGCCGGGCTGACGGTGCTGGCGGCCGCCCTCGTCATCGCGGCGCTCCTGTTCGGCAAGATACTGCTCCTGTCGGCGGCGGCGGCGCTGCTGTGGCCCATGATATTTTCGGCCGAGTTTACCCGCTGGGTCTTCGGCTCGGCGACGGTGCCGTTTTGGAAAATTTTACTCATGTTCACCTTCATCGGATTCGCCATGCGCTGGGTCCGGGGGTGGATGCGGGAATAGACGAATACAAGACCGAGCTCCCGCGCTGACGGGGGCGCTTGAAGGTCTAAAGGAGGACGTACAAGATGGCAGGCAAGAAGGTCAAGACGTTCATCAAGCTGCAGATCCCCGCGGGTGCCGCGAACCCCGCTCCGCCGGTCGGTCCCGCGCTGGGCCAGCACGGCGTCAACATCATGGACTTCTGCAAGCAGTTCAACGAGCGCACCAAGAAGATGGAGAGCGGGATGAAGATCCCGGTCGTCATCTCCGTGTTCGAAGACCGTTCGTTCACGTTCATCACCAAGATGCCCCCCATGTCGGCCCTGATCAAAAAGGCCGCGGGGCTGGCCAAAGCCTCGGGCGAACCCAACAAGAACAAGGTTGGGAAGATCACCCGGGCGCAGGCCGAAGAAGTCGCCCGCAAGAAGATGCCGGACCTCAACACGGACGACCTCGAAAACGCGCTCCAGATGGTGCGGGGCACCGCCCGCTCGATGGGCATCGAAGTCGACGAGTAAGGACTCCGTCCAAGCTCGGTCCTAATCATTAGACGCACGCAAGACCGAGCTCCCGCACAGCGGGGGCGTTTGCAGGTCACAGGAGAATAAGATGGGAAAGAGACATAAAGCAGTACTTGAGACGGTCGATCGCAACAAGCTCCACACCCTCGACGAGGCGGCGGAAACCGTTAAGAAAACAGCCACCGCGAAATTCGATGAGTCGATTGAGCTGCACATCCGGCTCGGCATCGACGCCAAGCAGTCCGATCAGCAGATCCGCGGAACCGTCGCGCTCCCCCACGGAACCGGCAAGAGCCGCCGGGTCGCCGTTATCACCAAGGGTGAAAAGATCGCGGACGCCGAGAAGGCGGGCGCCGACCTCTTCGACAGCGCCGACATCATCGCGAATATCAACAAAGGGAAGTTCGACTTCGACGTTCTCGTGGCGTCCCCGGACGTCATGAAGGACATCGCACGGCTCGGCCGGGTCCTCGGACCGCGCGGGCTCATGCCCAACCCGAAGAGCGGCACCGTGACCTTCGACATCGCGAAGGCCGTCACCGAGCTCAAAGCGGGCCGCGTCGAGTTCAAGAACGACGACTACGGGATCATCCATCTCGCGGTCGCCAAAAAATCGTTCGAACCGAAGAAGATCGTGGACAATGTCCGCGCCGTAATGCAGACGATCGTAAAAATGAAGCCGTCCTCTTCCAAGGGGACATATGTCCGGAGCGTCACCCTGTCGTCGACGATGGGGCCAGGCGTTCCGGTCAACCCCGCGGAGAAATTCTAACCACCGGAGAGAGAATATAACCATGGAACCCACAACATTGCTGCCCTGGGCCGGCGTACTGGGCATCGGAGGTTTCGGGGTGGCGGTATACAACTACTTCCACCTGCGAAGCATGGACACCGGAGACGCAGCGACGCAGGAGATCGCCGACACGATCCAGGCCGGCGCCTTCGTCTTCCTGCGGCGCGAATACAAGATCATCGCGATCTTCGTGGCGCTGGTCTTCGCCGCACTATGGGCCTTCGTCGGCCGCAACACGGCGTTCGCCTACTTTACCGGAGCATCGTTCTCGATGTTTGCCGGGTGGTTCGGCATGCAGGCCGCAACGACCGCTTCTTCACGCACCCTTGAAGCGGCCAAGCAGGGCGGCGCGCCGTTGGCGCTGGAAGCCGCCTTCCGCGGCGGCTCGGTGATGGGCATTACGGTAGCGGCGCTCGGCCTCGTCGGCGTGACGCTCGTCTTCTACTTCAGCCCGCTCCCCGAGGTGATCAACGGCTTCGCCATGGGCGCCTCCTCGATCGCGCTGTTCGCGCGCATCGGCGGCGGCATCTACACCAAGGCGGCCGACGTCGGCGCCGACATCGTCGGCAAGACCGAGGCCAACATCCCCGAGGACGACCCGCGCAACCCCGGCGTCATCGCCGACAACGTCGGCGACAATGTCGGCGACACCGCCGGCATGGGCGCCGACCTCTTCGAGTCCTACGTCGGCTCGATTGTCGCCTGCATCGCCCTGGCCTTCACCTGGGACGACCCGACGCTGCGCTCCAACGGCATGCTCTTGCCGCTGTACCTGGCGACCATCGGGCTGGTGGCTTCGGTTATCGGCGTCTGGTCGATGAAGCTGCTGCGCTCGATGGAGCCGGACAAGGCGCTCCACATGTCGACCTACGTCGCGGCCTTCATCTTCGCCGTCGGATCCTACATCGTCATCACCAAGGAGTTCGGCTCGGCGAACTACTTCTTCTGCGTGGTCGCCGGCCTCATGACCGGCGTCGCGATCGGCATGGAGACCGACTGGTATACCTCCAAGTCGCCGATCATCAAGCAGGCGGAGACCTCGCAGTCCGGTCCGGCCACGGCCATTATCAACGGCATCGCCGTCGGCTTCGAGAGCGTGATCGCACCGATGGTCACCCTCGTCATCGGCATCTACGTCGCGCATCGCTTCGGCGACGCGGCGGGCTCGGGCCTCTACGGCATCGCGCTCGCGGCGCTGGGCATGCTCTCGACGATCGGCATCATCATGGCGACCGACTCCTACGGGCCGATCGCCGACAATGCCGGCGGTCTGGCGGAAATGTCGGGCGCGGGGGAGGATATCCGCAAGATCACCGACCGGCTCGACGCCATCGGCAACACCACGGCCGCCGTCGGCAAGGGCTTCGCCATCGGCTCGGCGGCCTTGACGGCGCTGGCGCTGTTTACGGCCTTCCAGAAGACGGCCGAAAGCCTAACCGGCAAGCCGCTCACCATCGAGCTCACCAACGTCAAGGTCGTCATGGGGCTGTTTCTCGGCGTCACCATGCCCTGCTTGATCGCGGCGCTGACCATGAAGGCGGTCGGCCGCGCGGCCAACCGGATGGTCCTTGAGATCCGCCGTCAGTTCAAGGAGATCAAGGGGCTGCTCGAAGGCACCGCCAAGCCCGACTCCAATCGATGCATCGACATCGTAACGGCCGCCGCCCTGCAAGAGATGATCGTGCCCGGCGTCTCGGCTATCGTTGCGCCGCTGCTCGTCGGCAAGATCCTCGGCCTCGAAGCCCTCGGCGGTTTCCTGGCCGGCGCCACCGCCTGCGGCGTAGCCATCGGCCTCATGATGGCCAATGCCGGCGCGGTCTGGGACAACGCCAAGAAGCATATCGAGCAAGGCAACTTCGGCGGCAAGGGTTCGGATACCCACAAGGCGGCTGTGGTCGGCGACACTGTCGGCGATCCGTTCAAGGACACGTCGGGCCCGGCGATGAACATCCTCATCAAGCTGATGACGATTGTCTCGCTGGTCTTCCTGCCGGCCCTTATCTAAAGGAAAGGCTTAACAACATACGCCCCCCCGGGAAAATCCCGGGGGGGCGTATTGTTTTCCGGCGCCGAACCTAATCTTCGTCGTCGCGCCGCTAAGGGGTCGGAGGATCGTTGAAGAGACCGCGATTGCGGTCATCCCATTCCCCCGACTCGGGGACATCGCGCTGGCTGCCCGGCTGCATGCGCTGGCGCCGCTGCCGCCGCTGCTTAATACGCTCGATCAGCTCCGGCGGCAGCTGATCGCGCTCCGGCATCGGGCGCTGCTCCCAGTGCTCGGGCGGGAACTCGCTGGGGTTGCGCTCGCCGCCCGGCGCCATGCCCGGACCGCCCCGACGGCCGCCCTGCTGGCCCGGCGCCTGCTCCCCGCGGCGGCCCTGCATGCGCTGGCGCATGCGCACGCGCAGCTCGTCGTACTTGTCCTTCTGCTCCGCGTCGAGCTGGGTGCGTATTTTTTCCTGCGTGTCGCGCATCAGCTTTTGCATCTTTTCCCGAAGGTCCTTCATCCTCTGCTGAAGCTTTTGCGCCTCCTGCCAGTTCGTCTTGAGACCGGGGGTCGCCTCCTTCAGGATGGCTTGAATCTTCTTTTTCTGCTCATCCTCAAGCCGCAGCTGTTTATCAAGCCTCTCGAGGTACTTCTCGGAGAGTATTTCAGGCTGCTTTTTCTGCCCCTCACGCCCCTCCTCTTTCCCCTCCCCGAAAACCGTACCGGGAAGCGTCCATACCGACGCGAAAAAAACGGCGATCATCGCCAACCTGGTCATAGGCTCCTCCTTCTTTTGAAGTCTACCAGAGCCTCCGGGCGGCGTCAATGGCGCCGGCCGGAGGCCTCCTCTTGACGCTTGCGGGAAGAAACACCAAACTACTAGACCACATGATGAACGGACCGCACATCGCCCTCGTCTGGCTGGATTTCGGCCTCCTCGCCTTCCTCGGCGGCGGCCTGCTGCTGTGGCGCCGGACGCTGGTAAAATCCCTGCCAAGAATCGCCCGCACCGAACTGCTTGTGCTCCTGCTCCTGGGGGGACTCCATGCCGTTCTGCTCAAACCGCGGGTCCCGCAAGCCTTATGGCATGAACAGCATGCCGTCAGCATCGTCCGCGGCATCGACTCCGAACTATACACCGGCGGGCTGGACGATCTGCACGGGCCGACCTATTCCAACATCATGCGCCTCATGCGGCGGCTCACCGGCGGACGAATCTCCGTCTTTTCTCTAAACTATCTCGTCTCGCTCGCCGGCATCCTGCTGCTCTTTCTCTTCGTGCGCCTGCTTCCCGGGAGAGACCCGCCGGCCCTGACGGCGGCGGCCATGCTGCTGTATCTGCCCGTCCATACGCGCCTGGCCGCAACCGAGTCGATGTTCATCCCGCTGGAAGCCCTATTGCTGCTGACGCTCCTGCTGACCGCCGTCTATATGCGGTCGCGCGATCCCCGGCACCTTATGCTCGCTCTCGCCGCCTGCGTCCTGGCGGCCTGGCTGCGCGCCGAGATGCTGCTGCTGGCGCCGCTGCTGCCGGCATCCTACATCCTTCTATGCGGCGAGAAGCAGCCGCGAGGCTTCTATGCGCGGCCCGCTTTTTGGCTGCCGGTCCTCGCCGCGGCCGCCCTGCTCGCCGCGCGAGCGACAGAACTCCTCGCGCTCTCCGATCCCCGCATCGCGCAGACCGGCGTGCCGCCCGAATGGGAGAACCTGCGGGCGCAGGGGCTGCACGCCTTCTTCAGCCTGCGCTACACTCCGCTGCCCTACCTGCTGCTGCTTCCGGTCGGAGTCATCCGCCTGTTCCCGCGAAACAAGAAGCTGGCCCTATGGCTCGGCGCCGCATGGGCGCTGACCGCGTACTGCTATGCCCCGCATCTGACCTGCGTCTCGCTCGTCCTGCGCACGTCGCTGGCGAGCCAGTTTCTACTCATCATTTTCGCGGCATACGGCTTCGACTTCGCCGCCGGGAAGGCGCGAACGCTGCATCCCGCGGCGCCTTACGCGCTGCTCGCCGCGCTGCTGTCCTGCGCCCCGCTGCTGCGATGGGATTTCCTCACCACCCTCTATACCACACAGCAGGAGCACCGCTTCCTTGAGCGCATCGCCGCCGAGCTCCCGGACAAAGCCGTCGTTGTCTACCTGGCGCAGGACGACGAACCGGACCTGCTGCAGAACCGCGTCTACCAGCGCGACCTCCTCGAAATGAGTGCGCGGCGGCGCGGGAAAAGCCTGGCCGCCTCCGGCATTCAGCGCTACCGGGAGGCCGCCGGACGCTTCCAGGGCGGGAACGTATTCTTCTACGCCGGCCTGCCCTGCGTTACCCTGAGCTGGAAGCAAGCGGCCGCGCGGCCGGAGGGACCGGCCGACTATGTCAACCCCCTATGCCGCTGGATGCGGGACGACCGCACGCTGACGCCCGTCGTCGAGACCGCCGTGACCGACGTGAGCCTGAGCTGGGACAAAATTCAGGGAGCGCGGCGAACTCTGGGACTGTACCGCATCAAGGATGCGGCGGCCGCAAACGGACTGCCCGGCGCTGGGGAATATTTCACCCCCCCGGCGGACCGGCGGCGGATGCCGCGTGCCGGATTCTGGGTGCGAGCGGCCGAGTCGGCACAGCGGCGCGGAATGCGGTGGGCCGCGCTGCGGGCGCTGGCCATCGCGCAAGCCGCGCATGCGCCATCGCCGGAAAACGCGCGGCGCATCAGCTCCCTATACTTGATCTACGAACGGCCGGCGCGGGCCTGGCGGGCGCTTAAGCCTTTTCGCGACGAACCCCAACCGGCGCATGCGCCGATATGGCTGGAGCTGGCCAAATCCGCCCGCCGGGCGGGAAAGCACGACCTGGCCCTAAAGTCGCTGACGCTGGCGGAAAACTCCGGCCTGGACGCGAAGCAGCTTGCAGAAAAAACTAAAATGTACAGAGATTTGCTGGAAGTCCCTTGACTTGCCGGTGTTTCGGTGTTAGAAAATTAAATAGCTATGATGACGCGTTGCCCAGGCTGCGGGAAAGAGATCGAAGAGTCTCTCGATATCTGCCCCCATTGCAAACGGGATTTCACGATCGCCGTCCAAGGCACGGGCCGCCGCGTGGGGGCGATGGACGGCTCGAAGATCAACCCCACCGAGACGCCCGCAGCGAAACCGGCGGATAACCCGCCGGCCAAGGCTCCACCCAAGCCCGCGGCCAAGACGCCGCCCACGCCGGCCGCCAAGGACGATCCGCGCGCGAAGAAGCCCGCGCCCAAGGCTCCGCCGCCCAAGGGAGATCTCAACGATCTGCCGCCGCATATGCGGGCGGAGCTTGAGGCGCCGCCCAAAGGCGACAGCCTCGACGACCTGCCGCCGCACATGCGCGCCGAAATCGAAGCCCCGCCCAAGGGCGACAGCCTCGACGACTTGCCGGCGCATATGCGCGCCGAAATCGGAGCCCCGCCCGGCGGCTTCGACGACTCCGCCCTGCCGCCGCATATGCGGGGCGAAGCGCTGGATTCTTTCAGCCCCCGTCCGCTGCATGAAAAAAAGGGCAACCCGATCATGTACGTGATCATCGCCGCGGTCTTTGTCGGCGGCTTCATTATCTCGCGCGTCACGATGAAAAAAGCGCCGGCGGAAGCGCCGAGGGTAGAAGAAGTGGCGGCGCCGGTCAGGGAACTTCCGGACCCGACCATGGAAGACGCGAACGAAACCGCAGGCGATACGAAGCCCGTCAGCCCCGAAGATGAGGCCGCCAAGCTCAAGGAGATGGGCAAAGCCTCGATCAGCTTCGGCGATGGCGAACCCCCTCCCGAAATCGAAGACGGCGACGCGCCGCCGATCGAAGCCCCGAAGAAAAAGCCGCAGCGGAAATCGCGCCGCGCCGCGCCGGCCGTCATCCCGGAGGGCGAACGGCTCGGCGCCGCTCCCGCGGCCCCGGCGCACGATAAGTGGCGCTTCCGCGCCAAGGTGTTCAATATGGTGACGCTGGCCCCCGCCGCCGGCGTACAAGTCGCGATCTTCGATATCGCCACCAGCCAGCGCTATCCGACCGAAACCGGAGAGGACGGCGAATTCCGCAAGACCGTCCCGCCGAGCTCGGCCGGCTACAAGCTGGTGCTGCAGCATGATGACTACGAAGCCAGGTTCCTGCCGGGCAGCGCCCATGACTTCCAATCCCTCAGCGAGGGAGAGCGCAAGGAGATCGGGAAAAAGCTCAAGCAGTTCTCGGTCAAGATCCGCCCGATTATGGCCGACGGGGAAGGCTACGTCAAGCAGACCTTCTACCTGCTCCCGCGCGAAAAGCACGGGATGTCGTTGGAAGAAGCACTGGATCGCTAGGCTTCAGTTAACCTGCCTGGCACCTTAACTGAATTACTCGGCGGCGGCTTTCCGGTCGGGTTTTCCCGCCGCCACCCAGCCCAGGTACTCATGCATGAACGGGGTCAGCTCGCCGTCCATGACCTTGTCGATCTGCGACGTGCTGTGACCGCTGCGCAGGTCCTTGACCATCTGGTAGGGCATGAAAACATAGGAGCGGATCTGATGCCCCCAGCCGATATCCCCCTTCTCGTCGTAATGCTTCTCCAGGGCTGAGCGCTTCTTGTCGAGCTCGAGCTGGTAGAGCTTGGCCTTGAGCATGCGCAGCGCGTTCTGCTTGTTCTGCAGCTGCGAGCGCTCGGCGCGGCACCCGACTACGATGCCGGTAGGGATATGGCGGATGCGGACCGCCGTCTCGACTTTATTGACATTCTGCCCGCCCTTGCCGCCGGCGCGGGAAGTGGTGATCTCCAGGTCGGAATCGCTGACCTCGATCTCGATCTCGTCCTCGATCTCGGGGACCACATCACAGGAGGCGAAGGAGGTGTGGCGGCGCTTATTGGCGTCAAACGGCGAGATGCGCACCAGGCGGTGGACTCCCACCTCGCTTTTGAGATAGCCGTAGGCATAGGGTCCGCGGACAAAAGCCGAAACGCTCTTAATGCCCGCCTCCTCGCCCTTGTGGATGTCGGTGACCGAAAAATCAAAACCGCAGCTCTCAGCCCACCGGGTATACATGCGCAGCAGTATGTCGGCCCAGTCGCAGGCCTCGGTACCGCCGGCGCCGGCGTTGAGCGTGAATACGGCGTCGGACTTGTCGAAATCGCCCGACAGCTTGAGCCGCATGTCGAGATCAGTGCCCGCGCGTGCGACCTGCTCAAGCTCGCTGCGAACCTCGACGAGCTCCCCCTTGTCCCCCGCCTCTTCGGCCAGCTCCAGATGCGCCTGCACATCCTCGACGCCGGCCCGCGTTCGCTCGTACTGCTCGACGATCTTCTTGAGATCGTTAAGCTCCTTGGACTTCTTCTTGGCCTGGCCGGAATCCACCCAAAAGCCGGCGTCGGAGGCCTCCTCCTCGCGCCCCGCGATATCCTCGCGCTTGCCGGGAATATCGAGGACCTTCCCGATCTTGTCGAGCTTGGCGCGCACCGCCGCCACCGCTTCCGACGTCTCGCGAAATTCAGGTTCCGTCACGCCATTGCCTCCGCCGGCACTCCATCGCGGCCGCGAACGTCGCCGCGTGCAGGCCGACCGTATCCTCGAGCTGGGCGGCATAGCCGCCGCCGAGAGTCACCGCTGCGGGGATGCCGCGCGAAAAACACGCCGCAAACACCCGCTCATCGCGAGCCGCGACGCCCGCGCGTGTGAGCCGCAGCCCCCCCAGAACGTCCCCCTCCCAGCAGTCCACCCCCGCCTGATACAACACCAGCTGGGGGGCATATTCTTCCAGAAACGGGTCCAGCTCCGCCGCTAAGAGTTTAAGATATTTATCGTCGGTTGTCCCCGCCGGCAGGCCGATATCACGCGAACTCGACGGCTTGTGCAGGGGATAGATATCCTCCTGGTGCATGGAGAACGTCGCGAGATCCGCGTGCGGCGCGAGAATCGCCGCGGTCCCATTGCCCTGATGGACGTCCAGGTCGATGACCGCGGCGCGCTCCAGGCGGCCCTCGCGCCGCAGCTTAAGCAGCGCGCAGGCCAGATCATTGAACACGCAGAAGCCCTCGCCGTGCCCGGCGAAAGCGTGGTGCGAGCCGCCGCCGGCATGCAGCCCGAGGCCCGTCGCCAGCGCCTCGCGGCCGGCTGCATAAGTCCCGGCGACCTGCACGACATGCGAGCGCGCGAGCTCTTGCGACCAGGGCATCTCCATGCGCATCTCATCATCCAAAGTCGCACCGCCGTCAAGAATCTTCGCCACCCATTCCCGCGTATGCGCCAGCTCCAGGTCCGCGCGCGGCGCCGGCCCTGGATCCGCGATATCGAGGGCGCCGGCGAACCTGGCCGCGACCAGGCCGAACTTGCGCGTCGGGAACACATGGTCGCCGATATCCGCCTCGTACTCGGGGGAATAAAACAGCTTCACTTGCGGCGGCGGCGCGCCGCCAGCGCGGGCCAGGCGAAGATCATAACGGCGGCGAACATGCAGGCGAAGCCGAAAACATCGCCGGTGCGCGAGAACAGCGAGCCGCGCGGAAACGGATCGCCGGCGGGTAAGCGCAGGTCAAGCCGCGTACGTGCCCCCAGTTCGGTACGCGCCAAGACGACGCCGTAAGGGTCGATCGCCCCTGAGATGCCGGTATTCGCCGCGCGCAGAACCGTCACCCGGTTCTCCACGGCGCGAAACATATTGGTGTAAAAATGCTGGTGCGGGCCCGCCGTGTCCTTGTACCAGCCGTCGTTGGTCAGATTAACGAAGACGCGGGCGCCGCGGGCGCTGTCGAGCCGCAGGAGATGCGGAAACACCGCCTCGTAGCAGATATTGGCCGCCAGGCGCAGGCCGGCGGCCTCCAACAGCGGCTGCCGGCTGGTGCCGGCGTCAAAATCCCCCATCTGCGCGAGAATACCGATCCAGCCCTCAAGCAGTCCGCGCAGCGGCACGAACTCGCCGAACGGAACCAGCCGGCGCTTGTGGTAGTAGCCGGCGGCGGCGCCGTCGGCGCCGAAGAACACCGCCAGGTTGCGCTTGCCCGCGATCTGCTCGGATACGGCGCCAACGAGCATCGGCGCCCCGAGCTTCTGCGCCCACGACGACGCCCAGCGGGGATTACGCGGATCGTCCAGCCAGCCGGGCAGAGCGGATTCGGGCCAAACGACGAGGCCGGGCGCGCCCTCCCGCCGGCGATCCAGCAGGTCGTTAAAGATGCTGCGGATAGCGAGCTCGTAGTTCTCGTCCCACTTCTGGTATTGATCGATATTCGGCTGCAAAATCTCGACGCGAACTCCGCCCGCAGTGCCGGCATCGCTTTGCCGGGAGGCCAGCACGGCCGCGCCATAGGCGCCGAACAGAACGACCAGCGCTCCGGCAGCCGCGAGGTTCCGCCGATAGCGGATATCCCGGGTACCGCAAAAGAACTCCACCAGAGCACCGTTCCACAGCATGATCGCGAAACCCAAGGCATGGGGGCCGAGAAGCGCGCCGATCTGGATCAGATACAGGAAGCGGTACTGCGTATAAGCCAGGAGATCGACGCCCACGCGCGGAGTCCAGTGCGCGCTGGCGGACTCAAGCGCCGCCCATAGCGCGGCCCAGGCCCAGGGGAGCGCGGCTGCCGGCAACTTCTCGCCGGTCCAGCGAACCGCCGCGCCATAAAGCGCCCAGTTGACGGCCAGAAAAGCCGCCAGCGCATTTACCACCAGCACCGCCAACGGGAATGGCACTCCCGCGAAACGGCAAGTCGAGTAAATCCAAAACAGCGAGACCAGACAGTATGCGTAGCCGAACAGCGCGCCCAGAACGGCGGCCGCTCCCGCGCTCGCGGCGCGGCTCGCGAAAAACAGCAGGAAGGCCGGCGCGATCCAGGCGAGCAGGCACAAGCCGGGCTTGGGCAGGCACAGCGCGAGCGCGGCGCCGGAGGCAAGGCTCAGGAAGGCTTGTGCGCGGCCTATTTTCCGCAGCACTTCTTGTACTTCTTGCCGCTTCCGCAGGGACAGGAACTGTTGCGGCCGATCTTTTTTACCGTTGCGACGGGGGCGGCCTCCGACGAGGATGACTTGAGCAGCTTGGACTGCGCGGCGGGCGCCGCGGACGCGTCGGCGGAATCGGCGGCCCCCGGTTCCGGCTTCACGGCGCGGACCCTGGCGAGCGGAACCGGCTGGCGCGGCGCCTGGATGCGGAACAGGAACTCGATAGTCTGCTGGCGGATGTGGTCGAGCATGACCTGAAAAAGCTCGAACGACTCCTTCTGGTACTCGCGCTTCGGGTCCTTCTGTCCATAAGCCCGCAAATGGATGTACTTGCGCATATGGTCGAGGTCATAGAGATGGTTTTTCCAGGCCTTGTCGATAACCTGCAGGAGCACCATCCTTTCGATTTCCTTGAAGTCATAGCCCTCGAACTCTCCGCTCTGCCGCTTCTCGTAGGCGGCGCGGATTTTCTCTTGGACCTCTTTATGCAGGGATTCCTGGTCGTACTTGAAAAGCTCATCCTGCGTCAGCGCGTACTCGATACCGTAGACCCGCTTGAGGAAGGCCGACAGCGCCACCATATCCCACTTTTCCTGATAGGCGCCCTTGGGCGCCCAAACCGCGAGCCGGTCCTCCAGGTCGTCGTCCATCATCTGGTGAACGCGCTGCGAGATATCCTCGGTGTCCAGCGCGTAGTTGCGCAGGCCGTAAATGACCTCGCGCTGCTTGTTCATGACGTTGTCGAACTCGAGCAGCTGCTTGCGGATATCGAAGTTATGGGTCTCGACGCGGCGCTGGGCGCCTTCGATCTGACGGGAGACAAGCGGGGACTCGATCGGCTCATCCTCCGTCATGCCGAACTTCTCCATCATCCCCATAATGCGCTCGGAGCCGAACATGCGCATCAACTCGTCGTCGAGGGCTAGATAAAAGCGCGTCTCGCCGGGGTCGCCCTGGCGCGCGCAGCGGCCGCGCAGCTGGTTGTCGATGCGCCGCGCTTCGTGCCGCTCGGTGCAGATGACGTAAAGGCCGCCCGCCTCGATAACCGCCTTCTGGTTGGCCGCGTCCGGCGGGCTGCCGCCGAGCACGATGTCGGTGCCGCGGCCGGCCATATTGGTCGCAATGGTGACCGTGCCCTTGCTGCCCGCCTGGGCGATGATCTCGGCCTCCTGCTCGTGGTACTTGGCGTTAAGCACCCGGTGCGGGATGCCCTTTTCGCGCAGCATCATGGAGAGCTTTTCCGATTTTTCGATCGAGCGCGTGCCGACCAGCATCGGCCGCGCCTGCTTCCAGCTGGCCTCAATATCGCTGACGATCGCCCGCCACTTGCCCCGCTGGTTGAGATACACGACATCGGGCTGATCGATGCGGACATTCGGCCGGTTGGTCGGGATATCGACGACGTCGAGCTTGTAGATCTCCATGAACTCGGCGGCCTCGGTCATCGCCGTGCCGGTCATGCCCGCGAGCTTGTCGTACATCTTAAAGAAGTTCTGGAACGTAATAGTGGCCAAAGTCTGGTTCTCTTCGCGCGGCGGGATATACTCTTTGGCTTCCACCGCCTGATGCAGGCCCTCGGACCAGCGCCGCCCCGGCATCAGGCGGCCGGTAAACTCATCAACGATAATAATCTCGCCTTCCTTGACTACGTAGTCGACGTCGCGCCGGTAGAGGTGATGCGCGCGCAAGGCCTGGGTGATATGGTGCACCCACTGGCCGTCAAGGTCGTCGTAGAGGTTCTCCAGGTTGAGCATCTTCTCGGCCTTGGCGATGCCCTGATCGGTAAGGACGGCGGTATGGTTCTTCTCGTCGATGGTGGCGTCGTAGCCCAGGCCCAGATCCTCGCCGGAGTACTTGGCCTGGACCTCATCCTCCTCGGTGATCTTGCGGACCTTAAGCTGCGGGATAATCTTGTTGATCGTGACGTAGCGGTCGGTCTTTTCCTCGGTCGGTCCCGAGATGATCAGCGGGGTGCGGGCCTCGTCGATCAGGATCGAGTCCACCTCGTCGACGATGGCGAAGTGGACGGGACGCAGCACGCGCTCGCCGGGGCTGCGCGCCATATTGTCGCGCAGATAGTCAAAGCCGATCTCGTTGTTGGTGACATAAGTGATGTCGTAGCCGTAGTTCAGGCGCCGGTCGGCGCCGTCCATGTCATGATGGACGAAACCGACGGTCATGCCGCAGTACTCATAGACCGGCTTCATCCAGTCGCGGTCGCGCTCGGCCAGGTAGTCGTTGACGGTGACCAGATGCACGCCCCGGCCGGTCAGGGCGTTGAGATAGACCGGGCAGGTGGCGACCAGAGTCTTGCCTTCGCCGGTGCGCATCTCGACGTTGCCGCCGTCGTGAATGACCATGCCGCCGAGCAGCTGCACGTCATAGTGGCGCAGGCCGATCGTCCGCTTGGCCGCCTCGCGGACCAGGGCGAAGGCTTCGGGCAGCAGTTCCCACAGGGCGGCGTTGACCACCTTCTGCCGCTCCGCCTTATCGATATCCGCATCCAGCGATGACAGGCTGTGCGCCAAACGCTGCTTGAACTCCTGCGTCTTTTCCGGGAAGGCTTCGGGCGGCAGCGCCTCCATCTCGGTTTCGAGCTCGGCGATACGGTCCACATAAGGCTGCAGCCGCTTGAGCCGGCGCTCGCTGGGAGTGCCGAAAAACTTATAAAAAATTTCCTCAATTCCTATCATCGCAAAAACCCTTCGTCAGCCATTCTACCATTTTGTTAGACTGTGCTCCGTGAGCGGAAAATCGAGGAAAAACCAAGCCATACGCGTCGCCGTGGCGGGCCTGGGCCATGTCGGCCGCGAAACCGCGCGGCTGCTCAATAACCGCGCCCGCGCCAATGCGGCGGCGGCCGGCGCACCGGTGCGGCTGGCCGCGGTCTGCGATCTCGCCGCCGAACGCAAGGCGCGGCAGCTGGGCCTGCCGAAGTCGGTGCGGCGCCTGCGCTCCTACTCCGCCCTGCTCGATGATCCCGACATAGATATTATCGTTGAGCTCTTCGGCGGCCTGCGCGACGCGCGCCGGCTGGTGCTGGGCGCGCTGGCCGGCGGCAAGCACGTCGTCACCGCGAACAAGCACCTCCTGTCCAGGCACTGGGACGAGGTGTTCGGCGCGGCGAACCGGGCGCAACGGCGCATCTACTTCGAAGCGGCGGTGGCCGGCGGTATCCCGATCTTGTCGGCGCTGCGCGTGGGACTGGCGGCCAACAGCATCTCGTCGGTCTATGGGATATTCAACGGCACCACCAACTACATCCTCTCGCAGATGGCGCACGAGGGCTGCGAGATGCGGACGGCGCTGCGCGAAGCCCAACGCCTGGGCATGGCCGAGCGGAACCCGACGCTCGATCTCGACGGCAGCGATACCATGCACAAGGTCGCCATTATCGCCTCGCTTTTGACCGGCCGCGCCGTCTCCGCCGACCGCATCCCGCGCCAAGGCATCGAGGATTTGGCAGCGGAAGATATGCGCTTCGCGGTCGAACGCCTCGGCCATACCGTGCGCTTGGTCGGCACCGTGGGCATCGATTGGAAAACGCGGCCGCTCCGCCTTGAAACCCATGTCCAGCCGACTTTGCTCCGCTTCAAGCATCCGCTGGCCGCCGTGCACGGCGGCTACAACGCCGTGCTCGTCCATACCTCCTCGGCGGAGGACCTAATGTTCTACGGCAAGGGCGCCGGCCCGGGCCCCGCCGCCAGCGCCGTCGTCGGCGACATCCTGGCGCTGGGCCGGATTATTACCGGCGCCGCCAGCGGCGGCGCGCCGGCACTCGGCCCACGCGCCGCCGCACCACGCCATGTCCCGGAATCGGACTCGTCCTACTATTTAAAGCTCCGGGTTCGCGATGTCCCCGGCGCGCTGTCCCGGATCACGGGAATCCTCGGCAAAAACGGCATCTCCATCGCCGCCATTCATCAGCCCGGTCCAAGCCGTCCCGGACGCGCGGTTCCGGTCATGATAACGACCCATGCGACGAGCCGGGCCCGGATCGACCAGGCGCGGCGCGCCGTCACGCGTCTTTCCACCGTCGCGCGCCGGCATACCTGCCTGCGCTTCCTGCCGGGATGAGCGCAAGCATGAACCGCGGCCTGATCGAAAAATACCGCAGCCGGCTTCCGGTCTCGCGCCGAACCCCGATCGTCACTTTACTCGAGGGCGGTACGCCGCTGACGGCGGCGCCGCGTCTGGCCGCTCACTTGCGCCTGCCCGAGGAGGCGGTACGCCTCAAGATCGAGGGCGCCAACCCCACGGGCTCCTTCAAGGACCGCGGCATGACCTTGGCCATATCCAAAGCCTTGGAGGACGGGGCGCGCGGCGTGCTCTGCGCCTCCACCGGCAATACCGCCGCTTCCGCCGCCGCCTACGCGGCGCGCGCCGGACTGCCGTGCGCGGTGCTGCTGCCCGCGGGCGGCGTGGCTCTCGGTAAGCTGACGCAGTCGCTGATGCACGGCGCTAAAGTCATCTCGGTCCGCGGCAGCTTCGACCAAGCCCTGGAGGCGGCGCGCGCGCTCGCCGGCCAGGACGGCTGGGTCCTGGTTAATTCCACCAACCCCTACCGGCTGCAGGGCCAGAAAACGGCCGCCTTCGAGATCATCGAAGAGCTCGGCCGCGCGCCGGATTATCAGTTTCTGCCGGTGGGCAATGCCGGCAATATCACGGCCTACTGGATGGGCTACCGCGAAGCAAACCAGAACAGCCGCTTGGGCCTGCCGCGCATGATGGGCTGGCAGGCGGCGGGTGCCGCGCCCATCGTTTTAGGCCGCCCAGTGGCCCGGCCGCGCACGATCGCCAGCGCCATCCGCATCGGCAATCCCGTATCGTGGAGCCTGGCTGAGGAAGCGCGCGACCAAAGCGGCGGGATGATCGGCAAAGTGACCGACCGTGAAATTCTCGCCGCCTACCGCTTCCTGGCCGAACAGGAAGGCGTATTCTGCGAACCCGCAAGCGCCGCCGGCGTCGCCGGTCTGATTAAATTCGCCGCCGGCGGCGGCTTCCGGAAAATTACCAAAAAGCGGCTGCGCGTCGTCTGCATCCTCACCGGCAGCGGGTTGAAGGACCCCGACACGCCCAAGAAGATTTCGCGCCGGATCGCGACCATCCGTCCCGAACTCGGCGCCCTGCGCCGGATTCTCAGGAGCATCCGTGGCTGACAAGAAAACTAAAATCCGCGTCCGCGTACCCGCGACCACAAGCAACCTCGGCCCGGGCTTCGATGTGCTCGGCATGGCGCTCAAGCTCTACAATGAACTGGAGCTGACCTGCGAGCCCGGCTGGGGCGAGGTTCGCGTCGACATCACCGGCGAGGGCGCCGAGACGCTGCCGCGCAGCAGCCGCAATCTCGTCGTCCGCTCTTTCCGCGCGCTCATCCCCAAGCGTTTGCCGCGGCATAATCTGCGCTTCCGCATGGTCAACCGCATCCCGCTGTGCCGCGGCCTGGGATCAAGCGCCGCCGCGCGGCTCGCGGGCCTGCTGGCGGCGACGGCGCTCAAGTCCGGCAAGCCGCCCTTCGGCCAAGCCGTCACCAAAGCTTGCGCAATGGAAGGCCATCCGGACAACGCGGTCCCGGCCTTTTTCGGCGGCCTATGCGGCTCGGTCGTTGAGCGGGGAAATATCGAGTACTTCCGGCTCAAGCCGCCTCGCGGGCTGACGGCCGCGCTCTGCATCCCGGCCATCGAGGTCTCGACCGAAAAAGCGCGGCGGCTCATGCCCAAGCGGGTGACGCTCGCCGATGCCGTCTTCACCTCCTCGCGGCTGGCCCTGCTGGTCGCGGCCATGACCCAGGGGCGCCTCGAGCTGTTGCGCACCGCGATGCGCGATGTTCTGCATCAGCCCTACCGCAAGCGGCTGGTGCCCGGCATGGACGCCGCCATCGCGGCCGCCGAGCGCGCCGGCGCCCTAGGCGCCGCGCTCTCGGGCTCCGGGCCCACGGTCCTCGCCTTCGCCGGCGGCGAACGCGCCGGCCGCCGTGCCGCCGAAGCGATGTGCCGCGCATTCGCCCGCCGCGGCATGGCCAGCCGCGCGCTCGTGCTGGGCGTCGATAATGCGGGCGCGCGCGTGAGGGCGTCGCGATGAAGCGGCCGCCGCTGACGGTCATGAAGTTCGGCGGCACCTCGGTCGCCGATCCCGAAAAGATCCAGCGCGCGGCCGAGCGCGCGGTCGCCGCCCGCAAGCGCGGGCACCGCGTCGTAGTCGTGGTCTCGGCGCCCGGCCAGATGACCGACGAGCTGACGGCCCTGGCCCAGCGCATCGACGACGCGCCGGACGCGCGCGAGCTCGACGTCCTGCTTTCCACCGGCGAGCTGGTCGGCATCTCGCTGTTCACCATCGCCTGCTGGTCGCGCGGCGCGCCGGCGATCTCGCTGTCCGGCCCGCAGGCGGGGATCTACGGCGACGAGCACCATACCCGCTCGATGATCACCAATATCAAGCCGTCCAATATCCTGCGCGAGCTCGACGAAGGCAAGATCGTGGCGGTGGCGGGATTTCAAGCCGCCAATCCGCGCGGCGAGCTGACTACGCTGGGCCGCGGCGGCTCGGACCTGTCGGCGGTGGCGCTGGCGGCGGTCCTTAAAGCCGACCAATGCGAGATCTACACCGACGTCAAAGGCGTCTACACCGCGGATCCGCGCCTGGTCCCGCAGGCGCGCAAGATCGCGCGGCTCTCCTACGAGGAGATGCTGGAGCTCTCGTCGGCCGGCGCCCAGGTCATGCTGGCGCGCTCGATCGAAATGGCCAAGCGCCACGGGGTGCGCATCCATGTCCGCTCGGCGTTCTACCCGGTGCCCGGCACCTGGATCGAGCCTATTCCGGAGGGAAAGATGGAGCAAGCCAACGTTTCCAGTCTGGCCGTAGATAAAGACGAGGTCCGCCTGAGCATCGTGGAGGTGCCGGACAAGCCCGGCGTGGCCGCCAAAGTCCTGACCGCGCTGGCCAAGCGCGATATCCCGATCGATCTAATCATCCAGTCGGCGCCCACGCAGAACGGCGTCAACGACATCTCTTTCATGACTCCGCGCTGCCACACCGCGGCGGCCAGGAAAGCGCTGACGCGCCTGCAGAAAGAGCTGGGCGCCAAGCGCGTGGACGTACACGATCAGGTGGTCAAGCTGACGGCGGTGGGCACGGGCTTTCGACGCCATCCGGAAGTGGCGGCCAAGATGTTCAATGCCCTGGCGAAGAGCCGCATCAACATCCACATGATCAGCACTTCGGATCTAAAAATCTGCTGCGTGATCGACCGCCGGCATGCCGATAATGCCGTGCGGCTGCTGCATAAGGCTTTTTCTTTGGGCCGGCG
>JBDRPD010000046.1:0-41024 GCA_043827405.1 Elusimicrobiota bacterium | reverse complement strand
GTCAACGTCATCGGGGCGGGCGGCGACCGGGTGCGGGCGGGCTACATCGCGGGTGCCGGCGGCAATGCGGCGCTGATGGGCATCACGCGGGCGCTCGGCGCGGTGTCGATCGATCAGGGCGTGCGGGTGGTCGGCGTCAATCCGGGCGCGGTCGAGACCGACCGGCTGGTCGAGATGGCGCGGGTCAACGCGCAGGCGAGGTTCGGCGATGCCGGACGCTGGCGCATAGTGCCGAGCGGAACCTCGCTTGACGAGAGCAATGAGCGTGGAGACAAGGCCGCGCTGCGCGGCAAGCTCGGCCTGGAACGGGACGCCGTATGGGCCGGCAGCCTGCTGCGTCTTGAGCACGTTAAAGGCCCGGACGTATTTTTAGAAGCGGCGGGGCGGCTAAAAGACAATACCCGCCTGCGCTTCGTCGCCATCGGCGACGGCTCCATGCGCGAAGCGCTGCGGCGCCGGATCGCGCAATTGGGTTTGCAGAAGTCTTTCCTGCTGGCCGGTCATCAGGAAGACATCTGGTCCTGGCTGGGCGCCTTGGACATCTATGTTCAGCCCTCGCGCAATGAAGGGATGGGGCGGGCGCTTATTCAAGCCCAGTCGCTGGGCCTGCCGGCAGCGGCGAGCAGGGTCTGCGGCATCCCCGACGTGGCCAAAGAGGGGGAGGGCGGCCTGCTGGTGCCGCCCGGCGACCCGGCGGCGCTGGCGAATGCGATACGCGCGCTGGCCGACGATCCGGCCAGGCGCGAAGACCTGGGACAGCGCGGGCGAAAGTGGGTCCGCGAAAATGACGAGCTGGGGCTGCGCCGCTTCAGCCATGAGACCATGGCCGAGCGCCTGCGGCTGCTCTATCATGATATCCTGAAAGGGCAGGCGAAGAGATCATGATCATGGCCGCGCATCAGCCGCAGTACCATCCCTATCTGGGCTACTTTCACAAGATAGCGGCGGCCGACGTTTTTATCTGGCTCGACGATGTCCAGCACAAGAAGCGGGAGTTTCAGAACCGCAACCGCATCCGCACGCCCAAGGGCTGGATGTGGCTGACGGTGCCCGTCGTCACCAAGGGCCGCTACCGGCAGGCGATCAAGGACGTGGAGATCGACAATAGCGCGAACTGGGCGCATGACCATTGGGAGAGCCTGCGCCTGAACTACGCCAAGGCCCCGCAGTTCGCGCGGCATGCGCCGTTTTTCGAAAAGCTCTACACTCGCCGCTGGGATCGTCTTGAACCGCTGTGCCGCGAGCTCGTCGATTATCTCTGCGCGGCTTTCGGCATCAAGGTGCCGTTCAGAACGGCCTCCGAGTTCGCGGTCAATACGACAGCCACCCGCCGCCTCATCGACCTGAGCATCGCCGCCGGCGCCGACGCCTATCTCTCCGGCGCGGGGGGGAAAGCCTACCTGGAAGAGGAACTGTTCGCGCAGCAGGGGCGCAAGCTGATTTATCAGCAGT
Source organism: Elusimicrobiota bacterium (assembly GCA_043827405.1). Classification (GTDB taxonomy): domain Bacteria; phylum Elusimicrobiota; class Elusimicrobia; order UBA1565; family UBA1565; genus JBDRPD01. The sequence goes on along the minus strand of JBDRPD010000046.1, from coordinate 39,572 downwards.
TCACGCATCCCGAATACGCCCAAGTCTTTCCCGGCTTTGAGCCTAATATGTCCGCGGTGGATTTCCTCTTCAACGCGGAGCCGGACGCGGCGGCGGACTTATTCAAGAAAAGCAATTGATATTTACACTAATTTAAATTACCATGGTGCTCAAAGAGGCATAGATATGAAGCTCCTAGCGATCAGCCCTCATCCCGACGACGTGGAATTCGGCTGCGGCGGAACCCTGGCCAAGTTCGCCAAGAGCGGCTGGAAGATTCACCTGCTCTACATGACCTGCGGCGAGCTCGGCGGAAACCCCAAGCTCCGCAAGAAAGAGGCCGAGCATGCGGCATCGCTGCTCAAGGCCAGGATTTTCTGGGGGGGATTCTCCGACACCCAGATCCCGCTGGCCAAGGAAACCAATGACCGCATCGAGACGGTGATCGACGAGGTGAGCCCGAACCTGATCCTCACTCCCTACCACGACGACACGCATCAGGATCACCGCAATACGGCCCGCGCCACGGTGACGGCCACGCGCTATGCGCGCAATGTCCTCGCCTATGAGGTGCCGACCAGCGTCCACTTCAACCCAACGGTATTTGTCGATATCGGCTCGATGCTTAAGAGCAAGATGGCGCTGCTGCGCGCGCACAAATCCCAGGTCTACCAGACCAAGGTGCCGGACCTGTCCATATTGGAAAACGCGCGCTCGACGGCGGTGTTCCGCGGCATCCAGTACCGGGTCAAGTACGCCGAAGGGTTCCTGCCCATTCGCCTGGGCCTGGACTTTCAGTGCAGCTAAGCCCCAACCGCGTCCAGCGCATAGAATTCAAAGCCTGTTATTTGGCGGTGCTGTCGCTCACCTCGGTGCTGTTTCTGCCGCTGGTCGGCAACTGGTTTCTCAACCAGGGACATTGGTGGCTGTGCATCTTCCTGCGCGCCTTCGCTATAAGCTTCCTCATGGTGCCGTTAACGATTGTCGCGGCCAAACGCTACGGCGTGATGGATATGCCGGACAAGCGCAAGCTTCATGCCAAGCCCATGCCGCGCCTGGGCGGGCTGGCGATCCTGGTCGCAGTGCTGCTGAGCACGGTGCGCTACGCGCCGGAATCCTTCCCGCTGGCGGCGCTCTTGGCCGGCGGGGCGGCACTCTTCGTCCTTGCCCTGGTCGATGACGCGCGCGGTTTGTCCGCCACCCTGCGCCTCGCGGTGCAGGTCGGCATCTGCCTGCTCATCCTGTACTCCGGCATCAGCCTGCGCGTCTTCCCCGACATCCTGCCCGGTCATGAGTGGCTCAACGGCCTAACCACCATCGTCTGGGTGATCGGCCTGCTCAATGCCGTCAACTTCCTCGACGGCATCGACGGCCTGACCGGCGGCCTCGGGCTGCTGTGCGCCTGCGTCTTTCTGGCCATCGGCTGGCAGACGCGCCAGTCCCACCTGGCCCTCCTGACCGCCGCCCTGGCCGGCGCCTGCCTGGGCTTTTTGCCCTACAACTGGCATCGCTCGGTGACCTTTCTCGGCGACAGCGGTTCGACTTTGATCGGGTTCTTTCTCGCCAGCATCGCGGTCTGGGGCTCCTGGTCGGCCGGCAATCCGGTAGTCTCCTTCTCGACCCCGCTGCTGATTTTGGCCATCCCGATCTTTGACATGACCTATACCACGATATCGCGCATCAAGAACGGCCAGGTGCGCACGGTAAAGCAGTGGCTGGACTATACCGGCAAGGATCACCTGCATCACCGGCTGATGTCGCTGGGCATGACCCAGCCGCAGGCCGCGACCTTCATCCTGATTATCCACCTGATCCTGGGACTCGGAGCCTTTTTGATCCGCATGGAAGGCTCTCCCACCGGCGCCTGGCTCCATGTGATCCAATCCATCCTGATCCTGCTGGTGATATCGCTGCTCATGCTCCTGGGCCGCGAGCGGGCGAAATAGCCCTGCTTTTCGTAGTAAATATTTAACATCAGCCTGCTAATAATCAGATGTGCGCCGACAGCTGGACCGGGAGACCGGTCCGCGGCGCACTCTGTCTATATACCCAGAAACTGAATGACTGAAAACGAAGACACCGGAATCGAGCACCAGCTGCCCGACGACGCCGATTCGGCGCGCAAGGCGCTGCGCGATTCGCTGGAAGCCTTCCTGACCAGCATCGAGGCCAGCGGAACCGACCTCATCGACGTGCTCAAGGCGCCGCCCTCGGCCGAGGAGACGGCCAAGCTGGAAGCGGACGCCCTGCGGCGCATGACCGCCGCCGGGCTCGCGCAAACCGCCGACCGCGAACGCTACTACTGCGAGCTCAAGGAGGTCCTCTATGAGATCATCCTGAGCAAGGAAGAGTCCCCGGAGCTGGCGGGCCACGATCTCAAAATCCGCCAGCTGTCGGAAGAGCTCAAGCATGAAGTGGAGCAGCGTCTGGCGGAGGCGCAGGCGGCGCACCAGAAGGCGCTCGAAGAGTATCAGCGGCGCATCGACAAAATGGAGCAGATGTACCGCCGGGCCCTGGGCAAGGCGGAGGACGCCTACAAGCAGGATATCAAGCGGCTCGAGGAGCAGCGCCTGAAAGGGCCGACCTGGATCGAGGAGGGGGACTGGATTCAGGAGAATATCCTCAAGGATTCCGAGTCGTGGAAGCAGCAGTGCCGCCAGAAGCGGATTTTCTCCGATCTCAAGTACTACGCCCGCCGCCGCGAGATTCTCAAGGCCTTCGACAACCTCAAGGAAAAGCTCTTCTCCGAGCTCTGGGCGGAGGAGCGCCGCGGGGTCGAGACCGAAAGGGCCAAGCTGCTGGTCAAGATCGAACACCTGCGCGGAATGCTGAGCGCCGCGGAGGCCGCGACCCAGGTCGCGACCGAGCGCGCGGAGAGCATCGCCGCGCGCGAGGCGGACTGGGACCGCGCCCTCAAACGGCTGCATGGTGAGCTGCGAGCGCGCCAGCAGGAAGAGCGCCGGCTCCGCGCCGAGCTGAAGGAAACCAGCGACAAGCTGGAGGTCGAGCGGCAGCTGGTGAAGTCCTGGATCGAGCGCGAAAAGAAATGGCTGCGGGAACGCGAGACGCTCGACGCCAAGCTTATCGCGCGCGAAAAAGCCTATACCGAAGCCCGGCGCCAGGCCGACAACGAGCGCGAGCGGCGCGAGAACCTGGACGCGGATGAAGCGCACTGGAAACAGCGCCAGGACGAGCTGGAAGCGGTCGTCCGGGGTCAGGAGGAGGAGCTGCAGGCGCTGCGCAGCGCGGCTCTCGCCAAGCGCGTCAAGGCCAAGGAAGACATCGCGCGCGACTACGGAGCGCGCGAGAACCTGTGGGCCCAGGAGCGCGAAAGCCTGCAGCAGGCGATCGCGGAGCGGGAAAGCGCCATCGAGATTATCCGTACCGAGATGCTCGCCGAGCAGGCGCGCCTGCGCGCGGAGCATCAGGAGTCTTTGACCCGGCAGGACAAGCTGTGGGACAGCGAGAAGGAGCGCCTGCATGCCGAGCTCGATCGCCGCGGCGTGCGCCTGACCGAGATCGCGGAGAAGCTCGCCGCCGCCCGCATCGCCGGAGAGGAAGCGCGCGGCGCGCGGCCCGCAGAGGCGGACGAGGAAGCGGCCGCCGGACAGGAGCACGGCGTTTTCGACAAGCTGCGCGAGATGAGCCGCCGGCAGAGCGAGAAGATCGTCGCCCTGCGGCGCAAGACCGCCGCCCGGGAAGCCGAACGCCGGCAGCTGCAGAAGGCGCTCGAGTCCCGGGACCAAGCTCTGGAAAGCGTGCGCGCCCGCATGCAGGAAGAAAGCGCCCGCCTGCTGCACGACGCCAAGGAGACCGCGGTGCGCCGCCGCGAGCTGTGGGAGAGCAACCGCCGGCGCCTGCGCGGCGAAATCCAGCTCCGCGACGAGGAGATCACCCGCCTGCGCGGCGAGCTGAGCGCAACGCATGCGCTGGCGGAAGAGCGCGCCGAGGGGCTGACCGAGTTCGCCCAGAAAGAGCAGTCCTGGGACGCGGAGCGCCGGCGGCTCACGACGGAGCTGGCGGCCGCCGATGACCGGCTGGCCAAGGCGCGGGCCCGCATCGAACAGGAGAAAGAGAGCGTACGCGAGGAGTCGCGCGCGGCGCTCGAAATCCGGGAAAAGCGCTGGTCCGACGAGCGCGCCGGCTACATCCTGCAGGTCCACAAGCGCGACGACACCATATCCGAGCTGCTGCGCGAAGGCGCCAAGCTGGCCTCCGACGCCGGCGACAGCGCCAAGCAGCTCGCCTCCCTGCGCCGGCAGCAGCAGCGGCAGGAAGCCGGCCGCCTGGAGGCGCAGGAGCACCATCAAGCCGAGCTGAAGAAGGCCGAGGCGCGGCTGGCGCAGGCGCGCGAGAAGTTCGAGAACGAGTTGGCCGAGAAAGCGGCGGCGGTCAAGGACGCCCGCGAAGCGGGGGCCGAGGAGCGCGCTGCGCTCAACAAGGCCTGGAAGGAAGAGAGCGCGCGCCTGGAAGCGGAATGGGGCAAACAGCGCGCGGCGCTGGAGCAGACCATAAGCCGCCGCGAGGAACAGATCGCGGAGGCGAAGGCCAAGTCCGCGGCCGAGGCGCAGAAAGCCATCGCCAACCGCGAGGCCCTGTGGCAGCAGGAACGCGAGCGCTTGGAGCAGGAGCTCAAAGCCCACGAGGACGCTTTTGCCCGGGCCGCCACCGCCGGCGCCGAGGCGCAGGCCCGCGTCAAAGCGGAGCTCGCGCAAACCATAGCCAAAAACGTAAAGCTGTGGCAGGACGAGCGCGAGCGGCTGGAAGCCGAAATCGCCTCGCGGGACGCTCAGCTCGACCAGCTGCGGCAAAGCTCGCACCATGACCGCGAAAGCGAGCAGCGCCGTCTGCTCACGGCGGCCGCCGAGCGCGAGGCCTACTGGAAGGAGGTGCAGGAAGACCTGGAAGCCAAGCTGCGTGAGAAAACCCAGTCCCTCAACAATGCTCTTGAAGCCGCCAAGAAGCGCAAGGACGAGGACGCCAAGGCGCTCAACGACGCCCTGAAGGAGAAGGCGCAGGCCCTGATGAATATCCGCGCCGCGCAAGAGAAGGGCCGCGACCTGCTGCGCCAGGCGCAGGCCGCCCGCGAGGCGGCTTTGCTCAAGGCCGCCGACGATATGCAGGCCGCCCTCAAGCATGCGCAGGACGAAGCCCTCGACACCCAGCGCAAGCGCGAAGAGGAGTGGAAGAAGGAGAAGCTGAACTTCGAGGCCAAGCTGCTTGACCGCGACAAGATGCTGGAGCGCCTGCGCGCCTCCGACGAACGGCTGCGCCGCCGCATCGAGGAGCGCGAGGCCAAGATCATCGGCATGAAGACCTCCTCCCGCGACGAGGAGCATAAGCGGCGCGAGCTGGAGATGCAGGAGTCGCGAGCGGCCGAGGAGCAGGCCCTGGCGGCCGAGGCCGAGCTGCGCCAGGCCATCAAGTCCGAATACGACCGCCTGCTGGCTCAGCGCGAAACCGAGTGGGCGGCCGAGAGGCGGCGGCTCAAATCGGAGATTCTGGAGCGCGAGAAGGAGTACCAGACGGCGCGCAAGGCGGAGGAGGATGCGCGCTCGGCGCATTTGGATACCAAGCAGAGCGTACAGGCGGAGTTCGGCAAGGTTTTGGCTGAGAACGAGGCCAAGTGGCGCGAGGAGCGGCGGCAGCTGAAGGCGACGTTTGTCGAAAAAGAGAACGCGCTGCAGGACATGCTGAAGGAAGCCAAGGTCCAGTTCGAACGGCAGCTCGTCATACGTAAAGAGAAATTTGAGCAGGAAATCCGCAAGACCAAGGCCGACTACGACAGCGAGCTGGGCAAGCAGGAAGAACGCTGGGCGAAGGAAACCCGCGGTCTGCGGGGAGAATTCGACGAACAGCTGGCCCAGCGCGAACGCAAATGGATCGAGGAACGCCGCGATATCCGCGCCGAGTACGAAAAGCAGCTGACGCTGCGGGACCGGCAGCGCACGGAAGACCGGCGGCTCATGGAAGAGTCGGCGCTGGCGCGCGAGAGCGAGCTCAAAGCGGCGCTGCAGCAGGCGCAGGGGGAGTACGAGCAGCGGCTGGCGGACATGCTGCGGACGGAGGCGGAACGCGCGGTCACCGCCCAGCCGATGGAGCGCCGCCGTATGGAGGAGCAGACGCTGGCCAAGGAGCAGGAGCTGCAGAGCTTCCTGCGCGGCGCCCGAACGGAGTACGAGACCAAGCTTTCGCAGCTGCTGAGGGAAAAGTCGAAGGAATCAGAACAAGCGGCCAAAACTCAGGACCGCATGATGGATGCTCCTATTATCCCGGAAGAAACCAAGGTCTACGAAAGCCTGGAAGCCGAGCTCGCGGACAAAACGAAAAGCATGCTCGCCGGCATGGAAAGCGGCGCGTCCGCGGCGGCCTTCGAGGGAGTGGACCAGGCATTCAAGGATAAGCTCGACGGCCTCGACGCGCTCAAAGACGACCTGCTGCGCGGAATCGGCGACGAGCCCGAAGCCGACGCGAAGCAGCCCTAGCGCTTCTTGCCGCCGCCCCGGCGGTCCGGCTTCTGATCCGGTCGCTGCTGCCGCTTGTTCTGCCGCTGCTGCCGCACCTTCTTGCGCACTTCCCGCTTCTGCTCCGGCGACATATCGCGATAGCGCTCCCGTCCCTGGCGCCGCATGTTCCGGCCGCGGCGGCCCGGCTCGTCCATTTTCTGCCGCAGCTTCCGGCGGATGGCCTGATGGCGCCCGCGATCCACCTTATTCTTCAGGGCGACGCGGCGCATCCGCTGGCGCAGCGCCAGCCGCTTCTTCTTGGGCATCTTCTGCAGGCGCGCTTGATGGCGCTCACGCATCTTCTGCCGCAGCTCGCGCCGCAGCTCCGGCGACAGGCGCTGCCAGGTCTTGCGCAGCTGGCCGCGGCGGGCGCGCAGGGCCTGCATCCGCTGGCGGCGGGCTTGCAGCTGCCGGAGCTTGCCCTTGCGCAGCCGGCGCCGGCCGTCGACTTCCTCGGTGTCGAGCGCCCGGCGGCCGACGGCGACCTCCTCCTGCGCCTTGAGCACCGTTTCCTCGACCGCTTCGTCGGTGGTGGTCACCGCCACCTCGCCCTCATCGAACACGCCGACGGAAGTTCCGCCGTCGTCGCCGACCTCCACGCCGAACTCGGTACCGCGCACCGCGGCCACCGCGGTCGGCGTCAGAACCTGGTAGCCGCGGTTGCGGCGCACAAAAGCGCGGAACTTGGCCACCATGGATCCCAGCGCCAGCGCGAAAACGGACTTTTCCTTCTCCAGGGAGTCGATGGTAAAAACGGTATTGGCGCCGAGCTCCAGCACGCTGTCGGCCTCGAGCGCGACCTCGGCGCTTGCGCCGCCGCGCGTTTCGATGCGGTCGCCCGGCTCCACCGGCGCGCCGGCTTCGGCCGGATAGCCCTCCTCTTCGTCCTGGTGGAAGAGGTAGACCTCGCCTGTGAGCTCGGTGATGCGGGCTGCAAAGCCGCCATCCTCGGACGGCGCCTCGGCTTCCTGCGCGCGCGCCGCGCCCGGCAGGAGTATGACGGCGCTGAGCAGTAGGGTCAGAATGCGCATAAACGGCCTCCGCGGCTGCGTCCTATTCGAAGCGGAACTGGAAAAACTTGTGTTTGCCGACCTTGAGCGCGGCCGTCGTTCCGCTTTTTCGTGCGCCGAGATGCTCCGCGAGCGGAGCGTCGCTCACGATCTTGACGTCGTCGACGCGCACCGCGCCCTGCTGGAGCAGCCGGACGGCTTCCTTGCGCGACTTGGCGGCGCCGATCTTCAGGAGATAGGCGCTCCAGGTCAGCGCTTTGTCCGGCTCCGCCAGGGCCAGTTGGCGCACGTCCGCGGGCGCCTGGCGCTTGGAGAACGTCGCGGCAAAAAATTCCCGCTCGGCCCGGCCGGCCTCGGCGCCGTGAAAGCGCGCCGTCAAGAGCTGCGCCAGCTCTTTCTTGGCCTCCATCGGATGCTTGCGGCCCATGGCCTCAAGGTCTTCGGCGGTCAGGAGCTCGTACCAGCCGCGCATCTGCTCGTCCGATATTTTCATAACCTTGCCGAAGATCTCGCGCGCCGGCTCGCCGATGCCGATATGGTTGCCGTAGGACTTGGACATCTTTCTGCTGCCGTCGAGTCCGACCAGCAGGGGCAGCGTCATCACCACCTGCGGCTCCTGCCCCGCGTTCTTCTGCATGGTCCGGCCCATGAGGAGGTTGAAAATCTGATCGGTCCCGCCGAGCTCGACATCCGCCTTGACCGCCACCGAGTCTTGTCCCTGCAGCAGGGGGTAGAGGATTTCCAGCAAAGTGATGGGATTGTTCGCCTGCAGCCGGTTTTGGAAGTCCTCGCGCGCCAGCAGCTGCTGCACGGTATGGCGCTGCATCGCCGGCAGCAGGCCTTCACGGATGAAGGGCTCGAGCCAGTCGGAGTTGCGCACGATCTCGGTCTGGTCCGGATCAAGGACCTTATACGCCTGCTCCTCGTAGGTCTTGGCGTTGGCCGCGATCTGTTCGACCGTGAGCCTGGGGCGCGTGGAGTCGCGGCCGGAGGGGTCGCCGACCCGGGTGGTGAAGTCGCCGATAATGAGCACCGCCGTATGGCCGAGGTCTTGAAAGGCCCGCAGCTTCTGCAGTACGACCGTATGGCCGACATGCAGGTCCGGCGTGGTGGGGTCCACCCCGAGCTTGACGCGCAGCTTCCGCCCAGCGGCGAGCTTTTTCGCCAGCTCTTCGCCGCTCACCAGGTCCACGAGGCCGCGTTTGAGCGTCTCCAGCTCCTGCATCGCGCGATGATACTATTTCTTGAGTCGGATCAGCCAGGCGCGGGCGTCGTGCCGTTCCTGGGGATCGGCGGCGAGCTGGGCATAGGCGGATACGGCGGCGATCGCGTCGTCCTTGCGTCCCAGCTGCTGATAGGCCAGCCCCAGGTTGTAGTAGGACAGCAGGTAGTAGGGGTCCTCGTCCAGCAGCTTCTTCCATACGTCGACGCTCTTCTGCGCCCGGTCGGTGCGCAGATAGACCAGCGCCAGGTCGTTGCGCGCCTCGCGCGGGCCGCCGGCGGCGATCGCCCGCAGCAGCGTCTTCTCCGCCTCGCCGTAGCGCTGCGCCAGCAGATAGACGCGGCCCAGGTTGTAGATAACCGGCGGCGCCGGCTTATAGCGCAGCGACAGCAGGTAGCAGCCCTCGGCGGCCGCGTAGCGCCGCTGCGCGAGCAGGGCGTTGCCCATATTGTTCCACGATTCGGCCAGCCGCGGCGAGACCGCGAGCGCCCGCATGTATAGGCTCACCGCCTCGTCACGCCGGCCCAGTCCGCTCGCCTCAATCGCGAGATTGTTAAGCGCGCTCGCCCAGTAGTCTATCGTGTGCCGGGTAAAGAAGCCGGCTCCGGGAGGCGCGCTGCGGATGCGCAGCAGATGCCGGGCGCGTTCCGAGCGCCGGAAAAGCTCCAGCCTTTGCTCCGGGCCGGGCGGCTGCGCCAGCACCCGGTAAACGATGCCCAGCGGGAAGCTGAACACCCCGGGCGGAACCTTCTGCGGAAGATCGACGACCAGCTCCCGGCCCGCGCCGAGGCTGCGCGACACCAAGGTCCCCAGCAGCTCCTGGCCGGAGCGCATCTCCCACTGCGGCAGCAGCTCGGGATGGCGGCGCTTGAGCTGCGCGTAGCCCCACCAGGTACGGAAGTACAGCAGGGGGATGATATCGGGCCGCAGCCCATGCGCGTGCTTCATGTAGCTGAGCGCGAAAGCGGTCGGATCGTCGGGATCGAGCAGCAGGGCCCCGGAACCCATGGAGGCGTGCAGGGCCTTCCCGTAGTCCCATGCCGAAAAGTCGCCGCGGTAGGTCAGGCGCAGCGCGGCGCTGCCGCGATGGGTGAAGGCCAGCGCCGCGGCGAGCGCCAGCAGCAGCGCCGCCGGCCCCTGCCGGGGCTGTCGCCGCATGAGCCGGGCGCAGAGGTCTCGCGCACCCCAGCCGGCGATCACGCCCGCGAACAGGATCGGCAAAACCAGATGCGGCTCGATGATGGGCTGGGTTTCCGGCAGGGCGGGATCGAGATTGGCCCAGATAATAAACAGCGGCCCGGAGGCGGCGAAGGCGAGCAGGCAGCCCTGCACCAGCCGGCGGCGGCGGCCGCACCAGATCCCCCACAGCGCCAGCAAGACGCCCGGCCAGCCGAGTTCCGCGCCCAGCAGGCGCCCCGTATAGAGGAGGCCGGCCAGCCACTGCTTCGGGTCGGTCAGGCCGAAAGGCTGCTCGGGATGCAGGCGCACCCCGCCGAGATCGGCCCGCGTCAGCATGCGCCAAAAATTGCGCAGCGTCTCGGGCTCACCCCAGTCGATCACCGGCTCGGCCGCCGAGCGCAGCGGCAGGTAGGCGTACAGCGCGAAGCCCAATAGGGTGAACAGCAGCAGCGCCGGCAGGCGCTCGCGCCAGAAGCGCCGCCCGAACAGGCCGGCCCGGCCGAACAGCTCCCCGCGCGCGATCCACAGATATCCCGGCAGCGCCGCGAGCAAGGTCTGATGGTTGCCGAGCCCCAACCCAAAAAGCAGCGCGCCGGCATATATGCAGCGCCGGTGCCGGAGCGGGCCGCCGTCGGCGGCCAGCATCAGCGCCAGGATAGCGGCGGCGACCAGGGTATTGAGGCTGTACATCTCGCTGACCAAGGAAAGATGCCAATATGCCGGAGACAGCGCCAGCAGCAGGAACGCCGTCAGCGAACCGGCTTCGGCGCTGAGGCGCGTCGGTGCGCCCGGCCGCTCATCCGGGACGGACCACACGACGAAGGCGGCCAGGCAGCAGGCCGCCGCGCCGGTCAGGGCGCTGAGGATGTTGAGGCGGTAGGCGACGCTGCCCAGGGGCAGCAGCTTCACCCAAAGATGGGAGAGCAGCAGGTAGAGGGGATAGCCGGGCGGATGCGCCACCCCCAAGGTCAGGCCGGCGGCGGCCATATCGCCGGAGTCGCGGTAGGCCGACAGGGTGGGGTAGGCGGTGTACAAATAGACGCCGAAAAGAGCCAGGCCGCAGGCGGCCCAGCCCGCCAACGGAGCGCGGCGTTCCTCAAAAGAAATCATAGGGATCAACGTTGACCTTAATGCGCACCGTTGACGGAAGCGTGAGCCCCCGCACCGTCAGCAGCGCCGGAGCCAGCCGGCCGACCTGCATCACCTTAAGCAGCAGGTGAAAGCGGTAGCTGCCCTGCAGCATCGCATGCACGCCGGGCGCCGGGCCCAGTATCTCATCTTTCGCATCGAGCTTCCCGCGCAGCTCCTTGGCGGCCGCGGCGCAGGCTTTGAGCACGGCATCTTCCTTCTTGCCTTGAAAAACGACCCGCACGAGCGTAGAGTAGGGGGGGTAAAACAGCTCCTTGCGCAAACCCATCTCCTGGCGGGCGAACTGGCCGTAATCGCCGCGGGCTACCGCCTGAATCGCGTAATGCGTCGTCTGCGCCGTCTGCAGCAGCACCTGTCCCGGCTTCTCCGCCCGTCCGGCGCGGCCGGCCGCCTGCACCAGCAGCTGCACGGTGCGCTCGGCGGCCCGAAAGTCGGGCATGTTCAGCATCGTATCGGCGTCGACGACTCCGACCAGAGTCACGCTGGGAAAATGGAACCCCTTGGCGACCAGCTTGGTTCCGACGAGGATGTCGGCCTTCCGCGCCAGGAAGTCGGCGTAGATGCTCTCCTCGTCCTCGATCTTCTCTTTGGCCACGGTATCGCGATCCATGCGCATAACGCGGGCGGCGGGAAGCCGCGCCTTGAGCTCCTCGACGACCTTCTGCGTGCCGATCCCGGCGTAGCGGAACTCGCTCTTGCCGCACTTCCCGCAGGCCGTCGGCCGTTCGCTGCGCTTGCCGCAATGATGACACAGCAGGTACGAGTCGCCGAACAGCTCTCCGCCGCCGGACTTATGGTGGATGTAGGCGACGCTGCAGTCGGAACAGCGCGCCACCCAGCCGCAGCGGCGGCACATGACGAAATTGGAGTAGCCGCGGCGGTTAACCAGCATGATGCTTTGCTCGCCGCGCTCAAGACAGCGCCGGGTGCGCTCCAGCAGCTCATCGGTAAGGCAGCCGCCGTAGTGCTCGGGCGGCCGCTCCAGAATGCTGATCTGCGGGGCCTCGGTCTTGGCGGTGCGGCTGTCGAGGCGCAGGATCTCGAGGCCGGAGACCTGCTGCTGCGCGAAAGCCTCGATCGACGGCGTCGCGCTGCCGAGCACAACGGCGCATTGGAAAGCCCGCGCGCGCGTCAGCGCCACGTCGCGGGCATGGTAGTAGGGGACCTGGCCGTCCTGCTTGTAGGATTCGTCCTGCTCCTCATCCATCACCACCAGCCGCAAGTCCTTAAACGGCAGCAGGCTGGCTGAGCGCGCGCCCACGACGACGCGCACGACGCCGGACTTGAGACCCAGCCATACGGACCTCTTGCGGCGGGCGCCGATCTGGCTGTGCCACAGCGCTACCGGGAATCCGATCGAGGCTTGAAACTCCTCGAAGAAAGGCCGCGTCAAAGTAATCTCCGGCACGAGAAACAGCGCCTGGCCGCCCCGCTCCACGGCCTGCCGGATGAGACGGATATAGACTTCGGTTTTTCCCGACGCGGGAACGCCGAAGAGGAGGCTTGACGAGAAGACATGCTGCTTGAGTTTGTCGCTGACCCGGCACAGGGCCTTGTTCTGGTCGGGGGTCAGCGTGAAGGTCGCCGCCGGAGCTTTCCCGACTTCGACCGCGGCCCAATCAGCGGCGGCCGCATCGGTGCTGATCCCCCGGCGCGCGTCGCGCAGGTTCGCCGGGATCATGATCTTGAGACATTCTCCGATCGGCGCGCAGTAGCGCTCCGCCAGCCAGCGCGCCAAGCCGATCAGCTCCGCGCTCAGCAGCGGCTGGGGATCGAGCACCCTGGTCACCGGCTTGACCTTGAATTTGGAAGTCCCGTCGCGCACCGCCAGGACCAGCCCCTCCTTCGTCGCGCGGGGACCGAAAGGGGCCCGCACGCGGACGCCCGGCACGACTTCCGACGCCAGCTCCGGGGAGACCGAGTAGTCGAACGTTCGGTGCAGCGGAAGAGGATAGGCGACTTCAGCGATGCGCATCGCGCAGTCTCCCGGGCTATTTATGACAAGTGAAGACGAAGTGGGGCGGGATATTCCGCACCTCGAGCTGGATGTCGACCTTTTTGAAGTAGCATTTCAGCAGCGGGATGAGATGCGTTGTGAACTGGTAGGCGACAAAGCGCCCGCCGGGATTCAGGCGCTGCAGCGTGCTCTCCAAAACGAGATGCCGCTCCCGCTGATTGAACATGCTGAAGGGAATGCCGGAAACCGCGACATCCATGCCGTCGAGCCCTTCCGACGTCAGTATCGCGTCCACGTCAAGGACATTGCCGCTGACGATGCGCAGCCGGGGATCGTCGATCTTCCTCTTCAGCGTCTTTATGAAGCTCGGATTGCGCTCGATCGCCACCAGGACGCCGTCTTCGCCCAGCTGGGATAGAATCTTGCGCGTAATCACGCCCTCGGCCGGGCCGTACTCCACCACGGTGCGGACCTTGGACAGGTTCATCGCCTTGAGAACGCGCCGGATCACGAACTTGGAGCTGGGCATGACCGCGGCGACGCCCTTGTCGCGGACATAGGCGGCGATATAGGAAAACGGACTCTCATCGTCGTATTCCAGAAGTTCGCCCTTGCCGTTGCCGATATGGATTTCCTTCTTAAGCACCTGTTCGAGCTTGTCGTAGCCTCTCCTGACCTTGCCCTCGACTTTCTTCTCGTAGAACTCCTCGAGCTGGTCCAGCAGCTCTCTTTTTTCGTTGAGGAAGTCCTCCACCCGATCGATGAGGTCCTTTTCTTTATGGGAGTTCTTCATTTTGATTCTCCAAAAAGCGCCGCAAATTCTGCATATCCGTCCAGACGTCCCGCTTCCACTCGGGGTTGCGCAGCAGCGCCGCCGGGTGATATGTCGGCAGCAGCGGGATATCCGCCGGTCCGTACGTATGCCACTTGCCCCGCAGACGCATAATCCCGGTTTCCGTGCCGATAAGCATCTTACTGGCCACCCCGCCCAGCGTCACAATGACGCGCGGTCGAATAAGCCGTATTTGCTCATCCAGGTAGCCCCGGCACTCGCTCATCTCCGCCGGTGTCGGCGCCCGGTCGTTGCCGCGCTTTTCCGGAAGCGAGGGATCGACCATCGGATGGCATTTTACGATATTCGCGATGTATACCGTTTCGCGGGAAAGCCCGATGGCGGCGAGAATCTTGTCCAGCAGCTGCCCGGCCGGGCCCACGAAAGGCTCTCCCTGCCGGTCCTCTTCGTAGCCCGGGCCCTCGCCGATAAACATCACATCGCTGCGCGGCGAACCGACGCCGAAGGCGGGATGGAGACGCTGCTCGCCGAGCGGGCACTTGCGGCAGGATTCGACCTGAGCGGCGAGCTCATTGAGCCGAACGTCCACATCGGCGGCGGGGACCGGCGCGGTACCCTCCGCGGCCGCCGGCCGGCCGCTCTCCGCCGGCGCGGGGATCACGGACCAGTCGTCGTCATCAAACAGCTCCGCCCGCGCGCGCAGTTCGCGCACCAGCTCGCGGAGCTCGCTACGCATCGCTCAGCGCTCCCTCGATGCGGCGCAGTATCGCGGCGGCCGCGCGCTCCTTGCTCAGCGGCGGGCAGCGCCGCTCCCCGCCGCCGCCCAGCACGGCGATGCGCGTGGTCGCCGAAGCCAGCGCCGTATGCTTGTTGGCGACGATAAAATCGACGCCTTTGCGGCGCATCTTTTCCCGCGCGCGCGCGATCCAGTCATGCGTTTCGAGCGCGAAGCCGACCAGGACCGGCCGCCGGCGCTTCCCGCGCCGCCGCCCCAGCTCGGCCAGGATATCGACGGTGGGGACCAACGTCAGGCGCAGCGGCCGGCCGTCCTTCTTGAGCTTGCGCGTCGCCGTCTTGACCGGCCGCCAATCGCCTACCGCGGCGGCGGCGATGACGATATCGGCGTCCGCGAAATGCGCCAGCGTCTGCCGGCGCATCTGCTCCGCGGTGACCACCGCAACGACGCGTACGCCCCTGGGCGCGGGCACCGCCGCCGGTCCGCTGATGACAACGACGTCCGCTCCGCGGCGGCGGGCGGCCCGCGCCAAAGCGAAGCCCATACGACCGGACGAAGCGTTTGTCAGGTAGCGGACGGGATCGAGATACTCGCGCGTCGGACCGGAGGTGATAACAACCTTCCGGCCCTTCCAGCTCACCGCAGGACTCGTTTGACGATCTCGACAGGCTCCAACATGCGGCCCATGCCGGTGCGCCCGCTGGCGAGCTCGCCCCGCACGGGGCCGAGGAAGGTGCAGCCGAACTTCTTGAGCCGCTTGACGTTGTCCTGCGTCGCCGGATGCCGCCACATCTCGGTATCCATGGCCGGCGCCACGTATACGGGCCCCCGCGCGGACAGGACGGCGGCTTCGATGACTCCGCCGGCGCGTCCGGCGGCAAGCCGCGACATCAGATCGGCCGTGGCCGGCGCGATGAGCACCCGGTCAGCCCAGCTCGCGGTCTCCAGATGCGCCATCTCCCAATGCGCGGGGTCGAACATGTCCTGACATACGGGGTTGTGTGAAAGCGCGGCCAAAGTCAGCGGGGATACGAACTTCGCGCCGTTGACGGTCGTCAGGCAGCGCACCTGGGCGCCCGCCTTGACCAGCTCGCGCACGATGACGCAGGCCTTGTAGGCCGCGATGGAGCCGCTCACGCCCAACAGGACGTTGCACTTCCGGCGGCGCGCGGTCATGCTACGTCTGCTCGTCGTCTGCGGGGGCCGGCTTCTTGACCTTCGTCGCCTCTCCGCGCATCAGCTTGTCGAGCTCGGCCCCGTCAACCTTGCCGCTGAGCACTTCGGAGATCGACAGCTCGAGGATCTCGGTCTGGGTGAGATGGCGGTTCTCCTCTTTCTTGCGCAGCTGCTTCGCCCAAAAGGACATCCGGTCGATGCACTCGTACTTGCCCGTGCGCTTGTTGAGGATCAGCTCATGCAGAGGCTTCGGCGCGGCGTCCGGCGTCCCGTTTCCCTTGCCGCCATCCATTTCAGCCGCATCCTTCCCCGTTTTTTTCGCCGCCTTCTTCCCGGTCTTCTTCTTCGCCGATTCGCTTGCCGCCATGTAGTTACACTCCTGAATGATTCACCGGTCCTGCCGGATATTCAATTGCGGACGAGCTTCGCCAGCCTCGTCCCCGTCAGCGCGTGCCGGCTGGGCTTCAGCCGCTCCGCGGCAATAATGCCCTCGATCTGCTTGACCGCCGTCTGCAGACTGTCGTTGACGACCCAATAAGTGTACTTCTGCGTATGCTTGAATTCCTGGCGCGCGTTAGCCAGCCGCTCCTGCATCGTATCCTGGGTATCCCGGCGCTTGCGCAGCCGCTCCCGCAGGGCATTCAGCGTCGGGGGCAGCAAAAAGATCGACACGTCTCTGCTGCCGCGCTTGCGCCGAATAATCTCCGCCCCGATTACGTCGATATCCAGCAGCACCACGTCGCCTTGGCGAATATGCTTCTCGATATTGGTCTTCGGCGTCCCATAATGATGCCCGTGCACGACCGCGGACTCCAGAAAGGCGCCGTTACTGTTCAGTCTCCGAAACTTCGCAGCGGAAACGAAGAAGTAATCCTTACCTTCGCGCTCGCTCGGCCGCTGCGGCCGAGTAGTGCAGGATATGGAATACTTCAGAGACCGATCCCGCTGCCGCAATTTGCGACAGATAGTTGACTTACCCGAGCCGGACGGCCCGGATAGCAAAACTAGAAAACCTTCAGGCATTTATATGGAGTCAATTCCGCGACTATGACATAAAATTATAGCAAAAACCGCAGAAAATCCAAACCCCCTTATTTCCGGTACCGTTTATTAACATTAACTTTCGCGATAATCCATTTATCGTGGAAAATGCTACGATGTCAGCGCGCACGAAAGTTAATGTTAATAAACGGTACCTGAAGATGAGCGAGCAACCGCGACCGGCCGAGATTAAGATCGAGATCGACGAAGAGACCGCCCGCGGCGTCTATTCGAATCTCGCTTTTATTTCCCACTCGGAGACGGAATTTGTGCTGGATTTCACCTTTCTGCAGCCGCATTCCGCCAAGACCAAGGTCCAGACCCGCATCATCACGTCTCCCGCGCATGCCAAGCGCTTTGTCGCAGCGCTGCAGGAGAATATTGTGAAGTACGAGGCGCGGTTCGGACCGGTCGCCGCCGAAGCGCCGCCGAACGCGCTCAACCAGCCGTCCGACTACTACCAGTAAGTCCGGTGGCTCGCGCCGAGATCATCTGCGTCGGCACGGAATTGCTCACCGGCAAGACCAATACGCACGTATCCTATCTGACGCCCAAGCTGCTCGCCGCCGGCCTCGAGATCCCGTGCGAGATCACCGTCGTCGATGATCCGGTCCGCATCGCCGCCGCCGTACGGGACGCCGCCGCCCGGGCCGACGCGGTTATCGTCTGCGGCGGGCTCGGCCCGACCTTCGACGACATCACCCGGGAAGCCTGCGCTGATGCGCTGGGGCGGCCGCTGCGCTACCAGCCCGCGCTCTATGGCAAAATCTGCCGGAAGTTCCGCCGCTACGGCATGGCCGTGCCTGCCAACAACAAGCGCCAGGCCTGGCTGCTCAAGGGCGCCCGGGCGCTGGACAATCCGCGGGGCTCGGCGCCCGGCCAGCTTATTACGCTTTCCCAGCGGCCCTTCAAGTGCGTCGCCCTGCTGCCCGGACCATTCCTTGAGATGAGCGCACTGTTTGAGCGGGACATTCTGCCGCTGCTGCGCCGGCGGCTCGGCGCGAAGCGGCGGCGGCGCGAGCGCGTATTCCGGTTCTGCGGTCTAAGCGAGGCCGCGGCCGACAAGCTGCTGCGGCCGCTGCTGGATCGTCCGGCCCCGGGCGTGGAGTTCACCATTTTGGCGGGCCTCGGCCACGTATCGCTGCATACGGCGGCAAGCGCCGCATCCGCGGTCGAATGCGGCCGCCGTCTACGCGAGGTGGAAGCGCGCGTTCGCCGCATCATGCGCCGGCATCTCTTCGGCCTCGACGACGACACTCTTGAATCCGCCGTCGGCGAGCTGCTGCGGCGCCGGCGCCGGCGGCTGGCGACCGCGGAATCCTGCAGCGGCGGGCTCCTCGCCAAGAACCTGACCGACATCGCGGGGAGCTCCGATTATTTCGCCGGCGGCGTCGTCGCCTACGCCAACGAGATCAAGACCTCGCTGCTGGGGGTTGCCGAGCGCACTCTCAAGCGGTACGGGGCCGTCTCTTCCGCCTGCGCGCATGAAATGGCCGCCGGCGCGCTCAGAAAGCTGGGCGCCGACACCGCAATTTCCATCACCGGCACCGCCGGTCCCGGAGGCGGAACCCGGGCCAAACCGGTCGGCTGGACCTACATCGGGCTGGCTTTCGCGGGCCGCCGCGGAGGCGTTCGCGTGCGCACCTACCGCTTCCATTTCCCGGGCCGCCGGGCCGGCGTCCGGAAAAGAGCGGTTCAGACGGCGCTTTTTCTTCTCTGGCGGGCGCTTAGAAACAAGCCTTAGTCCGGCAATTGCTTTACATGCCGCCCATGTGGTAAAATGATGCAAACATGGCAATCACGAAAAAGAAAAAATCTGAGATAACAACGAAATTTGGCAAATCTGCCAAGAATACAGGTTCCGCACCAGTTCAGATAGCCCTTATCACCGAACGCATCGCGGAAATATCGAGCCACCTTAAGAAGCACAAAAAGGATTATGCCACCCAGAGGGGGCTCATGATACTCGTAGGACAGCGCCGGCGTCTCTTAGGCTACCTTAAGAAGCGCGACCTGCCCGCATACGCGAGCATCCTCAAAGAACTTAACCTTCGGAAGTAGGCGCGGACCGCCATTGTCGTCCACGCCGCAGACCTTCCGGGATTTCGTTTATCTCCAAAAAACATAACAGGTAAATATATGAGCAATCAAATTCAGAAGATTTCATTGTCGGAAAATATCGGCGGGAAGGAAATCACCATTCAGACCGGCACGCTGGCCAAGCAGGCGGGCGGCGCCGTAACCATCCACCTGGGCGGCACGGCGCTGCTGACCACGGCGACCGCCTCCAAGAACATACGCGACGTCCCGTTCCTTCCCATGTCGGTTGAGTACCGCGAGCGCACCTACGCCGCGGGGAAAATTCCCGGCGGCTTCTTCAAGCGCGAGACGCGCCCCCGCGACAAGGAAGTGCTCAACGCGCGGATGACCGATCGGCCCATCCGCCCGATGCTTCCCGAAAACTGGCGCTACGACACCATGATCTATTCCCTGCTCATCTCCATGGACGGGGAGAACGATGCCGGCCCCCTGAGCATCACCGGCGGCTCGGTATCCTGCCTGCTTTCCGACATCCCGCTGCCCGAGGCGGTTTCCGGCCTGCGCATCGGACGCGACAAAGAGACCCAGCAGTTCATCTTCTTCCCGACGTTCGCCGAGCGCGAGAACCTGGACCTGGAAATGATCGTCGCCGGCAAGAAGGACGCGATCCTCATGGTCGAGGGCGGCGCGGCGGGGCTCTCCGAGGAAGTTATGGTGGAGGCGCTCGAGCTCGCCCAGAAGGAAATCAATAAGCTGTGCGCGCTGCAGGAGCGGATCGTCGAAGAGTCCGTAAAAGCCGGGCGCAAGATCGTCAAGAAGCAGGCTCCCGTCATCGAGGTGGTCGAGCCCGTCACCAGCTTCGTCAAGGAGCAGGCGACCGACGAGATCAAGAAGCATCTGCGCGCCGGCTACAAAGGCAAGCACGACCTCGACGACAGGATCAAGGAGATCCAGGAGCGGCTGATCGAGGAAGTCAAAAAGAAAGCGGAAAGCGACCCCGCCTTCGCCGGTCAGGAAAGCCACGTCGGCACCGTTCTCTACCATCTCAAGGGCGACGAAGCCCGCCGGATGATCATCGAGGAGAAGGTGCGCCCCGACGGCCGCAAGTGCGACGAGGTCCGCCCGATCGACATCCAGATGCCCGTCCTGCCCTGCGCCCACGGTTCGGCCGTATTCACCCGCGGCGAGACCCAGGCGCTCGTATCGGCGACTCTCGGCACCCCCGGCGACATGCAGGTTATGGACGAGCTGGAGGGCGACTACAAGGAACGCTTCATGCTGCATTACAACTTCCCCGGCTACTCGGTCGGCGAGGTCAAGCCGGAGCGCGGCCCGGGCCGGCGCGACATCGGCCACGGCACGCTGGCCCGGCGGGCGCTCGTCAGCCTGCTGCCGCCCCCCGAGGAGTTTCCCTACACCGTCCGCATCGTCTCCGACATCCTGGAGTCCAACGGTTCGTCCTCGATGGCGTCGGTCTGCGGCGGCTCGCTGGCGATGTTTGACGCCGGCGTCCCGCTGAAGGCGGCCTGCGCCGGAGTGGCGATGGGGCTGTTTATGGAGGACGGGAAGTACGCGGTACTGACCGACATCGCCGGCCTCGAGGACCATATCGGCGACATGGACTTCAAGGTCGCCGGCACCCGCGACGGCATCACCACGATACAGATGGACATCAAGATCGGCGGGCTTACCATTGACATCATGAAGGAAGCAATGGCACAGGCCAAGGCGGGACGCTTCCACATCCTGGACAAGATGGACGCGGTACTGGCGGCGCCGCGCAGCGAGCTCGCGGCCAACGCGCCGCGCCTGCTCCGGCTGCATATTCCGCCGGCCAAGATCGGCGCCCTGATCGGACCGGGCGGCAAGAACATCCGGCGGCTGAGCGAGGAGTATGATGTTTCCGTCGATGTCGAGGACGACGGCAGCGTATTCGTCGCCGGTCTGGATGCCGACTCCGTCAAACAAGCGCAGGCTGAGATTGAAGGGATGACGGCGGAACCGGAGCTCAACAAAATCTACAAAGGACGCGTGGTCTCCTGCGTGGAGTTCGGCGCCTTCGTCGAGATTATGCCCGGACGGGAAGGGCTCCTCCATATCTCACAGATCGACGTGAAGCGTGTAGAGAAGGTCACGGACGTCCTTAAGGAAGGCGACGAGGTCGAGGTCAAGGTGCTCGAAGTCTCCCCCGAAGGGAAGGTCCGGCTCTCGCGCAAGGCGGTGCTCAGCCCCGGATCCGAGCTCGACTCTCCCGGACCGAACCGGGGAGCAGGCGGCGGACGTCGAGACAGCCGCGGCGGCAGCGGCGGCGGCGGCAGAGGCGGTGATCGCGGCCCGCGGCGCGGCGGTCCGCCGAGGCGCGAGCGGTCCGGCGGTCCGCGCCGCTAAGCCGCGGCGGCATCCGTCATACCCAGCCGTCACGGAGGTTGAATGGCGAAGAAAAAGATTAAGCGAGCGAAGGCCAAGAAGCCTTCCGGCAGCGCGCCCAAAAGCGGTACGGGCGCGCTTAAGGAACTGCAGGATGTTTACGGCTTCATGCAGGACAACAACCTGCAGTCGGTCGAGCTCGACAAGAAAGACTTCCACATCCGCCTGCTGCGCAAGTCGGCCGCGACCGTCCCGGTGCCCGTGCCCGTGGCGGCCTTCGCGCCGGCCTCCGCAGCTCCGGCGGCCGCACCCGCGCAGCCGGCGGCCGCCCCGCCGGGAGCTCCCGCCGTCCCGGCCGGGATGCGCGTTATCAAGGCGCCGATGATGGGGATATTCTACCGCGCCGCGTCGCCTTCGAGCCCGCCCTTCTTCAAGGAAGGCGACACCATCAAAAAGGGCGACGTAATCTGCCTCATCGAGGCGATGAAGGTCTTCAACGACGTCAAGTCGGATATCGGCGGCGTCGTGAGCGGCGTCTGCGTCGAGGACGGCAAGTCGGTCAAAGTCGGCCAAGACCTGTTCTTCATCGCCCCGTCATGAGCGGCGACGATATCCGAGCCGAAGTCGACGCCGCCGCGCGGAAAGTCATGGACGTCCTCCAGGCCGCCGGAAAACCCGCGACGGCCTGGGAACTCAAGATGGCGCTGAATATGCCGCACACCCGGCTGCACCTGGCGCTCGGCGCGCTGTTGGAGCGCCGCAGCATCCGCATGCGGCCGGACAGCCTGACCTATATCGTCGAGCCGGTAACGGCGGATGATTCGGACGCTCCCGCGGAGCCCCGTGTTTGCGCTGAGAAAATCGGCTAAGCGCGCGAAGAAGAAGGGGGGCTCCAAGCTCCTCCACGCGGCCCGCTGGCTGGCGGTCCTTTTCTGTACGATCTTTCTGATATGGTCGCTCTTTGTCCCCGAATCATCGGGGCAAGTCGGCCAAGCTGTCAACGGCGCGCTCAACGGCTTTCTCGGCGGCGCTTCCCTGCTGCTCCCGCTGCTGCTGATCTACGGGCTCTTCTGGTATTTCCGCAATGAGGACGCCAAGGGTCTCATCAGCCTGGCCGCCGGCGCGGTGCTGCTGGAACTTTCCGCCGTTCTGTTTCTCGGCCTGCTCGGCCGCGTCATCTCCGGCGGCGCTGATGCCGCGAGAATGGGGGGGGAGGCCGGAAGAGCCCTCGCCGGCGTTCTCGCATCATCCATCGGATTTTTCGGCGGCTTTTTCGTCGCGCTTTGCATCGCGCTGCTCGGCGTGCAGATACTTTTCGATATCTCCTGGATCCCGCTGCTCAAGAAAACCCTGAAGACGTTCTCCGACGACTACCGGAGCTGGCGCGCAACGCGCCGCGAGTTCAAGGACATGCTGGCCGAGGCCGCGAAGAAGCATATCGCGGCCAAGGCCGCGGCCGCGCCGCGCATCATCCCGGCGCCGGAGGCGGCGAAGCACAAGGAAGCTATCCCGGCCGCTGAGCCGGAACCGGCGGATAAGACCCGCGTCCCGGCGGCGGTAAAGGAGCTGCCCGCGAGCCCGCCGCCGCCCAAGCGGGAAGAGGCCGTGCGCGGGGCCGAGCCGCTGCCCGGCGACAAGCCGTTCAAGCTGCCGCCGCTCGACATCCTGCAGGCGGTAAACTCGCAGGCGGAAGCGGGCCGCCCCAGCGAAGCCGAAATCCAGGCCGCCGTGCTGAGCCTCGAAACCGCCTTGGCGAACTTTAAGATCGACGCCAAAGTCACCGGCGTCAGCCCCGGCCCTGTCATCACCCGCTACGAGGTTCGTCCCGCCCCGGGGGTCAAGGTCAGCACCATCACGGCGCGCGAAAACGACATCGCTTTGGCGATGGAGGCGCGCAGCATCCGCATGATCGCCCCGATTCCCGGCATGCCGGCTATCGGCATCGAAGTCCCCAACCAGCGGCCGGCCATCGTAACGCTGCGTCATATCCTCGAGTCGGACGCCATGCCGAAAAAAGGCGCGCCGCTCGCCTTCGCCCTGGGGCTGAGCTCGGAGGGGCAGCCGCTAACCGCCGATGTCCAGACCATGCCGCATATCCTCATCGCCGGCACGACCAACAGCGGCAAGAGCGTCATGGTTCACTCGCTGATCGCTTCCATCCTCTTCCGCCAGCGCCCCGACCAGGTGAAGTTCGTCCTCATCGATCCCAAGCGGGTCGAGCTGTCGCGCTACGAGGGCATCCCGCACCTCTACGACCCCAAGCTGCCGCCCAGCGAGGTGCAGGTTATCACGACGCCCAAAAAGGCGGCGGCGGCGCTGAAGTCGCTGACCTTGGTGATGGAAGACCGTTTGGAAAAGTATCAGGTGTGGAAGGTCCAGGATATCCGCCAGTTCAACCAGCTCGCCGCCAAGCGCGGAGAAAAGGGAGATTTCTACATCGTCGTCGTCATCGACGAGCTCGCCGACCTCATGCTGGTCGCGCGCGACGTGGTCGAGGACTCGGTGCAGCGGCTGACGCAGATGGCGCGCGCCGTCGGCATCCATCTGGTCATCTCGACCCAGCGGCCCTCGGTCGACGTGGTAACCGGCATAATCAAGGCCAACCTGCCGACGCGCGTCGCCATGCGCGTGACCGGCCAGGTCAACTCCAAGGTCATCCTGGACGGCAAGGGCGCGGAATCCCTGCTCGGCCGGGGCGACGCGCTGTACATGAACGCCGGCATGACTCCGGTGCGCATCCAAGGCAGCTTCGTCGATACCGCGGAAATCGCGAAGCTGGTCGAGTATCTCAAGGGGCAGGGCAAGCCCGACTATCCGCTGCTCGACGGCATGGTCGCGCCGGTGGGCGAGGCCCGGCTCGCCGAATTCGGCGTCGAGCCGCTGCACTTCACCAAGGCGCTGATCCTGGTCCTCAAGCGCCGCCGCGTCAGCCAGGACCTGCTGAAGTCGCAGTTCGGTTCCTCGGCGCGGGCCACCAATATCCTCAGCGTGCTTGAAAGCATGGAGTTCATCCATAAGCCCGAGGGCACCAACCGCTGGACGATTCATTTCGAACGGATCGAAGATCACCTGCGCAAACACTACCCCCAAATCAACCTCGATAAAGAGGGGATTTAGTACAATGTCGTTATGAGCAGATCCGCCGCATTTTTCGTTATTTTTTTATTGGCCGGCGCTTTTGCGGCCCCGGTTTTGGCCGGCGAGGCGACTCCGGATGCGACGCCTTCCGCCGCGGTCGAGTTTTCCACCCAGACCTTCGTCTGGCGTTCGACCGAACCGCTGACTCTGGATGCGGTCCTCGCCCATTTCGCGTATTTCGACGCCAACCTGCATTCGCTCAGCGCCCATTTCACGCAGAACCTCGCGGTGCCGGAGACCGGCATGTCCTCTTCCATCGAGGGGAATGTCGGCTTCCTGAAACCGGAGCGCATCCGCATCGAACATATCCGTCCCGAGCGTCAGACCATCGTCGCGGACGGCAAGGACGTCTGGATCCACCGCCACTCCCGCGACCAGGTTATCCATTCCAAGCTGGAAGACTGGAAGCAGTCCGATCCGGCGATCGGCAACCTCATGCAGTTCGGCAGCTACGGAAAGATGCTGCAGGCATACGACGTGGCGCTCGACAGCGCCGCCGGAATCAATGCCCTCATTCTGCGCCCGAAGACGGCGCAGAAGACGGCTTTTACGCTGCGCCTGGAGCTGAGCCGCGACACGCTGTTTCCCAGCGCCACGATACTTGAAGTCGGCTCGATGAGCATTCAGACCCGCTTCGACGACCTCACCTACAACCCCGATCTGCAGGGGAAAGACTTCCGTTTCACGCCGCCCGCCGGAGCCGAGGTCTTCCGGAATTTCAAGCCGCCGAAGTTCCAGCCATGACGCAGCAGCAGGACAGCGAAGCGCGGGACGCCGGCTCGGTCCTGCGCAAACGAAGGACCCTGCGCGGACACAGCCTCGAAGCCGCGCACCAGCATACGCGCATCCCCAAGCGGCTGCTTGAGGCGCTGGAAGAGAATGATGCCCGGGCCTTCCCCGCTCCCGTCTACATGCGGGGGTTCCTTAAAAACTACTGCGACTACCTGGAGCTGGAATTCGAGCCTGTATGGCGGCTGCTCGCCCCGCCGCCGCCGGCCGACGAGACGGCTGCGGAAACGCCGCGCAGCAAGACGACGGCCATCGACGATATCCCGCGCTTGCCGTTCGCGCCGCAGACCGCCGTCTTCGCCGCCTCGGCGCTGCTGGTCGCCGGGCTGGCCCTCTGGTCGCTGTTGGGCGGACGCGGCGCGCAGCAGGACGACGCCGCCGCGCAGCGGCAGGCCGCGCCCGAGCGCGCCGCCGCGACGCTCGAACTAACGGCGTCCAAGGACCTTCATATCCGGCTAAAGATCGACGGCGCACCGCGCTTCGAGGGACGCATTCCCAGCGGGGAGCGGCAGCGCTGGGAGGCGCACAAGAACGTCGCGCTGCGCACCGTGGACCCGGACGCCCTGCGTCTTATTTTCGGCGGCAGTGAGATCTCCCTCAGCGACATCCCCATCGACTCCGCGGGCTGGCGAACGATCAACCGGTGACGCTAGCGAACAAGCTCACGCTGGTTCGGCTCGGCATCGCTCCAGCGGCGTTCATCTGCATCTGGGCGCAGCGGCCGGCGCTCTACGCGACGGCGTTTGCGCTCTTTCTCGCGGCAACCGCCACCGACTGGGTCGACGGCTGGGTCGCCCGCCGCACGAAATCCGTCAGTCCCTTCGGCGTCACCGCCGATCCGCTGGCGGACAAGGTGCTGGTCATCGGAGCGCTCATCGCGTTTGTCCGCATCCCCGAGATCGACATCCCGCCCTGGGCGGTTTTCTTCATTATCGTGCGCGAGCTGCTCATCGGAGGCCTGCGCGCGCTGGCGGGGATGCAGGGCGTGCTGCTGGCGGCCGACAGCGGAGGCAAGTTCAAGATGGTCGTGCAAAGCGTATCCATCCTGGCCATCCTGGCGCTCTTGGTCGTATGGAGCTACGGCTGGCTGGCGCTGCCGGGTTGGACCCGGGGCATTCCGTACCATCTTGTGGTGCTCAGCATGATTGTCAGCATACTGAGCGGAGGGCACTATCTGTACACCTCGCGGCGCATGCTGCGTAAAAGCTGGAATGCCCCGGAGAACGAGAAATAACGGCCGCCGGGAAATCCCTTAGCGCCGCCTGGGCGGACAAGACGGCCGTCGCTGTTGCGACGGTGCTGTATTTAAGTTATATTCCATTTTGGCTGACCAAAGGGACCCGTTGGGCGCAGGAGAGGCGTTGGTCCGGCGCGGGCTTCATCGGCACCCTGGTCGGCTGGGCGCTTTTGTACGCCATGCCGGAAGGCCGGATCGCGACGGCCGCGGTTCTCGCGGCGGCGACCGCGGCGGGCAGCGCGGTGTGCGGACGAGCGCAGACGGCGCTGGGCCATCATGACGACGCGAGGATTATACTCGATGAGACGATCGGATTTTGGTTCGCCGCGGCCTTGCTGCCGCGCGATCCCGTTCTGCTCGCGGCCGCCTTTATCATATTCCGCGTCCTGGACGCCTGCAAGCCGCCGCCCATCCGCAGCTGCGAACGGCTTCCGGGAGGCTTCGGCGTCGTCATGGACGATGTCGCGGCGGGAGCGGCTACGAACCTGATCCTGCGCGGCGTCGGCATGCTCGCACCCGGATGGTGGCTGATATGAAAAAGCTGCTGCCTCTGCTCGGCCTCCTTGCCGTCGCCGGCTCCGCGCTCCGCGCGCAGGCGCAGGTCACGGCGCCGCCCGCCGATGAAGTCGCCGTTTCCACTCCCGCCCCGGCCTACCTGGGCCTGTCGCTGCCGTCCGACCTGGGCCCGTGGGTGGTCGGCGAAGTTGTCTTCCGCGGCAATCTAAACATCAGCGATTACTCTCTGCGCGAAAATGTGCGCGCCCGCCGGGGCCTGCTCTACACCCCCTCGGACATCCGCACCGACGTCGACAAGCTGCAGTGGATGCCGGGCATCCTCTCGGTCCGGGGGGACGTCTTCGCCATCCCCGAGCAGCCCGTCCCGGACAGCTATGCGGCCATCTCGGTATCGACGATGATGGTGCGCATCGTCTACACGGTGGAGGAGAAGCCGATGCTGCTGCCGGGGCTGCAGTCCGCGACCACCGGCATGACCGGGGCCCAGAAGCTCGAAGCCCTGAAAAAGGCGCCGCCGGTAAGCGTCAGCGCCGTCGTCATGACGCCCACCGCCTACCGCGGCGTCAACCAGTCCAACCGCCCCGGCCTCGGGCTCGACTTCAACGCGGTTTACTTCATCGGCCGGCTCTACGGCAAGAATTCGCTGACTTTGCAGGAGACGAATTACCTGGACCGTATCGGCGTCTGGTTCCTGAGCGTCGACGGCAAGATGCAGCTGCAGTCGGAAACGCGCTGGCGCCCCGCGATGTCGGTCGGCGGCCGCGGCATTTTCACTTTCCGCGACGCGCCGCAGCCCGCCCTCTCCACTCCGGGGGTCACGGTAAACGTGAGCAACGACACGACGCGCGCCCTGGCGGAGGGCTACCTGGTGCTCACCAAGAAGATCTTCGGGGTCCACTCGAGCGTCGGTTTCTCGCAGGGCAGCGCCGGCGACCGCATCGGTCTGATCAGCGAGTTCATGACCCCCACTTTTTTGCCGTTCGCGGGCCATGCGAACCAGGAGGCGAAATCCAGCACCGTGCTCTTCGCCAGCCTGCTTTACCTGCCCACGCCCAGCCAGCCTTTGGCGGTGGAGTTTCTCAAACCCAACGGCATGGTCCTCAACCCCATCCTGATCAACTTCAAAATCGGCTACTTCCTGAAGCTCAACTTCGATATCGCCTACCTCAAGTTCGACGGCGGCTGGGACATGCTCGGCATGTTTCAGTTCCGCTTCACACAGTTCCCGCGAACGGTAACCCAAGAGCAGCTCCAGAAGCTGTAGGATGAAGCTCCTCCTCCCGCTCGCCGCCCTGCTCGGTTCCGCGGGCGCCGCGCACGGCGGGAACCTGGGAGACCGCTATGTTCAGGGGCTGCTCTACTCGACGCCGCACGAGATCGTCTACCGGACGCAGTCATCGACCACGGTCTTCTTTCAGAGCTCGAACCGCATCCAGGCCTACGCCGCCGATCCCGTCCGCGGGCTCTACGCCGTTTCGACCGCGAGCGAGAACGAGTCCGTTTTTTACCTGTTCGATATCCGCGGCCTCTACGGCAGCGTCCTGTCCCGCAAGAGCATCGTAACCGGCAAGGGAGCGCTCCGCTTCGAAGAGGTCACCCTGTCTCCGGACGGCCGGTATCTGCGGCGCAAGGACGGCAGCCTCGACAACTACGAGATCTCATACTACGATGTCGCCAATCGTCAGCCGCTGCCCGCGCCGCCGCCCGAAAGCGTCTGGATGGACGGCCCCTGGAGCCGCGAGACGTTCGGCTCCATCGCCTACCGCCGGCCGGGCAACAGCGAGACGCTGTATTCGGTACGACTGTCGACGGAAGTCTCCGATATCCGGCTGTTCCCCAGCCGCGACGAGGCGCTGCTGCTGTTCTACGGCTCCCGGCCTCCCGCGCTCTATTCGCTCAACCCCTTCCAGGAACGCTGGGTCTACCCCGCGACCGCCGTCGCCGAGCTCGCGCGCAGCCGCCCGATCGACTGGTGCCCGGGCGGCGAATGCCTGCTGCTCAAAGGCGAAAAGGGCGCTTACCTCTTCTTTCCCAAGATTCGAATGCGTCAGCAGGTGCCCTACATACCGCGGCCGTGCGACGATCTGCGCTCGCGCCACGCCGCGGGCGAGGCGCTGCTCATCGAATGCCGCGACGGCGGCCGCCTGACGTCGGTTCTATCCGTCGCCGACACCGCGGCCGGCAGCGTATCCTTCGCGAAGCTTCCCCTGCCGGAGACCGCGAGCGCGCATTACCACTGGAAGGAGCCCGGAGCGAGGCCTTGGCTGATCGCCGATCTAAACACGCTCCTTAAAAACACCCGGCGCGCGAAAGCCGAGCGCGAAGCGAAAGAGGCGCTCGCAGCCAAGCACCTGGCGCTGCTGCGCGGCATCGCGGAGCAGCGTCTGCGCGAAGAACGCGAGAAAGAAGAGCGGCGGCGGCGCACCGACCCGCTGGTCGGCAAGACGGCGGCGCTGCTGCACGTCGGCATCCTGGGAGCGCTCGCCCTGCGCCTGCGCCTTAAGGGCTGAGCCGCGGGGGCTGCCCGCGGTCGAGCCGGGAACGCGCGACCGGCAAAAACTTCCGCGCTTCGGCGTGGTTGGGATCGATGCGCAGCGCCGCCTCCAGCTCCGTCACCGATCGTCGCAGGTCGCGCTGCCAGTAAAGCACGGCGATATTATAGTGCGCCTGAGCTTTTTCGGGATCATGCGCCAGGGCCTTGCGGTAGAGGCGCTCCGCGGCCTCCCGGTCGCCCTTCTTCTCCAGCACCACCCCCAGATTCATGCTGGTATCGGCGGCGGCACGACGAATATGTCCCACCACATCGGGCAGCGAATGATACTCCCGGGTCAAAGCCAGCGTCCGGTCGTAGAGCATGTCGGCCAGCTGGTATTTCTCCAGCGCGGCCTCCATATCGCCGGAGCGGAAAGACAAAAACGCCAGGAAGGTCGCCGCCTCGGGCAGCCGCCAGCGCACGGACCAGGCGCCCATAAGCTGCCCCCGCGCGGCGGCGAATTCGCCGCGCGCCACATGAGCGCTGCCCCGGCGCTGCATGGCGACAGCGTAGTCGCCGACCAGGTCGGCGGTGAAAAAGTCCGGACGCCGCTCGTACCGGTAATCCCCTCGCCGGACCTGGAACGTCGCAGCGGCCGGCGAGGAGCCCGCCGCCGGAAGGCCGATCCGCGTAAGCAGGCCGGCCGTCGGGCCCAGCGCGACACCGGGGGGGACTTCCACGTCCATGGTGGTGTAGACGGGCCGGCTGTTCGCTCGCGTCAACGCATCCCAGCCGTTCTTCGTTTTAAGCTCGCCCAGCGTGAGCGGGCTGCCGAAACGCTTCTGCGCCAGCTGGAACCAAAGGCTGTGCGACAGCCCCTGCGGCAGCACGTGCAGATCGATCCGCCGGCCGCGGACATAGCGGTAGTACCAGAGGCTGAAGAGCTGAACATCCTTCTTGGCCACGATGATCGAGCGCTCGGGCGCCGCGCGCATGACGTTTTTGACGTAGTCGTAGGAGACCAGGTCCCAGCGCCGGTTCATCTCGCCGTAGCGTCCCAGCAGCCACGGCTGGAGCGCCAGGACCGCCGCCGCCGCCGCGGGAGCCCAGCGCGGCAGGCCTAAGGACGCAAGCGATGCGGCGCCGGCCGCGGCCCAGCATACGAGGATGAGATCCGACAGCAGGTAATGCGGATCCACGATCGCCATGGCATGCGGGTTGGGCGGGAGATTCGCCAGAAACAAGAACAGCGGTCCGCTCGCGCCGTACAGCACGGCCAGGCCGATGCAGCGGCGGCGGGCGACGGAAAACTCCCGGAGCAGCCCCGCCGCGACCAGCAGCAGGCCGAGCAGCGAAAAATTATGCCATAGGTGCGCGCCGTAGACCTTGAGATTGGGAAAAAACATCGCCCCCAGGGAATAGTTTTTGGACAGGAGGTCCAGCGTCCCGCCGTAGCCCCGGCGGGTCAGCGAGCCGATGAAGTTGTAGAGCTCGGCGGGATGGTTCCAATCCAGCCACGGCCCCTGCAGCGAACGCAGCGGCAGATAAAGATAGACGCTCAGCCCCAATAAGCCGAAGCCGGCGGAAACCAGCAGCAGGCGGGCGCGGCGCCGGGTGCGCCAGCGGTGAAAATCGCTCGGCATACTCAGCCACAGCAGACCCGGCAGCCACAGCAGCAGATCCGTTCGGTTGCCCAAAAACAGCCCGAACAGGAATACCGCGCCGTACCAGCGGCGCTCGCCGAAACTCTCGCTCAGACGCAGTCCGAGTCCCAGCAGCACCGCCGCCAGCAGGAGCGTCAGGCTGTACATCTCCTGCACGGTCGATACGTTCCAGAAGGTGGCATTGGTCCCCAGCAGCAGGACGCCGGCGCCGGCGGCCGCCGGTCCGTAGCGGCCGGCGAGCAGGAGAAAGAGAACGGCGAGCGCTCCCGCCCCCGCGACGACGGAGAGCAGGCCGATAGCGTAGGCCGGCTGGGCCAAGGGCAGGCTGTCGGCAAGGCGGCCGGTCAGGATGTAGAGCGGATAGCTGGGCGGATGGGAAACCCCCAGCGTATGCGCGCTCAGCGTCATCTCGCCCGTGTCGCGGTAAGCGGCGAGCGACGGGGACATGGTCCACAGGTACAAAGCAAAAAAGGTAAAAAAGACCGCGGCGCACCCGCGCTTCATCGCGCCCGTCCCGCTTTCAGCCGCGCCCGGGCCGCATAGCTCCGGACGGACGCATCTTCCGGCCGCAGCCGCAGCGCGCCCTCGAACATGCGCGCCGCGCTGTCCCATTCCCGGCGGTTCCAATACAGCGTACCGAGATTGTAATTGGCCTGAAACGAATCCGGCTCCAGCTCCAGCCCTTTTCTGTATGCCCGCTCCGCCTCGACCATCCGTCCCTGCTTCTCCCGGGTAACACCCAAATTCAGCCACACATCCGCGCTCTGCGGCCGCAGCTCCGCGGCTAACATGTAGGCCGCTTCCGCCTGCGCCCAGTCGCGGCCGCGCGCCGCATGATAGCCCGCCCATTGCGCGCGGCCGGCGGTATGCTCGCGTACCCATTTTACATCCGGAGCCGCCGCCAGCGCCAGCCGCAGCCGCATAAGTCCTTCGGCGAACCGCTCGCCGGCCGCCGCATCCGCGGCGCGCAGGACGTCATAGATCGGAACCAGAGCGCGATAGCGGTAGTGGGCCCGGGCCAACGCCGGATCATGCCGCCGCGGATACAGCGCCCAAAATCCCGGCCGGCGGTCCGTCGAATTCGCGCTCTTCAGGATGCCTCGCGGTCCGAGCTGGACGCCCGGGAATATACTGTCGCGGAGCGTCGAGAATAAGGTCGGCCGGGCACGGACATAAACCGCTTCAACCTGTATCCGCCGGGCATCTTTCTGTTCCGGAGTCAGCCGCCTGAAATCCGCGCCGTAAGGGCTGCGGAAGATCAGGCCGCCGCGGTCATGCGGTTCGACATCGGGGCGGCGGCCTTCGGCCAGCAGGTTGTACGCCGCGGTATAAAACGTGTCGTCGCCGCCGTCGATAAAGAACGCGGCGCCGGGGGGCAGCGAACGCAGCACGTTGCGCCCGTAATCATGCGCGGCGAGATCCCAGCGCTGGTTCCATTCCGGCGCCCGCGCCGCCGCGGCGGCGCAGGGAAACAGGAGCATAGCCGCCGCCGCCAGCCTCGCCCTGCCGCCCGCCGCGCTCAGGCGCTGAACTCCGAAGGCCGCCAGCCAGGCGACGCCGAACCAGGACAGCAGATAAAAGCGCGCCAACGCCCCCGACGTCAACGCATCGAACGGGGGATTGCCGAGCCACAGAAAGAACGGCCCGGCGAAGAACGCCGTAAGCAGCGCGCAAATCCCGGCCGGCCGCCGCCGCGCCTTCTCGTCGCGCAGCCAGGCCGCCAGCCCGAACACGGCCAGGCCGGCACCGACGGGCCCGAAGCCCCGATAGAGCTCCAGCAGGTACCGTCCGGTCTGGGAGAAGATTCCGGCGATACGCCCCTGCTGAGCTCCCTCAATGGTCAGGGAGAACGAGCCGTAGTCGCGGCGCAGCAGCACATGCAGAAAGCTCCCGAAGTCGACCGGATGGCCCCAATCCAGAGGCGGAAACCGCCGCGCCCGCAGCGGCAGATAGAGATAGACCGCCAAGCCCAACAGCGCGAACAGCAGCAAATACGCGGCGGCGCGCACCGCCGTCCCCGCCGTCGGCTTCGCTCCCATCGCTCCGGCGATCAGCAGCCCCGGCACGATGAGGATGAGCGTATGATGATTCGCTCCGCCGAGCCCCAGGACGAGCCCGAGCGCGGCCATCGGCCGGGGGTCGAAAAAGCGTTCGGGGTACCGGCACAGCACCCAAAAGGCGGCCGCCGCGCTCAGGCTGTTGAGCGCAAAGACCTCCGCCTGCAGCGAAGTATGCAGCCACAGCGGGCTCAACCCCAAGAACAGCACTCCCGCCGCCGCCGCGAGGCGCGAGAAGCCGGTGCGCCGCATGGCATCCCAGAACAGGGCGAGCGCCAGCGCGGCGCAGAGCACGGAAGCGAAATTCACCCGGAAAGCCCAGGTAGCGACGGGCAGCAGCACGCCCACGGCATGCCCCAGCAGGGAATACAAAGGATAGCCCGGGGCATGCGGGATCGACAGCGTCGCGGCCGCCGCGATCAGCTCGCCCGAATCGCCGAAATTGACCGCGGGGCTCATGCACGCCGTGCCGAGGACGCAGAAGCCGGCAAAGACGGCGGCGGATTCGGGAAGCCGACGGGAGCTAAAGATAGCCGCGCCTCCTGCGGATCAGCCATTCGGCGAGCAGGACGCCGCACAGCAGCCACAGCCAGCCGTTCCACGTCCAGACGGCGCTTCTGCTCAGCACGGTTTTGCGGCGCCGGACGGGCGGCAGGGAGTCCATCAAGGCGCCGATATCGGTGCGCTCCAGGTCCGCATATCGCCCCGCGGTCTCGTCGGAGATGGCCTTTAGGTTCTTGCGGTTGAGCGGC
Organism: Elusimicrobiota bacterium; assembly: GCA_043827405.1. GTDB lineage: Bacteria > Elusimicrobiota > Elusimicrobia > UBA1565 > UBA1565 > JBDRPD01. Next base: position 5,791 of record JBDRPD010000046.1, on the reverse strand, counting down.
GCGGCGCCTTTGGCTTTCTCCCACAGGAAGGAGACGGAGTCCTCGCCCCAGTGCTGCCCGCGATAGCTCACGACGGCGCGGACCTTATGCCGCCCGTCACGCAGATCGTTGAGCTCAATCTGAAAGACGCCCGGCTCGACCTCGAAGAACGCCGGCGTTCTTTGCCCGTCGGCCGCGAGCGGAGTCGTCCATGCCACCCGGAGGTCGATATCGGCGCCGGGGACCGGCCGGAAATGCTGATCGAAAACATGCACCGTCAGCACCGCCGGTTCGCGGGCGGGCATGCGATCCGGCAGCGGGCTGAACTTCACTTTTTTGAGCTCCAAGCTTCCCGTCAAATACTGCACCGCGCGGTTCCAAAAACGGCCGTAGAAGGACGACACCCTCCAGTCGCGTCCGCCGCCCAGCTTCCAGCGCCAGGTGGAATCGGTCCCCACCAGCATGACCTTGCCCTTGCCGTACTCCTGCACGGCGACGACCGGCAGCGGCTGGCCGGCAGAGGTCTTCTCGGAAGGGTGCGCCAGCAGCACGCTCGCCTTCGGCCGTACCGAAGCGAACCGGCTGAAACCATCCAGCGGCGGCAGCGCCTTCCACAGCGCCTCCGTCTCCGCCGCGGAGGCTCCCAGCTGGAGGAGCGGGTTCTCCGGGGCGGCGACCTCCGGAGAGTAGAGCCCCGGGATGAAATCGTCTCCGTTGGACCATAAGGTGACCGGCAGCGTCTCCTCCAGCGGCGTTCCCCGATAGCCGCCCTGGGCGAAGGCGTTGGAGCCGCCGATCACCAGCAGCGCTCCGCCTTGGGCGACGAAGCGCTTGAGATTCTGCAGGTAGCCCACCGGCAGGTTGAAGCGCCAGTAGGCGAAGTTCTCCAGAATGAAGAGATCGAACTCGAAGAGGCTGGTGACGAAGATCTCCGTCGCCGGAAACGGAATCAGCGACAGCTCGTTGTCGCCGACGGGGCTCACGTTCTCCGGATTGCGCAGGATGACGAAGGATACCAGCTCGTGGTTCGGTTCCGACTTGAGATGCGCCCGCAGGTGAGAGTACTCGGGGCTGGGACGTCCCGCCAGGTACATGATGCGGTATTTCTGCCGGATAACCTCCACCCCGAACTCGCGTCCCATGCGGACGCTCTGCTCGCCGGCCTCCGCCGGTGTCCCGATAATCTCCAGCCGGTAGTCCTGCCGTCCCAGCGCCTGCGCGGTGATGTTAAATGTCGCATTGACGACCTCATAGGGCTGGAGCACCGCAAGCTTCTTCTCGGCCAGCCGCTCCTGTCCCCGGTACAAGCGCACCTGGACGCTGCCTCCCTGCAGCTTATGCGTCTCGACCGCGACCGCGGCGTCGAAGCGGCGGTGAATGAAGACGAAGTCCGGCGAGGTGATGCCGGCGACGGAAACGGATCGGCGGGTACGGAGCGGACCGATGCCCAGCGTGTCGACCGGCGTATTGAGCCGGGCCAGCACCGTCGACAGGGCGTCGCCGCGGGCAAAAGCGCCGTCGGAGAGCAGCCATAGCCGGGAGGCGGGCGCGCCGGAGCCGAGGAGATCGGAAAACGCCGAAGCAGGATCGAGCGCCTGCGGCGCGGTCTCCAGCGCGTCCAGCTCGTCCCAGGACAGCCGGCGCACCCCGCCGGAGGCGGCGAGGAGAGTAACCTCGGCGCGCTCCTCCAGGTCCGCGCGGCCGGCCCGCAGCCAGCGCCGCGCCCGCTCCAGACGGGAACGCCCCTGGTCGTCATCGGCGTTCATGCTCGGTCCCTGATCGACGAGGATGCCCAGGCGGGGCCGGGCGAGCTGATCCTGCAGCCGGTGCACGCTCGGTTTGAGCAGCGACCCCAGCAGCAGCAGCAGCGCCGCCGCACGCAGCGCGAGAACCGGGCGCGGCAGACCCCGGGTCAACGGCCGCAGCATAAGGAACGCCGCCGTCCCGCCGGCGGCCAGCAGCCATTCGGCCGCGCCGGAATCGAGAACGAAACGCAGGTTCATTGCGGCTGCCGCATCTTTTGCAGGATGAACGGCTGATGCACCGCGTCGGCCTTGTAGGAGCCGGTGAGCGCGTACATAATGATGTTGAGGCTTAGCTTGCGGGCTTCCATCCTCTGCGCTTCGCCCCCGGGCACGCACTCGTAGAGAAACTTGCCCAAGGGATCTTTGGCCCAAGCGCCGAGCAGGTCGTTATGCGAATAGACGACGACGGTCTTCCCGGCCCAGTCGGCGCCTTCAACCGAGCCGGAGATCATGACGCGGCCGCCGATGCGCCGCAGGAGAAAAAATGTCTTGAACAGCACATGCGACGAAGGCAAAGGCTTGAGGTCGGAATCGGGCAGCACCTTGGCCAGCGTTCGCCGCACCCAGCGGTCGAAGGGACTGGCGGCGGTTCCCGCCGCGTCCTCTATCCAGAGGAAGCCGCCCGAGGTCAGATAATCCCTGAGAAAGCCGATCTCCTCCGCGTCGAGCTCCGGCGGCGCCTGCTTGCCGCTGAGAACCACGAACGGGGAAGAGAACAAGGTGCCGTCCTTCAGCCGGAGGACGCGCCGCTCCGGCGCCACGATCACGCTGGTCACCTGCGTGACGAAGTTCAATACCTCGCTGTGCACGTTCGGATAAGGGTCCCAGGCGCCGGTATAGCCGAGCTGCGACCATACGAAGCGGTCGCCTTCCTGCGCGGCGGCGGGAGAGCCCCACGCGCACAGCCCCAGCAGCAGCAGCAGGGCGGCCGTGAACTTGCGCGGCCGCGACAGCAGCAGCTCCAGAAAGAGAATGAGGAGGGCCAGGGCCAGTGCGCCCGTACGCACTTCACGGCCGTACACCGAACGCAGAAAGTCCTCCTGCGCCGCCTCCGGACGCAGCCCGAGCCACGGAGCGTCCCGCGCGGGGGTAAGGTCCCCTTCGGGGCCGCTGCGGTCCACGTTGACCGCGTACGCCTCCACCGGGGCGCCTTCAACGGCGGCCTGCAGGTAGTACAGGCCGGGCGTCCGGGTATCCGGGTACGAAACCTGCCGCTCATGCACCAATAGCGTGGTGCGCCGCCCATCCGGTCCGCGCAGTTGGACCTTCGGCGGGACGTTTTCACCGCCTCCCCAGACGCGCACGATCGGCTCATCGACATGCAGCGTACGCCACTGCAGCCGATCCGAATACCGCGTCAGATAGCGCAGTCCCACGTCGAGCCAAGCGGCAAAAACGGGCTTAAGCGCCAGGTTCGTCCAGCGGATGTCCAGGGCCGAGCCCCACAGCAGAACGCGTCCGCGGCCGAAGCTCCCCGCCAGCAGCAGCGGGTCTCCGGCGGCGCTGCGGAACCATACCTGGGCGTCCGGCCGGGGAACCAGCTCGTAGCTGCGCTCGATCGTTACGCGATTGAGCTCGAAATCGCTCCACGCGAAGCCCTCCGGCTTGAGCTCCGGCGCGATGACCGCGTCGTCCGGGCGCAGCGCGGCGGCGCTGCCGCCGCGCACCCGCTCGCCGCCGATGCTTCCCGGAAGGAGCCGCGCCAGCCGCGCATAGGCGGCCGGTTCGGCGCGGGTGCCGGCGACCACCCAGAGCCCGCCGCCGCGCGCGACATAGCGCGTGAGCGTCTCCGGCACTCCTTCGCCGAGCTCCTTGAAATCAGTCAGCAGCACGGCGCTGTAGTCATCAAGCCGGAGCCGGCTCAGGCGGCCCAGGTCGGCGAGATCCAGCCGGTAGGGCAGTTCCTCGCCTTCGCTGATGAGCTTGCGAATGAAGTAGCCTCCCTGCCCCGCCTCCAAGTAGTTCGGACTCCCGTAGAGCAGCAGGACTTTGGGTTTGGGCTGAACGCGCAGCGAGAAATAGTAGCTGTCGTCGATACTCAGGGCATCGCTCCGCATCTCGAAGCGTCCCCACTGCTCGCCGCCGCGGGACGCCGGGAGACGAAAAGCCGCCGTCAGCGAAGAGTCCGGCGCGAGCCGCAAGCTGCGCTGATCGGCGCGCACGCCCTGCAGGAACATATCGATATTCCAGGCTTCGCGCTCCTGGCCGTATAAGGCGGCGCGCACCCGCAGCTCGCCGCGGTCATCGTTAGCGGAGTCCGCCGACCGTGCCGGCTGCACCTCCGCGATGCCGCCGTTGTCCGTTCGCTCGTCCCAACGCAGGCCGATCAGCCGCACCTCGGGATCGTAGCCCGCGACGTCCTTGAGTCCGCCGGCCGGCATGCGTCGAAACAAGTGCTCCGCCCCGTCCGTCAAGACGACGATGATGCGCTGACGCGGCGGACCGTCCGGCTGCCGCTGCCGCTTCAGGAAGGCATATGCGCCCTTAAACGCCGCGCCCACGTCGGTGGTGCGGGCGCCCGCCCGCTGCCGTCTTAGCAGCTCCCGGGCGCCGGCGGAGCCGTCCGCCCACGCCAGCTCGCCTTCCAGGCGATCGGAGAAACCCGCTACCGCCGCGCGATCGACCGGGCGCAGCAGCTCCAGCAGCTTCTCTCCCGCGGCGGCCGCCCAGCTGAGCCGGCTTTTTCCGCGCAGCACCGCGTGCATCGACCACGAGGTATCTACCAGCAGCACCAGATCAAGGCCGCGCTCGGAGCCGCCTTTAAGCGCGGCGTCAGGATGGATCAGGGGACGCGCGAAGGCGATAATCAGGCAGGCGATCAGCCCGCAGCGCAGCAGCAGCAGCAGCCACTGCTTGAGCCGGCTCGCGGGCCGGGATTGGGCGAAAACCGCGCGCAGCAGCGTCAGATCGCTGAACGGCACCCGGCGCGCCCGCCGCAGGAAGAAAAGATGCAGCAGGATCGGCGCCGCCGCCAGCGGCAGCGCCCACAGCAGACCAGGATTTAGAAAAGAGAACATCTAACCGAGCGTGTTCTGCAGCGCCAGAAAGCGCGTCAGCCCCTTGTCCCAAGGTTCGTCCGTATAAAAAGTGTCGTAATAGACTCCGCTGCCCTGAAACGAAGCCTGATAGAGCCGCTGCTGGCGCGTGAACGCCTCCTGATAGGCGCGGCGCAGCAGCGCGACCTCGCAGCGCAGCTCGCCGCCGTCCTCGAGCGCCGTGAAGCGTACCGGTCCGTCGATATCCAGGTCGCGCTCCAGCGGATCAAGAACCTGCAGCACGAGAATGCGGTGCTTGCGCGCGCGAAAAGCCCGCACGGTCTCCAGGATTCGGCCGGCATCGCCGAGCAGGTCCGATACCAGGATGATCAGCGAGCGCCGGGGGATCGAGCCCACGACCCGCGCCAGCGTGCCGCCGAGATCGGTCTCGCCGCCGGGCACCGCCTTATCAAGCGCCTCGTCCATCAGCTCCAAATGCGAGAGGCTTTGGCGCGGCGCGATGAAGTCGCGGATGTCGGCGTCGAAGGTTACCAGGCCCGCGGCGTCTCCCTGGCTGAGCACCAGGTAGGACATTGCCATGGCCAGCCGGCAGCCGTGCTCCCATTTCGCCGCACGGGGGGGTACGCGCAGGCCCATCGAGCCCGAAGCATCGACGAGGATCTAGGTTTTGAGGCTTTTCTCCTCCTGAAATTCCTTGACGAAAAAACGGTCCTTGCGGGCGTAGACTTTCCAGTCCAGATGCTTGAGCTCATCGCCGAGCGCGTAGGCTCGGTGCTGGGCGAACTCCTGCGAGAAGCCGCGGTTCGAGCTGTTGTGCCGCCCGGTCAGGTGCCCCTCCGCCAAGTGGCGGCGGAGGTCGAAGCGCATGTTCTTAAGGCGGGCCAGCGCGACGGAATCCAGATACCGCATCGCAGTAAGGCGGGCTCAGACGACTTCCAGCTCCAACAGGAGCTTATCGACGATCGAATCGACGGCCACGCCCTCGGCTTCGGCCTGGAAATTGAGCACGAG
>JBDRPD010000045.1:0-13911 GCA_043827405.1 Elusimicrobiota bacterium | reverse complement strand
AGGACCGGGAAATCCCCCAGATATTCATCATCGACGCCCAGGTCGGCGTCGTCGCCAAGCTCGTCGACGTCGAGACCGGCGAGATCATCTGGATCGGCTCGACCACCGGCGAAGGAATCAACTCCGCCATGGCCGTCGAGTCCGCCGTCTCCTACCTGGTGCGCAAGCTCCGCAAGGAGTGGACGCCGCCCCAGCGCACCTAGCCGCCTAGCGGCAGTCGACCGAAACTTCGCCGCAGGTAAGGATCGCCAGGTTGCCTTGGAGCACCTGCATTTTCCCGGCGGCGCAAACTTTGTTAAATCCCCGGGGATATACCCAGGAGGAAGAATGAAGCCACGCCACGCCGCCGTACTATTGGCCGCCGCGCTGATGCTGGGCGCCTACCAGCTCTCCACGAGCGCCGTAACGCAAACGTCCGACCCGCACAATATGCTGTCGTCGGCGAATGTCGGCGCCAAGCAGGTAATTGAGAAGGCGATCGCCCTGAAGCTTGAGGTCACGCTCATCGTGGGGCATCTGACCTTCAAGGGCGTCATCGTTGGCAAGAGCGATGAGATGATCGCCATGCGCTATCCGTTCCGCGACAACCAGGAACTGATCGCCTACCTCGACATCCGCAGCATCGACGGCGTCATCGTGCAGGCGACGCCCTAGAACGGCATAAACCGGATTCCGCCGAGGCGCTCGACGAACCAGCCCAGGCCGAACAGCAGCACCACGGTGGACGCCGCGTACATCGCCCGCCGGTACCAGGAACGGCGCGACGCCCAGTAGATGCCGGGAAGGATCAGCGCCAGGATAGCGATTTGGCCGACCTCGATGCCCGCATTAAACGCCAGCAGCGACGAGATCAGGCCTTTCTTCGGCAGGCCGATATCGGCCAGCACGGCGGCGAAGGCGAAACCATGGATCAGGCCGAAGCAGAAGGTGAGGATCCAGCGGTGATCGGCTTTCTTGACGAAGAAGTTCTCCGCCGCCACATAGATGATGCTCAGGGCGATGCCGCATTCGACCAGGCGGCCCGGCAGCAGGACCAGTTCGAGCGCCGCGGCGATCAAGGAGATGCTGTGCGCGGCGGTAAAGGCGGAGACGATCCGCACCAGCGGCCAAAACCTGCCGCCCAGCAGGATCAGGGCGATTAGAAACAGGATATGATCGAAGCCGGTGAAAATATGCTCCACGCCGAGCACCGTAAAGGTCCAGAACTGGCCCCACATGGAGGCGGTCCCGCCCAGGTCAAAGCGCCGCCGCGCGGCCTCCGGCGTAAAGGCCGCGGTCTGGCCGCCGGCCGGCGTCTGCACATGAACGATATGGGCGTGGGTCGGGCGAAACAGCTCATGGAAGCGCGCTGTCAGCGTCAGCTCGGCGGGCATGCCGGCGAGCTCCGCCCGGTAGGTCAGGACCACCGCGGGGTGGCTCAGCGAGTCGAGCGCGAAGCGGCCCGACGGCATCATCTCCATAAGCTCGCGGTCGTCGAAAGCGGACTTGGTACGCTCGAGAGGCAGCCGCTGAAAATCCAGCGCCAGACCGAAGTACGGCTCGACGCAGTCGTAAATCGCCCCGATTGAGCCCGCGACTTCGTCGGTGGTAACGACCCCGTCGGCATCGGCGTCCAGGCCGCAGGCGGCGGCGACCTCGCCCAGCGAGAAGGTATATACCGCTTCCAGCCGGCTGGGCGCGAAAGCGAGGATGGCGTTGCTGCGGTCGAGGTCGTGCGCCGAAGCGCCGGGAATATACAGCAGCGACAGTGCCGCCGCCGCGATCGCCCTACGCATGGTCATTCGCACTCGCTCAGTCGTTCTCGGTGATCGGGACCTCAAGGTCGGTATGGTCGAGCTTATCGAGCGCCTCTATCGGCAGCAGTACGCGAGGCTCCTTGCCGGCGGCCTTCATGTCCTTATTGGCGAAGAAGATGAAGCCGCGTTTGGACTGCCGCGGCTCAAGCACAAAGCTCGGCAGCGCGCGCAGATGGAGGATATTGCGCATGGTCTCCATTTGATCGGCCTTGATGTTGATATAGCGCGGCTGGGGGGGGCAGCAGGTCCCGCGCGCATAGGAGAAGCCGATCTTTTTGTCGATCGGGTCGATGCCGACAGCCGCCGCCGTCTGGTCGTCGGGCAGGAGCAGCCGCGCCTGGCCGCTGCGGATCACATAGCGCTGATCGGAGTCGTTGGTAACCGTTATCAGCACCGGCACAAAGCCTTCACTGGTGATCTTGCGCGAAAACAGCGACTTCTGCTCGCTCTTGGCGGGAATCTCGGCGGCGGCGGAGAGCCCGTCCTTCTCAACCGGCTTGGGAGACATCGTCGCCTCCTGGAAAGGGATGACCTGCTTGAGCGCGTCATGCTGGCGCCGCGCCACCCCGGCCGCGCAGGAGCTCAGGATCAGCACGGCCGCCAGCAGCGGAATCGCTCGAGAACTCATGGTTGCGCCATCCTTTTGCCGGTACGGTAGATCAGCATATTCATATCGGCCGTCATCTCACGCATGGTCTTGTTGGTGAGGCTTCCCATCATGGACGGGCTCAAGGCGCCGTTGGCGGCGATCTGCTTGCTGGTGCGATCCTGCTGATCGGCCCAGATAACGGTCCCGGAATCAAGATGAATAAGCCGAATGATCCAGGCAATCTCGATAATATTGGCGAAGGAATCCGCGATCCAGTCGCCCGCCTTCTCGCGCCGCAGGTTGAAGCGGGTCAGATCCGTTATCAGCAGCAGATCGACGCCGTGCTCGGACGCCAGCTTCGCGCGTTCCATGCGGGTGAGCTTGCGCGGGGGGAGAACGGGGATGCGCTTCACTTTGGCGAAGACCCCGCCCGATTTCAGCTCATTATAAAGGACATCCGCGATTCCCTTAATCAGCGGCTCACGAAAGAAGCCGTCATTGCCGCCGTAGAATTTGGCCTGACGCCGGTCACCGATATCGGCGACGCCGACGGTCAGCGGATACTTGACCTCGGACACGTCGGCGCGCTTGGGAGTATAGCGCAAAGTCGGCCGACGCTTTTCGCTCGCGGGCTTGACGTGCCGGGCGCCGGCGCAGGCCGTGAGCAGCGCGGCGCACAGCAGCGCCGTCAACGGAGGGATAGATTTGATCAGCATGCCGCCATTTTACCTAATTACTTGTAATTGCCGCCGGGGATGGTGAAAAGCTTCTTTATCATCACGACCTCGCAGCTGCGGAACAAATGCGCGCTGTCCGGCGAGGTGTAGTAGTCCTTGTCTTTGATCTTTACGCGCGCCGTCGCTCCCGGCATCCCCCGCATGGGAGTCATCGCTCGGTCCATCACCTGCGCCTCGTCCTTGCGGTAGAAGGGACCTTTCTTTCCTTGGCTCACCTCGATCGGGCTGGCCTCACGCGGACAATGCAGACCCACGCCGTAGGCGGTCGCCGGCTGGCGAAAAGCCTCCCGGTCGACGCCGTTATTCAGCTTCTTGCAGCCCGCGGCCAACTGGGCTTTGCTCAACCCTGTGCTGCCCCAGCACTTCCCCTGCCCTTGCGAACCTGTTTGCGCCGAGCTTGGCTGCCGGCTTCCGCCCGAACTGTAGCCCGAACCGCTGGCGGGGGTACGCGTACCGCCGCCGCCCTGCGAGCCGGCGCGGGCGGCCTGCAGGCCGGTGGCGACGCCCTGCATCCCTTCCGCCAGGCTCTGCCAGGCCTCCTGCCGGGCTTTCATTCGCTCCCAGGCGGCGCTCTCTTCACGCTCGGCCTGCTCCGCGATGCGGCGGTCGGCCGCGGCCTCGCTGCGCGCCTTCTCATCCTCCAGGCCGCGCTTGGCGGCGCGCACCCGGGCGGCGTCCTCATCGACGAAAGCCACCTTGCGGCCTTGCCCCAAAATCTCCTTCTTCTTATCGTCGATATCCTTCTTGAGCTTGTCGATGATCTTCTCGACCCGCTCGCCGGTTCCCACCTTGAACTGCCAATCCTCGAGCGCGCTGAGCTTGTCCGAGATTTCATGCAGTTCGTCCAAGGTCGGCTTTTTATCGCCCGACAGGATTTTGTCGATCTCGTTGACTTCCCTGCCGATCAAGCTCTCGTTGGCTCCCTTGGCCGTTGCATCGTGACGGTCGGATTCCTCGTCAAACGCCGCGATCGACTCGTCCAGGCTCTTGCCCGCTTCGGTGATGGTATCGAGCACCGCGCCTTTAAACATGTCGGCCACGTCTCCCAGCTTGCCGCCGCCGGCCGCGTCCACAGTATCCACCAAGGTACCCAGCCCCTTGGAGATCGTGCCGAATACCATCTCACCGGGTCCGATCTTGCCGCTGATCCCGTCCATAATGCCGCCGATCATCTCGCCGAGGCCTTTCGCGATCTTGTACGCGCCCGTCGCCTTTTCGCTGACCTTCTTGAAACCCTCGTTGGCGCCTACGGTCTTGTTGATTCCGTCGCCGCTGATCTTGGAAGAGGCGATCTGGCCGACCGTGGTCACCGCGGTTACCAAGTCATCGGCCATCGAGTTGAAGTTGGCGTAGGTAAAAACAGACTCCTTGCCGGTAACCGTCTTTACCGCCGTATCCCAATAGCCGCCGACCGTTGAGGTAACGCTGTTCCATATCGTGCCGGCGCTATCGCCTTGCGCGATTTTTCCGGCGCCCTTGGAGCCGACGCCCTTGAGCTTTTCCTTCATTATCCCGCCGCCGATTCGGGCGATGGTGGTGCTTCCTTCTTCGGCGCCTTTCTTCGTCAGGCTGCTCCACATCGACCGAAAGAATCCTTTAGTGCCGAGAGGGTCGAGGCGGTTGAACGGATCGTTGCGCACGTAGAGGTAGGGGTTGGTGCTGAGCGGATCGAACAGGCTGCCGTGCACCGGATCGCGGCTGATAAAGCGGCCCGCTTCCGGATCGTAAAACCGCATACGCGCATAATAAAAGGGGCCTTCCTTGCGCAGCCCCGCGAACATCAGCGGCGGCTCAAGCGACCCGGTCTTCTCGATCACGCTGCCAAAGGGTCCGTAGCGCAGACGCGCCGCGACGCCGCCCTGCTCATCGGTGATCAGCGCGACATTGCCGCGCTCGTCGCGATGCACGTAATACTTCTTCTCGCCTTCCGCATACGCGAGCACATCGTCGAAGTCCGGCGAGCAAAGATAGCGGCGCAGGACCCGCCCATCGCCGGCGAGCTCCGCCGCAGGATTGAGCCCGGCATAGTGGAAATAGGTATCCTCGCCGCCGCCGGAGCGCGCCGCCAGCAGGCCGTTATGGTAATAGGCGTAGCGCGTCTCCCTGCCGTCCGCGCCGCGCATCCGGACCAGCCGGTCGCGGCGGTCGAAAGAGAAATCACTCCGGCCCTGCGCATCCTGGCGCGACTCCAGGTTGCCCCGCGCGTCCCAGCCGTAGCGCGTATCGCCCCGATTCAGCAGCCGTCCGTCGGCGGCGTAACGGGAAGCCGTTTTCTCGGAGTTCGCCTGCTCATGGACGCGGTTGCCCCAGGCATCGTAGCGATAGCGCCAGCTATGCGCGCCGTTGGAAGCGAAGCCGAGCTGGCCGTCCGTCTCGTAGCGGATCAGCCCTTTGACGCCGTCGCGCTCACGATCGATAATCCGGGCCTCTTCATCGTAGTGCGCGATGATCTCCAGCAGCGTTTTCTTCCCGCCGCTCACCGTCATCTTCAGCCGCCGGCCGGCAAGCAGCTCGTATCGGGTATCGGTGCCGTTGGGATAGGTGACGCGCTCCAAGAAGCCCGCGGAGGAATATTCGTAGCGGAAGGCGCCGAGCTCCTTGTCCGTCAACGACTGGAGCGCCCCGCTCTTCGCATCCCAGGCGTATGCGGTCTTGATCCCGTGCGCCGTAACGGCGGCGAGCCGGCCGTCCTTGCCGTAGACATAGGCTGCGCTGCCGCCGGCTTTTGCAGCGTTTTCAAACGAGCTTTTCTCGGAAATGCGCATGCCGTCATCGCGGTAGGCGTACTCGCGCGTAATCCCGCTGGCGACGGCCTTTATCAGCCGGTCTCTCTTGTCGTATTCGTAGCTCTCCGCTGCGTCTCCGGGATAGACGGCGGCCGCCAGCCTCCCGCCCGCGTCATAGGTGAAGCGCGCCGCGGCGCCGTCGGGATAGACGTATTTTGCCAGCTGTCCCGCGGCATTATATTCGCTCTGCGCGAAAACCGCGCCGTCCTGCTCGACGCGCACGACATGGCCGTTATGGTCGTAGGTATAGCGGCGTTCGCTGCCGCTGGGAAAGCGCCGCAGCACGACATGCCCGGCCGGATCGACCATAAAGGCGCTCTTGCCGTCGGCCAGGATTACGGGCTCGCCCGCGGTGTTGAGATCTACCAAATCCCGAACAGCCGCCTGCAAATCCAGAAGATCATGCACCTCGGAGACCTCCACCGGCTCGCTGTTGTCGATGGCATAGTGCGTGATCTGTCCCTGCGGGCCGAACACAAAATGAATTCTTTTCCCGGAAAAATCCACCATGGTGTCCGGTACCCAGCCTTGCGTAAACGTCTGCCGGCGCTCTCTGCCGTCGAAATCCTTCTCGTACACCGTCCGGCCCTGCGCGTCGAAGCGGCGTTCAGCCGTACCCCGCACGCTGTCGGCCATATGGGTCCAATTCCCGAACTTGTCGTAGGTAAACTTTACGCTGCCCCCGCGCCCATCGCTCACTTTGACGAGCCGGTAGCTGTCTTTGCTGTAGGCCAAGCGCATTCTGCGTCCCAGCGGGTCCCGCACCTCCTTGAGACGCCCCTGCTTGTCATAGAAATATTCGGTCTCGCCGCCGTCCGCCGCCCGCATCTTCAGCGGCTGTCCGGATTGCGTATCGAAGTCGACTGTTTTTTTACCGCCGCCAGGTCCTTCTTCCGTCAGCCGCGACTTGTCGGCGCTGAAAGTCCGTACCGTGCGTCCCCCGGTCGGGCTGATCGTGACGAAAGCCTTCCGTCCGCCGGACTCGTAGGCATAGCGCTCGACATAACCCTGGGGCTGGACCAAGCGCGTCACCCGGCCTTCCTTGTCGTAGGAAATCTGCCATTGCAGGTCCCGGTAGCTCCGGTAGACGGCACGGCTGATAGCGCCCGACATTTCACTCTCATAACGCTCAAGCGTTTCGCCGCCTTCCATCACTCCGGCCAGCTGGCCGTCCAGATAGACGTAGGCGATGATATGTCCCGACGAGCTTTCAACTTCCGCTATCAAGCCGCCGGGGCCGTAGGCGAAGCGCAGCCATTGGCCGAACGGCCCGTGAACCTCCTGCAGGCGCCGTCCGCTATAGGTCAGCTTGACGGACTGGCCGTAGACGTTGATCATCTCGACCAGCTTCCCGCTTTCGGCAAAGAGCAAGGTTAGCCCGCCGCGCAGCACCACCTTCACCCGCTCGCCGCGGACATAAGCCGTTCCGCCGGCCGGAACGGCATCGTAGCGGCCGCCCTCCGCCTTCATGAACACGGTCCTGGCTCCGTTGGGCTGAAACAGGACCAGCTCCTTCTCCGCTTCCCGCACCAGGATTCCGTACTGGAAGCTGTGGCGCCAACCGCGGCCGAAAGGCGTCCGCAGCAGCGTGTTTCCCTGGTAGTAGCGGATTAGGTCGAGCGGAACGCGGCTGCCCTCGAACTCGACATCGACGCGCTCGAGACGCAGGGCGCCGGAAAAGGGCGTGACGCGCAGGCCGGCGTCGGCGGGAAGCGATAGCCCGCCCAGCAGGGAAAATACCAATACAACGACCGCATGCTTCCTGCCCATGACGGACCTCCTTCAGGAATGCTGCTTGGCCGAGCGCTCCGCCTCGTGCACGGTCTCGGTCGCGGCTTGCAGCGAGGCGATAACCTCGCGGGGATACTCGTCGACCAAGGCCGACCAGGCGCGGTTGATATTGCGCTCCAGCTTCGCCACCAAAGAATAGATCTCGGCGAAGGCCTGCATGCCGCACTGGTTTTGAATGGCCCGGCGGCCGTCGATGAGGTGATTGAGGCGCACCAGGACTTTCTCTATATCCTGCTGGTACTTGTCGGCATGGCTCGAGATCTCCTTGACCGAGGCGCCGGCGAGACGCTTGAGCTCGGCGCCCATGGAGTGCAGCTCCTTGGCCAGTGCCAGCGCCGTCAGCGTCTCGTCAGACCCGCCCGATTTCTTCCTGTTGGCCGGCGTCTTCCCGGCCAGCGAACGCGCCATGAGCCCGCCGGCGACGGTGATCGCCAGGCCGATGATGAACGGCAGGCCCTTGGGCGGCGTGGGCGCGGCGGACAGCGCCGCGACGACTACTCCGACGCAGAATATGATCAGCGGTAGATGTTTCATGGCTCGCTCCTTAAACAAATCCTTTCACGATCTGCCAGATGGAATAGATGACCTCGGTGAGAGCTTCGCCGATGATCAGCCCGGCGGCCAGGGGGACCACCTTCTCCTCCACAAACAGCGCGGACTTCCATTTGATGATGGCCATAGTCGCGAGACAGCCCAGGCCGAAGCCCAGCGTGATCGCGAAGGGCAGGTAGAAGGCCAAGCCCACCAGCACGCCGAGGCCGCCGATGGGAAATACCGCCAGGCCGCCGCCCAGCAAAGCGCCGGTAACGTACTTCTTGATGGGAGCGTTGCCGTCCAGCACGCCGCTGATCATGCCCTGCAGGGCATCCGCTTGCGGCGCCATCAGGCAGTCCGGGAGCTTCGCTTTGCAGGCCGCGCTTTCGGGGCCGAAGCCCGGGGCGCCGGTCGGCGTCTGCCACAAGAGGTACACCGTGCCGATCGCCACCAGCGGGCCGATCCAGGCGACGCAGTACTGCATGAGCTGCTGGCGGACCGGATGCGCCCCCACCATCTGTCCGGTTTTGAGGTCCTGCATCATGTCGGCGCACTGGCTGGTGGCCACGCATACCGCAACGCCGATCAGGACCGCGATCACCACGTCGCCTCCGGTCACCGCCAGGATCATGGTCACCGCGATCAGCGCCAGCCCCGAGAGGGGGGAAATGTCGGTCAAGCCCGTGGCCTGGGCGACGATGAGCCCCGCCACGCCGATCCAGACGGTGCCCACCACCGAGACGATAACCGAGCGCACCAGCCCGATGTCGGAGGCCATGAAGGATGCAAAAAACAACAGCACCAGGGAACCGACCAGGCCGATATAGAGCGCCTGCACCGGCATCTCGTCGCTCTCGACCTTGCCCTTCCCGCTCTTGGCCAGCTGCGCCGCCTGCTGCAGGCTGCGGAAGGCCCCCATGATGGCGGGGAAAGACACGATGACGCCGATCAGCGCGCCGCCGATCAGCAGACCGATGCCCATCGGGCGGAGCATGGTGCCGTAGATGGCGTCGGTCACCTGCGCCGCGGTGCCGGTCGGCGCCCAGCCCATATGGACCGAAAACGGCGCGATGAACCAGTAGGCCAGTATGCCGCCCAGGGCGAAGGCCAGGCCGCCCGCTCCGGCCAGCATGCCGGCCCCGAAGTTCATGAGGCTGACGTAGATGGCGGTCTGGGTGTACTCCGGCATTCCGAGCCATTTGCCGACCGGGATCTCGCCCGGCACGTAGCCGTACTTCATCAGGATCACCGTAACCAGCGAAAGGACAAAGCCGCCGCACATAAGCAGGGCCTTTTCCTTGCCGGCGCCGGGCGACTTGAGGATGGCGCCCACCGCCGTGCCGGTGGGAAAGCGCAGCCGGTCGAGATCGATAAGCTGTTTGCGCAGCGGAATAATGACCGTGATCCCGAGAAACGAGCCTCCCAGGGCCGCCACCACCATCACCCACATCGGGAAGTCCCGTCCCATCAGCAGCAGGGCGGGCAAGGTAAAGATGATGCCGGCGCTGGCGATATTAACACCGCTGGCTATGGTTTGGTTGATATTGTTCTCGACGATGGTGCCTTTTTTCAATATCCCTTTGAGAATGACAAAGCCGATGATGGCCGCGATCTCCGAACCCCCGAGCGTAAAGCCGAGCTTCAGCCCGGCATAAACGAAGGCCATGGTCATGATGATCCCGACGAAAATGCCCAGGATGGTCGCTACCGGCGTGATCTCTCTGTATGCGCTGTCTATCATTGGTCTAGAGCCTCCACTGGAGGGATGCTACGAAATTTAAGGCGAAAGGGCACGAAAGGGCGGACGGCCGTTCAGCGGGCGGTGAGGAGGTCGCGGGCGCTGTCGATAACGAAGGCGTGAACGCCGAAAGTGGCCGAGATCGAGTCCGCTTCGCCTTCCAGCAGGTAGTCGAGGCCCAAGGGGTGCGCTTTGGCGCGCGCGATAAGGGCATCGACTTCCTCCGGGGAGGGCCGGTACTGCGCGAACGTCCCGATTTCCGGACAATTAGCACCCATGCGAAACCTCTAGCGTGAATAAATTGCGATAAGTATTATATCATGAGTCATGGCTCTACCCAAATCGGTCACCTTATGCGAATGCTGGGCCCGCGACGGCCTGCAGTCCATCCGCAATGTCGTCCCCACCGATGACAAGATCGAAATGATCAACCTCATCCAGGACGCGGGGGTGCGCAAGCTCGAGGTGACGTCCTTCTCGCATCCCAAGCTGCTGCCCCAGTTCGCCGACGCCATGGAGGTCCTCAAGCGCATCGACCGGCACGACGACGTGACCTATGTCGTGCTGATGCCCAACAGCAAGGGCTTCGCGCGCTTCGCGACCTGCGTCAAGGAAGGCTACGGCGCCGACGAGATGATCCTGATGATCTCGGCCAGCGAGACGCACAACAAGGTCAACTTCCGCATGAACCATGACGAGGCCAAGCGCGAACATGCCGCCGTCATGAAGCAGGCGCGCGGCATCGGCGTGCGCACCATCGGCTGCACCGGCACCGTCTACGGCTGCCCGATCGCCGGCGACGTCGCGATGAAGGACGTGATCGACATCACCCGCTTTTATATCGAGGAAGGCGCGCATACCCTGATGCTGGGAGACACCACCGGCGCCGCCAACCCCGTGATGGTGCACGAACGCGTCGGCGAGCTGATGGCGCTGTTTCCCAAGACCGATTTCATCGCCCACTTCCACGACACCCGCGGCAACGGCCTGCTCAACTCCTATATCGCGCTCGAGATGGGGCTGACCTACGTCGACGCCTCCATCGGGGCGATCGGCGGCCAGCCCGCCACCAAGGCCAAAAAGTACCAGGCCGGCCATACCGGGAACTCCTGCACCGAGGATCTGGTGGCGCTGCTGCACGAGGTCGGCGTGGACACCGGCATCGACATCGACAAGCTCATCACCGCCGGCAAGCGGGCCGAGGACATCGCCGGGCACGGCCTGCGCGCCAACGTCATCCAGTGCGGCCCCGTCAACCACGAACCACAAAGCTATACTCCCTGATATGGGCTCATATAACGTCGGACTGCGCGATCTTATAGCGGCGGGGGGCTTCACCCTCAGCGTGCTCGCGCTGCTTTCCATATATACCTCCGCGGTCATCTGGGAACGCTGGCGCTACTACCGCAAAAACCTCAGCGGGCTCGATGACCTGCTCCGCCAGCTCAGAGCGCAGATCGAAAAAGGCGACCTGCACGACGCCACCAAGACCTGCAAGCGTTATCCCGGCGCCGGCGCCAAGGTCGTTCTCGCCTGCCTGGTCGGCCCGGCGGAAAAAAAGGAACGCCACGGCGCGACCGACCGCGCTCTCGAGCGCCAGACGGCCGAGCTCGAGAGACGCCTTCCCGCCCTCGGCACCATCGGCAGCACCGCGCCCTTCATCGGGCTCTTCGGCACGGTGCTCGGCGTCATGCGCGCCTTCCGCGACCTCGCGACCGCCGCCTCGGCGGGACCGGGAGTGGTGGCCATCGGCATCTCCGAGGCGCTGGTCGCCACGGCGGCCGGACTTTTCGTCGCGGTCCCGGCCATCATCGCCTACAACTACTTCACCACCCGGGCCAACCACTTCGCCGATGAGCTTCGCTGGATCACCGACGAACTCCTCGACCGCCTGACCAAGAGAACCTGATGCACGGACGCATCCAGCGCCGCCGCCCGATCGCCGAGATGAACCTGATCCCGCTGATCGACGTCTCGCTCATCCTGGTCATCATTTTCATGGTCCTGACTCCCGTCCTCATGCAGCATCAGCTGACCGTGCGCCTGCCGTCGTCCACGGAAGGCGCCGCGGGCGAGGCGGAGCAGACGATCGCGGTACAGATCGACAGCCGGGGGGGGATTACGCTGGACGGCCAGGCGATCAAGCCCGCCCGGCTCGAAAAGGAGCTCCAGCTCAAGCTTTCCAGATCGGCGCAGAAAACCCTGCTGGTGCAGGCGGACAAGACCGTGCCGATCGAGAACGTCGTGCGCGTACTCGACATCGCCAAGCGGCTCAAGGTCGGCAAGCTCGGGATCGGGGTGCTGCACAAGCGCTGAAACCCGGCGCCGGCGGCGGTGTCCAACAGTCATGCTCAACGGCACGCTCAAGCCCTATCTGGCGTACTCCGCTATCAGCCACGCGGCGCTGCTGTCGGCGGCGCTGTTCGTAATCCCCGGCGCCTCATCGCAGTCGGCGCCCGTCTACCATATTATCAACCTGCAGGCCTCGCCCGGGATTATCAACCGCAGCCCCGGCGCGGCGGAAAAACGCGGCCCGGCCCCCAAGGCCGCGAGCGCGCGGCCCGTCAAGCTGCCGCCGCCGCAGCGGGATCCGGACGTATTCGATACCGCGAAGCGCGGACCCCGCAAGCCGCTGCCCCGTCCCAGCTTCCTGGCCGACGCGGCGCCCACGCCCGCCCCGGTCGAGAAGGAAGCGCCCGCCGAAGCGCGGCCCGAGCCGGCCAGCCTGGACGGCGAGGGCAGCCTGTCGGCGCCGGGAGAACCGGCCAGCCTGACCGCGATCGATATGCCGGACTTCCCTTATCCCTGGTACGTGACGCAGCTGCGTTCGGCCATCTGGGACCGGTGGACGGCGCGCATGTTCTCGGGGACCGGCGCTTGCGGCGTTCGCTTCAGCGTCATGCGGGACGGCCGAACGGTGGACATCCGCGTCGAGTTCACCTCGGGCGACAAGGGCTTCGACTATGCGGCGCTGAGCGCGGTACAGGACGCCGCCCCCTTTCCGCCGCTGCCGCCCGGCTTCAAGGACTCATTTCTCAACGTCCACTTCGAATTCAAAGCCAATTAGGGGACAGACCATGGGAATCATCAACCGCGAACCGTGCGGGAAATGCCACAAGATCATGGCCCACTTCAAGAAATGGTTCCGCTGCGACAAATGCGGCGTCTGGTACTGTCCCAGCTGCATGGACCGCTACTGCATGCTGTGCAAAGGCCCCACCAAGCAGGTCGCGCTGAGCTAGTCTTCGTCCCGTCTTTTTAGCCCGAGCACGTAGGGCAGCTGCGTGAACTTATACACGTAGATAGCCGCCAGCAAAGCGAGGATGTTGAGCAGGTAGATCAAAGCGCCCATCGGGCCGGCCGGCTTGGGGTCCTGCGGGTGGTCGGCATGGCCGCTCTGGATATGCCGCGCCGGCGACAATTTGGTCGTCCAGTAGTCGTCGTTGAGCTCTTCTTCCGCATTTTCGGCGCCGACCGGCTGCCCGCTCGACGCGGCGGAGCTGCGCAGGCGGGGATCGGACTGGGGCGCATACTTCTGTTTGGCGGCCGGCGCGCTGGGCGTACCGCCCGCCGCTGTCCGCTTGCGCTGCGGCGTCATCGGCGTGAGGGCGGGAGCCGAGCCGCCGCTCGAGCCGCCGGAGGTCGAGAACGTAGGCTGAGCGGCTTTCTTCGCCCGCCCTTGCTGCTGCGCGCCGCCCGCGTTCGCCGCCGTCTTCATGGACCCGGCGCTCTGTTTGCGCATATCGCCGCCGGCCGCTCCCGCCGGGTTAAAAGGGTTCATATTGTAGCCCGGCATATTCTTGGCCAGCACGTGGAACTCTTTGGGCATCTCGGCGGGGACGTAGTTCATCCGGCCGCCGAAGAACGGGGAGCCCTGCGGATGCTCGCCGCCGTCCGGTCCGCCGCCGCCCGCAGCGCCGGTACCGCCGCCTGCTCCTCC
>JBDRPD010000044.1:0-16961 GCA_043827405.1 Elusimicrobiota bacterium | reverse complement strand
CGACGTCGCGATGTGGATGGGCCGCGAGCGGCAGGTGCTGGAAGGCGCCCTGGCCGGGATTCCCTTTTGGCCGCAAACCGCGCCGCTGCTCGCCGAGCTGAAAAAGCGCGGCCTGCCCGCGATCATCATCTCCAGCGGCTTCCGCTACCTGGCCGACAAGCTGGCCCGGGAGTGCGGGTTCGCCTTCAAGGAAATCCACGCCAATGATTTCCGCTGGGATCCCGGAGGAGCGATGCGCGGCATCCGCATGGGCGTCTCCGGAGTGACCGAGGGGAAGCTCAGCAAGGGCGCCATCCTGCGCGATGCCTGCTACCGCCTCGGCATCGACCCGGCGGAAACTCTCGCCGTGGGCGACAGCACCTCCGACCTGCCGATGTTCGAGGCGGCGGGAACTTCCATCCTGCTCAACGACAAGCCGGTCTGCGCCGCCACCGCGACTTTGCCGCCCGGAGAACTCCTCTCCATCGCCCGCTACCTGTAGCGACCTGAGCCGGCGGGAAACACCGACAGCCGCCGAGACTAGAGGAGGAAGCGGTTGATGAAGCGGAAGGTGTAGAGCATGCTCGCCGTCAGCGTGAAGCTGATCAGCGGCGTGCATACCCAGCCGAAGATGATGCGCCCGAAGGTTCCCAGCTGCACCGTCCGCATCCCGCTGACCAGGCCGATGCCCAGCACCGCGCCCACCACCGCCTGGCTGGTGGACACCGGCACGCCGACATGGGCGAAGGTGTGAACCGTAATCGCTTCGGACAGGACCACGATGAAAGCCGTATAGGCGTCGAGCTTGACGAGGTTGCGTCCCACCGTCATCATGACCCGGCGGCTGTTGGTCAAAACTCCGAAAGCGATAGACAGACCTCCGACCAAACAAGCTTGGAG
The DNA here is from genome assembly GCA_043827405.1 of Elusimicrobiota bacterium. GTDB lineage: Bacteria > Elusimicrobiota > Elusimicrobia > UBA1565 > UBA1565 > JBDRPD01. The sequence continues at coordinate 16,082 of JBDRPD010000044.1, read as the reverse complement.
CGGGCTCAGCATCCCGGGCCCCACGAACGGCCCGGTCACGTTGGCGACATGGTTGGCGCCGAGGGCATAGGCCCCGTAGGAACCCGCCAGGATCAGGGCGATGCGCATATTGCGGTCATAGGCGAAGATATCCATGTCCAGCCAGTTCAGCAGCTGGCCGATGGCGTAGAACAGAACGTAAGCGATGATCATGGCGCCGAACGGCGCCGAAACCCAGCAGATGATGATCTTAACCAGCGGCATGAGTTCCAGCCGGCCGTTGGCCAGGCCGACCATGATGAGAGAGCCGACGACGGCATGGCTCGTTGATACGGGGAGCTTCCAGTACGTCATCATCGTCACCGCGAGCGCCGAAGAAAAGCTCACGACAAACGCGGTGTTGATATGCGAGATGCGGCTCATCGCATGATAGGTTTCTATCCCGTTGCTGCCCTGGATTATGGCTCCGAGAAGAACGAATATCGAACACAGAATGGCCGCGGTCCAGAACCTGATCATCCGCGAGGCCACGGCGGTGCCGAAGATGTTGGAGGCGTCGTTGGAGCCGAGCGCCCAGCCCAGGAAGATGCCGGCGGAGAGCTGCCACATAGGCGGCGCTCTTAGATCCTTCTCCGGATGGCGGTAAGGCCCAGGCGGTCCGCCGCGTTCTCCGCCCGGTCGGAGATGGCGCTGATATGGTTGATGAGGTCGCGCAGGATGATCTTGTCGGCCTTCTCCATATCCGTATCGTAGACCTCCGAGATCAGCTTGCGCTCCATGCGGTCGGAGGCGCTCTCCCGAATATCCACTTCCTTCTCGAAGTACAGCGTCTGCTTGGGATCGGTGAACAGGGCTTGCGCGCACTTCATGAGAAACTGGAAGGCTTCCATATTGGCTTCCACCAGCTCGAGAAACTGCGGCTTGAACTCCTCCGGCACATAGATGCGTTCGGTCTCCATGCAGGAGAGGACCGTCTCCGCGGCATTGGGGATCTTGTCGATGGCTTCCAGAACGCCCATGATGTCGCCCCGGGACTCCGGGAGGAGCGTCCGCCCGAACAGCATCATGGCGATCTCGCGGCGGATATCGTCGGCCTTGGATTCGAACTTGTGCGTCTTGTTGCGATGCGGCAGCAGCTTGCCGCTGCCGGGCTCAAAGCAGGGAGTGATCTCCGTATTGAACGCTTTAAGACAGTTCTCGACGGTAGTCAAGTACTCGTCGATCATGGTGCGTATCTTTTCTTCCGCTTTGAAAAATATGGACATAGATGCCTCCGCCGCCCAAATTATGTAATTTATCGCACGCTAATTGCACTCATAGCGGGAGGGTATATTCATGGCTCTGCTGGAATCGATCAAGATCAGCCTCGGCACCGGGATGCCGGACTTTAAACTAAAAGACCCGGACGGCAAGGAATATGAGGGACGCTCGCTCTACGGCGAGAACGGCCTGCTCGTCGCGATTACCTGCAACCACTGCCCCTATGCCGTCGCGGTATGGCCGCGTCTGGTGCGCCTGGCCGCGCATGCCGCGGGCCTCGGCGTCGCCATGGCCGCGATCAACCCCAATATCAACCCGTCCTATCCGGCCGACGCGCCGGAGAAGATGCGGGAGAAGATCAAGGAGTGGGGGATAAACTTCCCCTACCTGGTAGACGAGACCCAGCAGACAGCCAAGGACCTCAAGGCGCAGTGCACGCCGGACCTCTATCTATTCGCCAAGGACCGCAAGCTCTACTACCACGGCCGCATCGACGACAACTGGCAAGACGAGTCGCAGGTCACTAAAGAAGAGCTGAAAGAGGCGATCGCGGCCCTGGCCGCCGGCAAGCCGGCGCCGGCCGCGCAGCGCCCCTCCATGGGCTGTTCCATCAAGTGGAAGTAGCCCGGGCTTGCCCTTTACTCGTCGCCATCCAAAACACGCCGCGCCTTCGCCGCGCCGAGATGCCGCCGTGGCTTGGGCACTACCAGCAGGTCGCAGTGCATCGCGTCAAACACGCGCCGCCAGGTGTCCAGTCGAGCGTCCGTCCGCCCGGATTCGAGCAGTTGAATATGCTGCTGGGATATTCCGGCGCGTTGCGCCAATTCGGCCTGGGAGATGCCGAGCTTCCAGCGCGCCGCCAGCAGGAACTCGCCGGGATTCGTCCGACGCATTCGTCGCGGCGCGCGTTTGGTAAAAACGACCGCCTCATTGAACCCTTGCAGAATCCTGACCGGCCGCTTGTATAGTGATCCCATAGCGTATGAAGATAACATAGTTTACTATGTTATTGCCGCAGGGGATTAAAATCCCCTATTGCCGCCCCGGAGCCGCCAGGGGACAGCTGATAGCGGGCCGGCATGGGCGCTACTTGCCGCTGAACTGCTTGAGGACCTCGCGCGCGATGACGATGCGCTGGATCTCGGAGGTGCCCTCGTAGATCTCGCTGATGCGGGCGTCGCGGAAGTAGCGCTCCACCGGGAACTCGCGCACGTAGCCGTTGCCGCCGTGGATCTGCACCGCGTCGTAGGCCGTCTTGTTGGCGACCTGCGAGGCGAAGAGCTTGGCCATCGAGGCCTCCGCCGTGGCCCGCTCGCCCTTGGCGACCTTGGCCGCCGCGCGGTAGGTCAAAAGCCGCGCCGCGTCGATCCCCATCGCCATGTCGGCGATCTTGAACTGCGTCGCCTGGAAGCGCGTCAGGTGCTTGCCGAACTGCTCGCGCTGCCGGGCGTAGGATACCGCCTCCTCGTACGCCGCCTGGGCGACGCCGACCGCCTGCGCCGCGATGCCGACGCGGCCGCTGTCGAGCTGGCCGAGAGCGATCTTGAAGCCCGCGTCCTCTTCGCCCAACAGGGCCGCGGCGGGGACCTTGCAGTCCTTGAAGCTCATCTCGTAGGTGCCCGACCCCCGCAGCCCCATCTTCTTTTCCTTCTTGCCGACGGTGAAGCCCTCCAGGCCCTTATCCACCAGCAGGCAGGAGATGCCGTAGCTCTTCTTCTCCTTGTCGGTGGAGACGAAAACGGTGAAGACGTCGGAGATGCCGGCGCTCGACACCCAGTTCTTGACGCCGTTTAGGACATAGTGATCGCCGTCCTTGACCGCCGCACAGATAAGGCTGCCGGCGTCCGAGCCGGCGCCGGGCTCGGACAGGCTGTAGGCGCCGATCTTTTTACCCGCCGCGAGATCGGGCAGGTACTTCGTCTTCTGCTCGGCGGTGCCGTAATTCTTGATAGCGCCGCAGACCAAGGAGTTGTGCACGCTCAGGCAGACCTGGAAGGCGGCGCAGGCGCGCGCCAGCTCCTCCATGACGGCGACATAGCCCACGGCGTCGAGGTTCAGGCCGCCGAACTCTTCGGGCACCATGAGGCCGAAGAATCCCAGCTCCGCCGCCTCGGCGTACACTTCCGGCGGGATATCCTCTTCCTCGTCGAACTTCTGGGCGAACGGCTTGAGGCGCTTCTCGGCGAACTCGCGCGCGGTCTCCCGCGCCATCTCCTGCTCCTCGTTAAGCTCGAAGTTCATTTCTTTTTGCTCCAGTCGTGAAAGCCCCGGCCGCTCTTGCGGCCCAGGTGCCCAGCCTCCACCTTCTTGCGCAGCAGCGGGCAGGGCCGGTACTTGGGATCGCCGAGCCCGTCGTGCAGCACTTCGAGAATCGCCAGGCAGGTATCGAGGCCGATGAAGTCGGCGAGCATGAGCGGTCCCATGGGATGGTTCATGCCGAGCTTCATTACGGTATCGATGTCCTCGGCCTTGGCCACGCCCTCCATGAGCGCAAAGCAGGCCTCGTTGATCATCGGCATCAGCACCCGGTTGGAAATAAAGCCCGGATAGTCCTGCGAGCAGGCCGGAGTCTTGCCCAGCTTCCCGCACAAGGCGTGGATCAGCTCGTAGGTCGCGTCCGAGGTATCGACGCCGCGGATGATCTCGACGAGCTTCATCATCGGCACCGGGTTCATGAAATGCATCCCGATGACCCGCGGCGCGCGCTTGGTTACCGCAGCCAGACGCGTGATCGGCAAGGACGAAGTATTGGAGGCGAGAATGGTCTCGGCCGGACAGACGGAATCCAGTTCGGCGAAGATCTTCTTCTTGACCTCGAAGTTCTCGGTGACCGCTTCCACGACCAGCTGGGCGGACGCCGCGTCGGCCAGCTGGTCGGAAGTGGTGATCCGCCCCAGAGCGGCTTCCATGTCCGCGGCCTGGATCACCTCTTTCTTTACCTGGCGCTCCATATTCTTCTTGATCGCGCCGAGGGCCTTGTCGAGCAGGTCCTTGTTCAAGTCGATAATGACGGCCTCAATGCCCGCCAATGCGAAGACGTGGGCGATGCCGTTGCCCATCTGGCCGCCGCCGATCACGGCTACTTTTTGTATGTCCATGGAGCACCTCGCAGAAAGCAGTGGTTTAAGGGATTTTACAACTGAATGTGTTACTATTGAAAGCGAAGTGAGCAAGGACGCGATTCTATTGCGACGCTGGCTGGCGCCCGCCCTGCTGCTCGGCTATTTCGTCTTCCTGTTCACCGGCCTGCACGCCGTGCCGCGCGGCCTCATCGAGCGCGACGGCTACTTCCACGCCCGCTACGCCCAAATGCTGCCGCAGCGGGGACTGTCGCGCAAATTCCCCTGGACCCAGGCCAGCCCCTGGAAGCACCGCTTCGCCGACAAGGAATTCCTCTTCCACGTGCTGCTGAGCCCATTCGCCCGGGGCGCCGAGCCCATCCGGGGCGCGCTCGTCTTCTCGGTCCTGCTCAGCGCCGGCGTCTTCGCCGCCTTCTACTTCTTTCTCGCCGCCAACGGCGCGCGCGCGCCCGGCCTGTTCACCTTCTTTCTCGCCTGCATGGGCGGCCCGTTTCTGCTGCGCATGTCGTTTCTGCGCGCCCATGTGTTGAGCGTCGTGCTCCTGCTCATCGGCCTGCACTTTCTCCTGCGCGGCCGCTGGAAAGAGCTCTTCGGCCTCGGCTTCGTCTATGCCTGGAGCTACTCCTTCCCGTTCGTCCTGCCGCTGCTCGCCCTGCCCTACCTGGCCGGCAAGCGCCTGGCGGGGGGGAAGTTCGAGTGGAAGTGCCTGGCGGCCGCCGCCGGCGGCGTCCTCGCCGGCCTGGTCATTCACCCCTATACGCCTTATTCGCTCGACTCGGCGGCCACCTACTTCGACATCCTCGGCATCGCCGCCGGCCGGCGCAGCTTTGCCGCCGTCGAGGTCGGCCGCGAGTTCGCGCCCTACTCCACGCGCTCGTTTCTGCTGTCTTTTCCCATGCTGACCATGGTTCTCGGCGGCCTGGGGCTGGCCGGCTGGGCGACCAAGCGCAAGCTCTCGGCCGAATCCATGGGCCTGCTCTGCGCCGCCGGCGCCGCCGCGCTGACGACCATGATCTACATGCGGGCCATCGAATACGCCGCGCCCCTGACGGCGGCGGCTTTGGCCTTCGCGCTGCGCGACACCCTCGATAAGCCGGCCATCGACCGCTTAAAGGACCTGCTTAAAAGAAAACCGCGCCGGATATGGATCGTTGCGACGCTGGTCGCCGCGCTGCTCGGCGCCGCCCATATCCAGGGCCTGGTCTACTCCTACGGCATGAGCGCGCGCAGCGAGCCGCCGCGCTTCAAGCAGGCCGCCGTCTGGATGGCGGCGAACATGATCGAAGGCGAAACCATGGTCAACCTATGGTGGGATGATTTCCCGGACCTGTTCTATCACGGCCACCGCCAGACCTATGTCGTCGGCCTCGATCCGGCCTATCTGCTGCGCCACAACCGGCAGACCGCGCTGCGCCTGGAAGGGATGCGGCTGGGGCGCCTGCCGCTCGACGCCGAGTGGCTGGCCGAGACCTTCGCCGCGCGCTATATGGTCCTGCGCACCGCCTATGCGCGCTTCTATCCGCAGCTGATGACGCGGGAGTGGCGGCCGGTATACCGCGACGAGTACGCGGCGGTCTACGCGCTCAAGGGACCGGCGGGGCCGCCCGCCCATCTGCGCGGCCTGCCGCAGATTCCGGCGCTTCGCTAGCTGGCAAGCCGCTTTTCGGCGAGCTCGGTCAGGTGCCGGGAGAGCTTGTCGTCCATGCTCATGATGCGCTTGAGGTCGGCGAGGCACAGCCGGTAGATGCGCGAGGTTTCGGCGGCGTTTACCGTCGCGGTGCGCTTGCCGGCGCGCAGGATGGCCATCTCGCCGAACATATCGCCGGGTCCGAGCTCGGCGAGCTGCGCCGCCGCCGAGCCCAAAGTCTGCGTGACGCTCACCCTGCCGGTCTGGATGATATAGATGTCCTGGGAATCCTCATCCTGGACCACGACGTCCTCGCCCTTATTGTAGACGTAGAGCGCGCTCTGCGGGAACAGGCGCATCGCCTTCTCGGCGCTCAGGACGGGATAGAACTGGTCGAGATCCAGCGCCACCCGCAGGGTCTCCGCCATACCCTCATCCAATTCGATCTTTTGCGGCATGATCCTCTAATCATAGCAACCAAACGCGGTTCTCGCCACTGTCTCAAATACGCTACAATTCATTTGTTATGACACCCGAAAACAAGAAAAGCCTGCATGATATCGTCCGCCGGAACGCCGACCCGGACACCACCGCCGAGCTCGTCGCCGCCCTGCGCGGCAGGATCGAGCGGCCGCCCGCGCCGTCCTTCGCGGCGGCGCCGCTGCCGATACGGCAGTTCATGCTGATACACTGGCTCGACGACCAGGTGGGCAACGGCGGGCTGGCCGCGTACTTCGGCGCGCCGCTCGGCGATTTCAGCGTCGAGACCGCCAAGGCCCTGCGCTGGATCAAGGCCACCAAGCACGCCGACAGCCTGGAGAAAGCGATCGCGCTGTTTCCGGGGGGGAAGCCGCCCGCCGATGCGGCGGCGCGCGAGCAGGCGCTGGCGGAGTTCGGCGCCGACGCCCTCGACGATCTCGACTTCGCCGACGCCGAGTTCTTCAACAACCCGCTCGACGGGTATCTGCTCCGGCACGTGAAGGACAACTTCGAGGACTTCCTGAAGTTCGCAGCCCAATAGATAAGGTGCCTGGCACCTTATCTAAACGGCCGCGGTGCTATTTTTTACGGCGCGACGACAGCAGCTTGGCCAGCGCCTTTCTCAGCGCGTCTTCCTCGAACGGCTTGGCCAGAAAGGCGTCGGCGCCCGCCTGCAGCGCCTTATCGCGCCACTCGTCGACATTGTAGCCGGAGATGGCGAGGATTTTGATCGCGCGCAGCTTCGCATCGCCGCGTATCGCCCGGCAGACCTCGAAGCCGTTGACGCCCGGCAGATTGATGTCGAGCACCATCACCGCCGGGATCAAGGTAGCGGCCTTCTTGCCGGCATCGAAGCCGTCCTCCGCCTCCACCACCTCGGCCTCAGGATAGAACTCGCGGATATAGCGCGCCAGCACGCGGCGCACCTTAACCTCGTCGTCGACGATCAGAATGCGCCGCGCGGTCGCGGACTCCAGCGCCGGGGGAATAGGCATGTCGAGCCGGCACATCAGCTCGATCAGATCATGAGCCCATACGCGGTGCTGCCCGCCGGCGGTCTTGAAGGATTTCAGCTTGCCTTCCTTGATCCAGCGGCCGATCGTCATCGGGCTGACATGACAAAGCTCTGCTACGCGATAAGTTCCCAGGACGGTTTGGGCCATATTTATAATAAGTTATTAATGTTATGTTTGTTTATACTAACAGATGGGAGGCGGCGCGTCAATTCGCCGCCCTGAACCGCCGGCGCGGGCTATTCTTCCAGCTTATAGCCGGCGCCGCGGACGTTGACCAGATGCTTGGCGGCCTTGCCGAGCTTGCGCCGCAGCCCCGAGATATGGGTCTCGATGGTATGCGGGTCGTTGTAGTCGGCCAGGTCATAGCCCCAAACGGTCTCCAGCAGGTAGTTGGCGCTGAGCACCCGCCCCTGGCTGGAGAGCAGCAAGGCCAGCAGGTCGAACTCCTTGCGCGCCAGGCTGATTCGCTTGCCGTCGACGCGCACCTCGCGCCGTCCGGCGTCGAGCTCGATGCCGAACTTCTTGAGCGTTTCCTTGGCCGCCGGCTGCTGTTCGTAGCGCCGCAATACCGCGCGGATGCGCGCCAGCAGGACCTTCATGGTAAAGGGCTTGATCACATAGTCGTCGGCGCCGCCCTCGAGGCCCGCCACTACATCATTTTCCTCCAGCATCTCGCCGGTCATGATGACGACCGGGATATGCTTGGTCGCCGCCTTGCGCTTGATCACCCGGCACAGGGAATGCCCATCGAGGCCGGGCATCACGGCGTCGGTGAGCACCAGGTCGGGCTTGGACTCTTCGACCAAAATCAGCCCGTCCGAGCCGCTGCCCGCCGCCACAACCGCATAGCCCTGCTGCGTGAGGTACTTCTCCACCGCCTTGCGCAGCGACGCCGTATCGTCTAAGACCAGGATCTTTTGCATAGCACCTCAGCTGTCCAGCACCTGCCGCACCTTGTGCGCCAGCTCATGAGGGAGGAAGGGCTTATGCAGAAAGGAAATGCCCTCCTCCAAAATCCCGCGCTGGGCGATGACTTCGTCGGTATAGCCCGAGATATAAAGCACCTTCATATCGCGGCGCGTCGGCATGATCCGCCGCACCAGCTCGCGGCCGTCAAGCCGCGGCATGATCACGTCGGTCACCAGCAAATGGATCGGCTTCTTGCAGCGCGCGCCTTCATCGAGCGCCGCTTGGCCGTCCTCGGCGGTCAGCACTTCATAGCCGCAGGCGCGCAGCGCCCGCAAGGCGGTATTGCGCACCGCCGCGTCGTCCTCCGCCAGGAGGATGGTCTCCGTCCCGCCCATGCTGGCAAACGACTGCTGCTTAAGCGCGTCGTCCTCTACCGGCTCGTCAACCCGCGGCAGGTAGACGCGGAAACTCGTGCCCTCGCCTGGTGCGGTATAGCACGACACGAAACCGCCGCTCTGTTTAACGATGCCGTAGACCGTCGCCAGACCCAGGCCCGTGCCCTTGCCCCGTTCCTTGGTGGTATAGAAGGGCTCGAAGATATGCGCCCGGGTTTCTTCGTCCATGCCGGTGCCGGTATCGCTTACCGCGACCAAGGCATACCGTCCGGCGGGAATAATGAAGTTCTCATACGACGCCTCTTCCGAGAACGCTACATTAGACGTCTCCAAAATCAGCTTGCCGCCCTTGGGCATGGCATCGGCGGCATTGACCGCCAGGTTCATGATCACCTGCTCCATCTGGGTGGCATCGGCCTTAATCGGCCCCAGCGAGGGATCAAGCTTGACGTGCACCGAGATATCCTCGATCAAGGTCCGGCGCAGCAGCTTCTCTATATCGCCGATGATGACGTTGAGATTGAGAACCTTAGGCTGCAGGACCTGCTTGCGGCTGAAGGCCAAAAGCTGGCGGGTCAGCCCGGCAGCCTTGCTGACCGCGCTCTTGATCTCCTTGAGATCCTCCTGCTTGGCGTCCTTCGGGTCGATCGCCTGGGTCAGGAAGTTGGTGTAGGCGCCTATGGCGGTCAGCAGGTTATTGAAGTCATGCGCCACGCCGCCGGCCAGCCGCCCTACGGCTTCCAGCTTCTGCGACATGTGGAGCTGCTCGCGGCTCTGGCGCAGACTTTCCTCGGCGTTCTTGTAGTCGGAGATATCGCGGCCAAGGATCAGCACCGTAGCCGGCCGGCCGTTGCCGTCCGTCGAGGCGACGGTGGAGGAACAGTGATAATGCCGCTGGTTGCCATTGGTATCCAGTTGCGACCAGTCATGCGAATACTGCTCGCCGTCACGGAAGGTCCGCAGAGCGTGGCAGTCGTCGCAAGGCGTCTCACGGTCGTGCATGGCCTGGTAGCAGAACTTTCCTCGCATCTCGATTCCCATCTTTTTGGCCAGCACATTGTTGACCCAAATGACTTTGAGCTCGGGGTCCAGCATATAGATATTGTCGGGGATGGCCCCCAGTACCGCGTTGAGCGTACGATCGGTGTCGAGTTTGGCCCGCTCCGCGGTCTTCATCTTGTTAATCGCGCGACGGCGCTCCTCCACTTCCTCGGAAAGCTTGTCTCGGCTGACGGTCGTGCGCCGCAGATTGGCCGCCATCTTGTCAAACTCCCGTCCCAGCTCGCCGATCTCATCATCTGCTTTGGTGCCGACCCGATGCTCCAGTTCGCCATCATGAAATGCTTTTACTCCCTGGCGCAGCGCGGCGATAGGAGTTGAGATGGTGCTCGCGACGCGCATCGCCCCGAAGATGACCAGTAAAACTACGGCAAAGCATAATATCTGGAGACGCATGCCCAACCGCACCGCTGGCGCGAGAGCTTCATCTTCATCAATTTTGACCACCAGCCCCCAGCGCAGCGAAGGCAGGTGCCGCCAGGCGGCGATGATCTTTTTGCCGCGGTAATCGACGGAACGGCCATTCCCGTTGCGTCCCTGTACGGCGTTCTGAATAGGTAAGGCAGCATCGCTTCCCAAGCTAACCTTACGCACGAACGCGGCGTTTTTGTCGTGCCGGGTGGGCAGGGCGAGGACTACATCATTTCCAACGAGCGTCCCGACCACCAACTCGCCCGTCTCCCCCAGGCCGGTGTAGTCATTGATAACACTCGCGAATTCATCCGTACTAATCTGCGCCGCGATGACGCCGACGATCTTCCCGTCGCGCCGGATCGGCTGTGCGCAGAAAGCCGCCGCCGTGCCGCTCGGCTCATAGTAAGAGAAATCGGTAATTCCGCCAGACTTCCCTTCGCGCGCGGAGCGAAAGGCTGTACTCAATCCGGTATCTTTGTAGGGTCCGGAGATGAGGTTTGAACCGTAATCCGACTCTTCCTTAGTGGAGTAGATTACGTCGCCGTTCATACGAATTATGAAGAGGTCGTAGTATTCGTGATGTGCCCCAATCGCTTGATAGAACTTTTTCGAATTTTTACTTTGTGCCGGGTCGCCCAAAAAATCGTCTAAAGATTCATGCCCAGCGAAAACATTCAACTCACGCTTCAGCGACGCCGTATAGCGCTCAAAGCGTTCCATCTTGCTCTGCGCCAAAGCGTCATACTTGCCGATCTCCGACTGAATCAGAGCCTCGCGCGACGCGGTATAGGCGACCACCAGCACGACAAACAACGGCACCAGACCAATTAGCACAAACCACGCGGTGAGCCGGCGCGCAATCGGGGAATCCGCGCTGAACAGTTTCTTCACTTCAATACCGGCGCCGGCAATAGTTTCTCCAGCTCTTTCCTCAATAGATCCTCTTCGATCGGCTTGCCCAAAAAGGCATCCGCCCCGGCATCCAGCGCCTTCTTCTTCCATTCCTCGACGTGATAGCCGGTGATGGCCAGGATTTTAATGCCGCGTAGCCTGTCGTCGGCACGGATGGAGCTGCAGATATCGAAACCGTTGACGCCGGGGAGGTTCAGGTCGAGCACCATGACCGCGGGGACCAAGGTCGCCGCCTTTTTCCCGGCGTCAAAGCCGTCACCGGCCTCTACGATGTCGGCCTCAGGATAAATGCCGCGAATGTAGCGCACCAGTACGCGCCGCACCGAGACCTCATCCTCAACGACCAGGATGCGGCGGCGAACCGCGGCCTCCAGCTCCGGGGGAACCGGCATCTTGAGCCGGCGCATAAAATCGGCCAGATCAGGCGCCCAGACCCGGTGCTGGCCGCCGGCGGTCATGAAGGCATTGAGCTTGCCGTCCTTGATCCAGCGCCCGATGGTCATCGGACTGACATGGCAGATCTTAGCTACACGGTAAGTGCCCAGGGCGCGGGGAGTCATAAAGCCAACCTCAACTACTTGTTTGTTATTACTGTTATGATTGTTATATTTTATAAAAAACCTCACCGCAATTCGTAGAACTACTTAGTTTTGTCGCCATGCTCAATTTACGGCCCTTCGCCCCTGTCAAGGCCCTTCGCCCCTTGCTCATCCGCTTGCGGCCTGGTACCATAGAAGGGAACTTCCGGCGCCCCCCGTTCGTATATACGGGAAGCCAGCGTTGGAGGGGCAAGGGCATGAGCGCAGCGAAAAAAAACGAACCGGCCACCAAGGCCGACATCGGACAACTCGGCAAGAAGATCGACGGCGTGCGGACCGAACTGAAAGGGGATTTCAACCGCATGGCGCTCAGGATCGCCGGCAACGAATCCCGCATGGACCGTATGGAGAGCAACATCATGACGGAACTGCGCGGCTTCCGCAGCGAGCTTCTCACCGCGTTCGAGGATTCGGTCATCAAAGGCAGACGCTTCGAAGACAAGGCGCTGACGCATGGGCATCAGCTCCAAGAGCATGAAATGAAGCTGCGCCGTCACGAAAAACGGCTTAACGCGCTCGAGTCTCCCGGCGCCGACGCGCCATAGGCCCCGGCTAGGTCCGCTCGCGAACGGACTCTTCGCGGCCCTGAGTGATGAGCCGGCTGCCCCAGTCATAGAGCTCATCGACGTCGAAGGGCTTGGTCATATAGGTGTCGGCGCCCGCCGCCATGCCGTCGAGCATCGCCTCGCCGCCGGAAAGTCCGGTCAGCATCAGGACCGGGATATCACGGGTCAGCACGTCTTCTTTGAACAGCGACGCCAGCGAATGGCCGTCAAGGTTCGGCATGCATACATCGAGGATGATGAGATCGATCTCCTCTACCGCGGCGGTCGCCATCGCCTCCCGGGGGTCGTAGATGCTCAGGACCTCGAAGCTGCCGCCAAAGGCGCGGCGGATCACCTTGTGCACCAGCGGGTCGTCGTCTATTACCAGGATGCGTTTTGCCTTATTCATGATACTGCCTCCATTTCAGGTTCCGTCCGCCGCGGCGAATCCGCGCGCGCTGCGTCTTCCTCCGCCGGCAGGGACAGGATAAAGCGCGCCCCGCCTTGGGGGGCGTTGCCGGCGGTCAGCGAGCCGCCGTGCTGGACCGCGATCTCGCGGCACATATATAGCCCGAGCCCGGTTCCCTTCCCCGGGGCCTTGCTGGACACAAAGGGCCGGAACAGCCCGCCGAGGGCCTGCTCGGACAGGCCGCCGCCGGAATCGTCGACGATCAACTGCACGTAGCCCGGACCGCCGCGCGCGTCGCGGCGCAGGACGGTGCGCAAGGTCAGAGTGCCGCCGCCTTCCATGGCGTCCTTGGCGTTGGACATCAGGTTGAGAAACACCCGCTGCAGCTCGTAGATGCGGCCGCGCACCGGCGGCAGGCCGCCGCCGTAGAGCCGGCGCACCGTGACGCCGGCGTCGGCCAGCGCCCCGCTGAACAGCGACAGGCAGTTGTCGAGCGCCGCGTTGACGTCGCAGGACCGCGGCGCGTGCTTGGCCTTGCCGGCATAGCCGAGGATGCCGCTCACCGTGGCGCGGCAGTGCTCGGCGGCGCGGCGGATGCGGTCGATGTCGGACACTATATTGGGGAACTCTTCACGGCGCTTGAGCAGCACGCCGCAGGTGGCCTCGATCACGAACAGCGGGTTCTTTAAATCGTGCGCCACTCCCGAGCTGACCAGGCCGACCTCGGAGAGCTTCTGCGCCTGGTCGAGCTTTTCGCTTTGCTCCTGCAGCAGGTCGCTCGTCTTACGGCCGCGGGCGACTATGCCCCAGGTGGTGGCGGCGGCGAAGATCAGCAGGCCGCACTTGACCGCCACAGTGAAGAGAATCGGATCGGACCATACCGGCTCGTTGATGAGATGGAAGGCGGCATTAAAGCCCGCGGCGCCGCCTGTAATCCAAATAACGCAGCCGCCGTCGAGCAGCATGCAGGCGGTATAGATGGGCAGCAGGTAGAGCACCCAGAGCTTGGACTCGGCGCCGCCCGAATGCGAAAGCATGCCCGTTATCACCGCGCAGTTGGCGAGGATAATCAAAGCGCTCGCCCATTGCTGGGCCGGCCATAGGCGCAGAGACAACCCCGCCGCCAGGTTGAGGCCCAGCAGCAGCACCAGCAGGTACAGGATATCGGGATAGACCATATACGGATTGTCGCGCCACAGAAAAGCGCCCGCGACCAGCACGACGCAGAAGACGGCCTCGTAGTTCCGGTTCATGGCATATCCTCTTTCGCCGCCTCTTTCGCCGCGCTGACCGCCCGCGCGAGCTCCTCATAGCTCCCATAGCGGCCGGGAGCGCAGTAGACCTGTCCCAGGGTCAGGCCAACCGGCACGCAATCCGCGATCCCCGCTTCCTCGTAGAGCGCGTCGATGCGCATAGCGAAAGAAGCCTTGACCCGGGACGGGCATAACGGCTGATCGGTGATAACGATGAAGTCGTCGCCGCCCACATGCCCGACGAAGGGACGGCCGGCCGGTCCGCTTTCCACGGCGGCGCGCAGCGTCTCGCCGAGCGTCAGGATTACCCGGTCGCCGAAGGAAAAGCCGCGGCTGTCGTTGACCGCCTTAAAATGGCGGATGTCGGCATAGGCCGCGGTGAACGGCTTTCCCGCGCGCAGGCGCTCCTCGCATTCGCGCTTAATGGCATGATTGCCGGGAAAGTGCGTCAGTGGATTCAGCTCCATGCGCGAGCGGCCGCGGCGCAGCAGCGACTCGGTGCGCGCTTTTAGCCGCTTGGCGTCAAAGGGTTTGGTCAGGTAGTCGTCGGCCCCCATGTCGAGGCCGCGCAGCTCGGCGTCCCCGGGGCCCATTCCGGTCAGCATCAGCACCGGAATATGGCGCGTGCGGTAGTCCTCGCGCAGGGCCCGGCATACGGCATAGCCGTCCATCCCCGGCATATTCACGTCGAGGATCACGATGTCGGGCACGTCGCGGGTCGCGTTCGCCAGCGCCTCGAGACCGTTGCCGATGCAGACCACGCGCACTCCCTCGGCGGCGAACAGCCGCCGCATGATCTTCTGCAGGGCGGGATTGTCGTCGGCCACCAGGATGCTCGTCGTCTCCATTGTTCCTCAACAATAGTATGGCGAGAGCGGCTCAGCGCGCGGTCAGGGAAGGCTCAAGAGATGCTCAAGCCGGCGGGAAAGTGCGGAGGGGACGGCTCAGCCGCGCCGGTGGGCGGCGAGGACCGCGGCGACCTTGTGCGCCAAATCGTCGGGGGTGAAGGGCTTGGCCAGGAAGGCCTCGTCCTCTTCAAGGATGCCGCGCATGATCAGCATCTCGCCGGTGTAGCCGGACATGTACAGCGTCGGTACTCCGGGCCGCCGGCGCGCGATCTCGTCGACGAGCTGCGGCCCGTCCATCTCCGGCATGATGACGTCGGTGACGAGAAGGTCGAACTCCGGCTTATCCCGCTCGAGAAGGCGCAGCGCGGCGGCGCCGCAGTCCGCCTCGATGACCGTGTAGCCGGCCGCCTCCAGCGCGCGCCGCGCGGTCCGGCGCACCCGGGCGTCGTCCTCAACCAGCAGGATGGTACCGCTGCCCCTGACGGCCGGCGCGCGCTTCGCCGGCGTCTGCTCGTCCGCCCCGGCGGCGGCGGGCAGGTGGATCTTGAACGTCGTCCCACGGCCGACTTCGCTGTCGAGCGACATGTAGCCGCCGCTCTGGCGCACGATGCCGTAGGCCGTCGACAGGCCGAGGCCGCTGCTCTGGCCGAATCCCTTGGTGGTGAAGAAAGGCTCGAAGGCCCGCTCCTTGGTCGCCGCATCCATGCCGCAGCCGGTGTCGCTGACCGTCAGGCAGACGTAGTTTCCCGGGGGGATGGTGGAGCCCTTAGGCCGGTATTCCTTGCCGCTGCGAACGTCCGCGCATCCAATGATCAGCTTGCCGCCGCGCGGCATGGCCTCACGGGCGTTGACCGCCAGGTTAAGGAGCACCTGCTCGATCTGGCCCGGGTCGACCCGCACCGGCGCCGCCTCCGCCGAAAGCTGCGTGAGCAGGGTGATGTCCTCGCCCAGCGTCCGCTCCAGCATGCTCCGCATGCCCAGCACGATGGTGCCGAGGCTCAGCGTTTTCGGCTGCAGGACCTGCTTGCGGCTCAATGCCAAGAGCTGGCGCGTCAGGTTCGCAGCCCGCGCCCCGGCCTGGGCGATCTCGTCGATATCCTCGCGGCGGGGATCGTCCGGCGGCGTATTCTTGCCCAGGAAATCGGCGCAGCCGCGGATCACGGTGCACAGGTTATTGAAGTCGTGCGCCACCCCGCCGGCCAGCCGTCCCACGGCCTCCAGCTTCTGCGACTGCAGCAGCTGCTCGCGGCTGGCCTGCAGATCTTCTTCCGCCTTCTTGCGCTCGCTGAGGTCGCGC
>JBDRPD010000043.1:0-3606 GCA_043827405.1 Elusimicrobiota bacterium | reverse complement strand
TCTTCGGCGCTCATCCGGTGTCCGGTCTTAACCGCGATGCGGAGCGCCTTGTCGCCGATCTCGCGGCTCACGGAAACCTTGGTCTCCGCATCGCCGGACATCGTCTTGGCCTGCTTGATGAAGGACTTGAGCCAGCTCTCACACTGGGCGCCCGCCTCGGGCTTGAGGAGCTCTACCTCGTCGGGGGAATAGCCGGCCGCTTTAGCTTCCGCCGCCGCCTGCGAAACCAGGCCGCGCATGGTCTTATCCTTCTTTCCCGGATTATTATGTTCGCTCTCGACGGTTACCGCGCTCTTGGACAGCCGGATCCCGGCGTTGGGGGCGAAAGCCAGCTGCACCCCCGCCGCTTCTCCGCTTTGCTCTTCGTACTCGCCCGCTTCCTGGCGGAACTCCCGCAGCAGCTGGTCGAACAGCTGCTCGCCGGGCGCGCCCCCGCTGTCGTCACCGGCGAGCTTTTCAACGAGCTCCATCACCGCCTCGGTCATATCATGGGCGACGCCGGCGAGGCTGGCGCGCTCGATCTTCTCCTCGTTAACAGGCAGCGATTCGAAAGCGATCTTGCCGCCGTCGACGTAGGCGCGGATGCGGCCGCCGATGACATTATTGGCGCCGTCGTTGGCCTCCTTCAGTATCCACTGCGCCAGCGGGTCGATGACGAACTTCTCGATCGCCTGCTTGAGCGGCCGCGCCCCGTAGACGGGGGAGAAGCCGTATTCGGCGAGAAAGGCGATGGTGTCGTCGTCGTACTCGAGCTCCGTCCCATGCCGCTCGCCGAGGAGCTTCTTGAAGCGGCCGAGCTCGATCTTGGTGATGGCGTCGGCATTGGCGCGGTTGAGCCGGTTGAAGGTGATCCAGTGATCCTTCGACAACGGGTCCTCGTCGAGCCGGTTGATGACCTCGGGCCGCATGCGGGCCTGAATGCCTTCGCTGATGGCGGTGGCGATCTCCTGGTCCCAAGCCTTCTCGAGCTCCGCGATAAGCCCCGCGGCCGCCTTCTTCTGCGCCAGCAGTTCGCTCTTATCCGCCGCCGCGACGGGAGCCGCCTCGGCGGTCACGCTCTTGATGCGCTCGCCAAGCTGCAGATAGACGTCCCAGGCCCGCTGGTACTGGGCCTCAAGCGTCCGCTTCTCCTTGAGCTTGGGCTCGAGCTGGGGCAGCGGCGTTGTCTTGAGCTCTGCGGCGAGCGTCTCGACGGCCGCCAGCGCATCCTCGGCCTCGCGCTTGGCGACCAAGCGCAAAGCCTTGAGCCGTTCGCGTTCGCCGTCAGCCGCGGCTTCGGCTTCCGCGCGCGCTTTTTTCGTCTCCGTGTCGAGCGCCTTGCCCTCAAGGACGGCGTCGATCTCCTTGATGAGCTGCTGCTGCTCTTGGATCCGCTTGCTGAAGCCCTGCGAATCGACCACGTCCATACCGACGTTTGAGGTAAAGATGATGATGGTGTTGGAGAAGTCCACCGTCCGGCCCTCGCCGTCGGTCAGGTGACCGTCGTCGAGAACCTGCAGGAAGATATCCCAGATGGTCGGATGCGCCTTCTCGATCTCATCGAAGAGCAGCACCGAGTAAGGCTTTTTGCGCACCGCCTCGGTCAGCTGGCCGCCTTCGCCGTGGCCCACATAGCCCGGCGGCGAACCGATCAGACGCGCCACATTGTGCGACTCCTTGAACTCGGACATGTCAAAGCGCGTATAGGCCTTCTCGCTGCCGAACATGAAGCGCGCCAGCTGCTTGGCGATGTAGGTTTTTCCGACGCCGGTAGGACCGGCGAACAGGAACTTGCCCATCGGCTGACCGCCGCCGGAAAGCCCCGCCTTGTTGCGGCGAATGGCGTTGGCCAAGGCGAGCAGGGCCTTGTCCTGGTTGATGACGGTCTTGGCGATCTCCTTTTCCATCTCGACGTAGCGGGCGCTGTCGTCCTTATCGGTAGAGAGCTGGCCGGAGTCGATGCCGGTATTCTCGGCCAAAGTCCGCTTGAGGACCTCGAGCGTCAGCGTGCCTTTTCCGTCCTTGACCGCCTCCTGCTGGCGGTACATCCCGAGCGTGCTCTCGACGAGTTCGGCCATGCGGTTATACATTTCGGCCGGCAGAGCGATCGAGGAGGCGATTCCCTTTTGGTGCAAAGCCTTGGCGGCCTTGCGCACCGCCACGGTGAGCTGGCGCCAGTGCTCGCGGATGTCAAGGGCGAGCGCCGCCCGGATATTGTCCGGGCGCGCCATCTCGGACGCCGAGTGAATGAGCTCCACGGACTTGCGCGGGTTCTTGTGCTCCTTGTCGAACTGATCGGTCAGGTGCGCCGCCTTGTCGAGCGCCTCCTCGTCGATCTCGGTATCGTGCATCCACTCGTAGTAGACCTTGGCGCCTTGGAGCATCTCGGTCGTTTCCGCGACCGAGGGCTCATCGATCTTGAAGCGCTTGAAGCGGCTGGTCAGCGCCTCGTCGGGATCAAAGTACTCCTTCCACTCCTTCTCGGTCGTGGTGCCGGCGATCGAGATCTTGCCGTCGCGGATCGGGGTTTTCAGGGCGTTCATGATCTTGACGCCCTGCGGGTCCATGCGCAGCTTCTGGATCTCGTCGAGCAGCAGGATGACCCGGTTGCCCTGCCGGGGATCGGGATCGTTGAGCATGGGCAGCAGGTCGAGCAGGCCGAGCAGGGTGTTTATCGGATCCTCGGAGGCCAGCAGGCGGTCGATGTCGAGCTGCACGAACCAGCGGCCGCGCAGACGGCGGATGTCCAGGAAGCTGGTCTCGCCGTCGCCGTTGACCACGCGCAGCTGGTCGGCGTGCTCGGCGTCTTCGATGAGCTGGGCCAGCCCCTCGAAGATGGCGGTCTTGCCGGTCCCGGCCTCGCCGGTCAGCATGACGCTGTTGATCATCCCGCGGGGCGATGACAGGATGGGGATGACGCGCTTCATCTCATCGGTACGGCCGATGACCGGGTGCTTGCGCTCGCCGGCCGGCGGCACCACGGGCCGGAAGAAGCCGGCGATCGCCTCAACCTGCTTCGGGGTGAAGGAAGTGCCGTCAGCCAGCTTCTGATTCTGCAGGAAGGTAATCCATTCGGTATGGGCGTCGCGGTGCGCGACCTGCTGCCGTCCCTGCACCTCCGCCCCGGCGCCCGCTTCCTCTTCCTGCGCGGCCGCCTTCTCCGCCACATCAACGGGAGGCGTCGCATCGCTTTCCAAATAGGCCTGGATCCGCAGCACCGGCATATCCGGGTCGGCGGCGGCGGCCTCACCGAGCATGTTCATAAAATGGGCGACATCCTCGACCTCCGGCAGCTCGTAGAGGACCATATTCGGGTTGCCGTCATAGCCGGCTTTGCCGATGTTCAGGCCGAAGGCCTCGGCGAAGGCCACATGCTTCTCCGCCGGGGTACCGTCGGCGAAGGTCACCAGCACGGCGCGCTTTTCGTCCAGGCCCTTGGGAGCGTCTTCCTTAACGGTCTCCGGTCCGAAGTCGAAAGCGCCCTTATTCGATTCCTTAAGGGCCGCGAGCGCGGCCATGCCCTCGCCGCTCATGCGCACCGCGGAGACCTTGTCATTGGCGGCGGCGGCGGCGGAAATCGCGGCGGCGTCCTCGGCGGCGCGAACGTGGACGATGAGCGCCTCCTGC
>JBDRPD010000042.1:0-35068 GCA_043827405.1 Elusimicrobiota bacterium | reverse complement strand
GGATAAATACCGAGCTCTGAAATCTGTCTTGAAAGAACGACAGTTCCGTCAAGATGGGTAAATGCAGTCGCAACCGCAGGGTCAGTAAGGTCATCTGCAGGAACGTAGATTGCCTGCATGGATGTGATAGCGCCCTTCTTTGTGGTGGTAATCCTCTCCTGGAGCGCTCCCATGTCAGTGCCAAGCGTAGGCTGATAACCGACCGCTGATGGCATTCTGCCAAGGAGTGCTGAAACCTCAGCCCAGGCGAGTGTATATCTGAAGATATTATCAATGAATAAGAGAACGTCCTGTCCCTGGTCTCTGAAGTATTCTGCACAGGTCAATGCGCTCAATCCTACGTTTGCCCTTGCTCCGGGCGGCTCGTTCATCTGACCATAAATAAGGGCTGCCTTCGGCAAAACGCCTGAGTGTTTCATTTCAAGGTACAGGTCATTTCCTTCTCTTGTTCTCTCGCCGACGCCTGCGAAAACCGAGATACCACCGTGGACCATGGCAATATTGTTAATCATCTCCATGATGATAACGGTCTTGCCGACTCCGGCACCGCCGAACAGTCCGACCTTGCCGCCCTTCATGTAGGGCTCGAGCAGATCCAAGACCTTAATACCGGTCTCAAAGACCTCGGCCTCGGTCGTCTGGTCCTTGTGCAGCGGCGCATCGCGGTGGATGGGAAGATACTCGTCGGTCTCAATGGGGCCGAAGTCATCGCGGGGCTCGCCGAGCACATCAATAAGCCGTCCCAGGACCTTTTCACCGACCGGGACCATGATGGGGGCGCCGGTATCCTCGACGACCATTCCGCGCCGCATGCCCTCGGTCGGGCCGAGCGCGATCACGCGAACGGTATTGTCGCCCAGGTGCTGCGCGACTTCGCCGGTCACAACATCCACCCCCTCCACGCGCCCATCCTTCTTGTCCGTCTTAAGGACCTTCAGCGCGTTTTGGATGGACGGAAGCTTTCCCGACGGGAATTCCACGTCGACAACCGGCCCGATAACCTGCACTAATTTCCCGATATTCATTTTATCCTCGTCAATTTCTCTGAAACTTAGCAGCTATGAAATTTTCTGGGCGCCCCTGCTGTTTGCCTTCATATCCGATCTTGTGGAAACGCACGCCGTAGCGGTAGGGCCCGCCAGCCGTCCCGGACTTGATATCCAGGACCTCACCGCGGATTTCAAGAGGTATATTTATCTTCAGAAAGAGCACGCATCCCTTCTCCAGCGGCTTATCCGACTTAAACGACATTCCCGACACCGACAGGTCGGTAATCGTTCCCCGGCACTTGCCGACCGACCGGCCTCCGGTATGGACGCTCATCGTTATGCCGACAGGGAAGCGCGGATGCCGGCGCTTCTCGGGGATGATCCGGCCTTTCTTTGCGCTTTTCAGCATACGCGCTTACGCTTTCAGCGCCTCCGCGCCGCCCACCAGCTCCGCGATCTCGCCCGTAATGATCGCCTGCCGCGAACGGTTCATATTAAGCGTCAGCGTCTCCAGCAGTTCGCCGGCATTCTTGGTGGCGGAGTCCATGGCGTTCATTCGGGCCGCGAGCTCCGCGGCCTGGGACTCCAGCAATACCCGAAATAGCTGCGCCTTAATATAGCGCGGCAGCAGCCCCGCGAGCAGAGTCTGCCGGTCGGGCTCGAAATGGAAGCCGTACGGGTTCGCGGCCGCGGGGCTTCCGGCCTCGTCTTCAGCCAGCTCGGGGGCGGCGATCGGCAGAAGCCGCGGCTGCACGACGCGCTGGGAGACAACCGATTTAAACTCATTGTAGATCATCGTAACCGTCGCAAAATCTCCCCGCATAAAGCCGTCGATAATCGGCTTGCCGATCAGCTCGGCGTGGGCGAAGGTCACCTTCGGGAAAATGCCGACGCATTCCTCGAGGCAGTGCGGGTGGAAGTCGTGCAGCCGGCGCACGAGGTCGCGCCCCTTCTTTCCGACCAGAACCACCGAGAGCTTCTTGCCCTGGTTGCGGTGGAACCAGGCGAGCGCCGCCCGCTGCACGGCGGTATTGAATGCGCCGCACAGCCCCTTATCCGACGTTACCAGCACCAGGCAGGCGCTGTCGTCGGCTTTCGGCTCATCGAAAAACTCGTGAATCTGCACGACGCGCCCGGCGAGCTTGTCCGCCTGAACCTCCAGCAGGGCGAGCTCGCGCACCGTCTCCTCAAGCTTGGCGGCAAACGGCCGGGAGGACAGGATCGCGTTCTGCGCCTTGCGCATGCGCGCGGCGGCCACCATCTTCATGGCGCGCGTAATCTGCTGCGTCGACTTCACGGATTGTATCTTGCGGCGGATTTCTCTCAAAGACGCCATAGCGTTTCAAACCTGCGCGGCGACGGCCGCAGGCTTCCCTCCCAAATAGTCTTTAATTCCGGCCTCGATCGAGTACTCGGCGGTGAATCCGATCCCCTCTTGCGCCGCCCGGGGATCGCCTTCCGTCTCGTTTTGATAAAACGAGTAGGGGTTGTCAAAGTACTCCGGCTCGAGCGAGGTCCCCATAACCTCGTTGAGCACTTCAATAATTCTATTGAACGTCGTCGGCTTGCCGGTGCAGACGTTGTAGACGCCGCTGAGTTTGGCGGCGGCGGCTTTCAGGTTCGCCGCGACGACATCCTTCACGTAAATCTGGTCCCGGAACTGCTCGCCCTGCTTGAATATCCGCGGCCGGTTGCCCGCTTTCATTTGGCCGTAAAGCTGCCAAATCATGCTGGCGACCTTGCCCTTATGATTTTCCCCGGGGCCGTAGACGTTGAAGTAGCGCAGGCCGACAAGCTTAAGCGCCTGCTCCTCGCCGAGAAACGAAGCCCCGACACGCTCCATAACCTTCTTGGAAAATCCGTATACGTTCATCGGTTCCTGCGGCCCGGTTTCCCGCATCGGGCATGAGCCCGCGCCGTAAACCCCGGCCGAGGAAGCATAGACCACGCGGGATACGCCGGTTTCCAGCGCGAAAGAGACGATATTGCGGAAGCCCTCGACATTAACCTCCATCATCCGGCGCTGGTCGGTCACGGTCGTGTCGGTATTCGCCGCTTGATGAAATATCGCGTCGACGGCGCCCACCCGGCCCGCCCACTGCTCGGGCCGGGCGATATCCGCCGCCACGACGTCGCCGCCGAAGCCCCGCAGGTTCGCGAAATGCCCGACGGAAAAATCATCCAAGACCACAACCTGCACGCCGCGGCGCTCAAGCTCAAGCGCCAGATTGGAACCGATAAAGCCCGCTCCGCCCGTCACCAGAACGCGCCGCATGTCAGTTCCCGCCTCCGCGCTTAATGAGCATATCCTGATACGCCACCGACTGCGCCAGCGTCAACTCCTGAACGCGCGCGACCCACTTCGGGGAAAGGCGAGGTCCGCCGTCCGGTCCCGCATTGTCCACGCCCATCGCGACAAGATGCAGGCAGACCATTTTGTCCCAACGGGTAATCGCCCGGACCCGCTTTATGTCTTTTTCCGCCTTGCGGACGAAGCGCTTGAGCGTCGCATGATCTCTGAGCAGGTACGCCGCCATCGCCGCCGACGAGTCCGCGGCCGGGATAAACAGGAAAGCGCCCTCCAGAGGGCGCTGCTTGATCGCCGTAAGAGCCTCGGAGAGCGACGGGTTAAGCTGCTCCATCCGCGGCGCGCCCCGGGGCGGTTCGGCGACGGCCGCCGCCGTCGCCCATAGGGCGGCGGCCAGCAGACCGGACGCCAGCGCAAACGGTGTCCTCACGCTTTAAACCCCTTCTTAAACTCCTCGATGGCGCCTTTGATTTTCGCCTCCAGCTCATCGTCGAGCTTATTCTTGTCGATAATTTCCTTCATCAATCCGGGCTTTTGATCCTTCATAAAAGCCAGCATCTCGGACTCGAACTTCCCGATCGCGTCCACCGGCACGTCGTCCATCAGCCCGCTGGAACCGGCGTAGATGGACACGATCTGCTCCACCACGGGCATCGGCCGGTACTGCGGCTGCTTGAGCAGCTCGACCATGCGCTTGCCGCGCGCCAGCTGCGCCTGCGAAGCCTTGTCCAGATCCGAACCGAATTGGGCGAACGCCGCCAGCTCGTTATACTGCGCCAGATCAAGACGCAGCTTGCCGGCGACCTTCTTCATGGTCTTAATCTGCGCCGCGCCGCCGACGCGCGAGACCGACAAGCCGACATTCACCGCGGGACGGATACCGGAGAAGAAGAGCGCCGACTCCAGATAGATCTGGCCGTCGGTGATCGAGATGACGTTGGTCGGGATAAAGGCCGATACGTCGCCGGCCTGCGTCTCGATAATAGGCAGCGCCGTCAGCGAGCCGCCTCCGTGCTTGTCGGACAGCCGGCAGGCGCGCTCAAGCAGCCGCGAGTGGAGATAGAAGACGTCGCCCGGATAAGCCTCGCGGCCCGGGGGGCGCCGCAGCAGCAGCGAGAGCTGCCGGTACGCCTGCGCGTGCTTGGACAGATCGTCGTACATCACCAGCACATCCCTGCCCGCCCACATCAGCTCCTCGCCCATCGCGCAGCCGGCATAAGGCGCGATGTAGATCAGGGGCGCCGGCTCGGAGGCCGAGGCGCTGACCACGATCGTATACTCCATCGCGCCCTGCTCCTCCAGGTTCTTGACGACATTGGCGACGGTGGAGCGCTTCTGCCCCATCGCCACATAGATGCAGATCGGCCGGTTCTTTTCGTTCTTCTGATTTATGATGGTGTCGATGCAGACCGCCGTCTTGCCGGTCTGCCGGTCGCCGATGATCAGCTCGCGCTGACCGCGGCCGATCGGGATCATGCCGTCGATCGCCTTAAGCCCCGTCTGCAGCGGCACCGTGACGGGCTGGCGCATCATGACGCCGGGAGCGACCATTTCGATCGGACGCCGCTGGGTCGTCTTGATCGGCCCCTTGCCGTCGATCGGCTGACCGAGCGGGTTGACCACGCGCCCGATCATCGCCTCCCCGACCGGCACGTCCATAATGCGGCCGGTTCGCTTAACCGGGTCGCCTTCTTTAATTTTATGGTCCGGTCCGAGCAGCACGCAGCCGACGTTCTCGGTCTCCAGGTTCAGCACCATGCCGAACACGTCGTGCGGCAGCTCGAGGAGCTCGCCGGCCATGGCGTTTTCCAGCCCGTAGACGCGGGCGATGCCGTCGCCGACCTGCAGAACAAAGCCCTCTTCCTTGATGTCGGTCGACTCCTGGTACTCTTCCAGCTGCTTCTTGATGACTCCAGTGATCTCTTCCGGTCGAATCGCCATGACGTTAAACCTCTCCTAGTTCTGCGCCGACAAGCGTCCGCGCATCCTCGCGAGCTCACCCTTAAGGCTCGCATCGAACACCCAGTCCCCGATGCGGACGACAACGCCCGCCAGCAGATCCGGGTCCACCTTGACGTCCAAAACGATGTCCTTGCCCATATGCCGGCCCATGCGCTCGGCCAGCTCCTTGCGCTCCGCGTCCGACAAATCATGCGCGGAGCGAACCGCCGCATGCACAAGCCCCTCGCCTTCGTCGCACAGCCCGCCGTACACCAATGAAATCTGCGGCAGCAGGCCGAAACGCTTTTTATCGATCAGAAGCCCGAGAAAGCGCAGCGTCAGGGCGGATACGGCGTCGCCCAGATCGCGCCGCAGGAGCGACCGCTTATCCGCGGCGGAAATCCGCGGATGATTATACGCCGCCATCTTTTCCGAGAGCTTGCGGCCGACGATAGCCAAATCCTGCGCGATCGTACGCTCACTCTTCTTCTCGGCGGCGCTCTCATACAGCGCCCTCGCGTAACGGCGGGCCAGGACCCTATCCGACGCCTGCATTAGTTTATCTTCCCGGGCTTCTCGAGGTCCTTGTAGAAGCCGTCCAATACGTTCTTGCGCACTCCCTCGTCGACGCTTTTCTTGATCAGCCGCTCGGCGGCCAGCACCGACAGCGCCGCCACCTCGCTGCGCAATTCGCCGACGAGGCGGTCCTTCTCTTCCTGCAGCTGCGCCCGGGTCTTATCGAGCAGCCCCTTCGACTCCTTTTCGGCCTCGCTCTTGAGCCGGGTGCGCACAACCTCGCCGTCCCTATTCGCCTGGGCGATAATCTCCTTCACCTCGCCCTGCGCATTGGCCAGCCGCTCTTCGAGCTCCCGCTGAATCTGCTGCGCGCCGGCGCGAGCCTCTTCGGCCTTCTCGCGCTCGTCGCGCAGCCCCTTTTCACGGGCCTCGATAATGCCCAGAATCGCATCCCAGGCGAACACTTTCATCAGCAGCACCAGGACCAAAAACGAGATAATGGTCCATATCATCAGACCCGCATGCGGGTCCAGCAGTTTGTCCAGCATAAGTTCCTCCGCAAACGACGGATGCGTCAAATTGTGTCCACTTCCGGCGGCTTTCGCCGCCGGAAATGGATCATGTTTCGAGCTTAGTGGCTCGCGGTCGCCGCGGGGGCAGAGCCGCCTGCCACAGGAACGCCGCTGTTAAGCGCACCGCCGGCCAGGAAGAAGATGACGAGCGCGAAGATGACAGCGCCCTCGATCATGGCCGCCGGGATAATCATCATGGTCTGCAGCGGACCGACCACTTCCGGCTGACGCGCCGCGCCTTCGAGCGCCGCGCTCGCCAGGCGAGCGATGCCGAAGCCGCCGGCGATGAGAGCCAGGCCGATACCGAGGCCGAGGCCGAGATAACCGAATGCTAGATGCCACATAGTTAAGTCCTCCGTTGTTTAGGTCCGATCGCGGAGTACGCCGGGCCGGATCGGGTGCGACCTCGTCCAGAAGCGCCGCTGGACGGTGTACGAAATCTAATGCGCGTGCATAACGCTGCCGACGAAGACCGCCGTCAACAGCGTAAACACGAACGCCTGCAGCAGACAGATCAAAAGCTCGAGACAGTTGACAAACGTGATCAGCGCCACCGAAAAGACCCCGGCGCCCATACCCATCCATTGGCTGACGGCGCCGAATATGAAAATCAAAGACATAATGCCGAGAATCACAATATGCCCGGCGATCATATTGGCGAACAACCGGACCATGAGCACCCCGCACTTAACCATCAGCCCGCCGAATTCCAGCACGAACAGCAGCGGCCCAAGCGCCAGCTTGAGCGACCAATGAGAATCGGAGGCCAGGGGAATAAAGTGCTTTAGGAACGGGATGACCCCGCCCTGCGCGCGCAGACCCGCGATCATCACCAGGCAGAACGAGCAGAACGCCAACCCCCCGGTCACGGCGATATTGCCGGTTACCGTCGCGCTGCTCGGAATCATGCCCGCGAGGTTGCAAAACAAGATAAAGAAGAAGACCGTCAGAAAATAATGCAGGTACTTGTGCGCGTCATGGCCGAGAATCGGGTTGATAACCTGGTCGCGCAGATAGAGCACGATGCCCTCGATCGCCATGCGCAGCAGCAGCGCGAAGCGGGAAGTGCCCCGGCCGGCGTAGGTAAAGGTCGCGAGCAGAAACGCGCCCACCAGCCACAAAATGATCAGATGCTTGGTGAGCGCGAACTCGATGCCGCCGATCGAAAAAAGCTTGACGATGGGCGGAGAATCCAGAAGATGATGCGCGATTGCCGATTCGATATCCATGGTTATTTCCCGCTGAGCTGCCTATACTCCGTCGTTAAAAGAACTAAAATTCCCGCCGCATACGAGCCGAGCAGCGCCGCCTGAACTTCGTAGCGCTCGCCCCAGACGACGGCCATCATGCCGGCCAGCACCGCCATCCGCAGAAGCACTCCCCCGCCGAACGCCCACAGAAACGACTCAAAAGAGCGGCCGCGAAACGCCAACAAAGCCGCGACGCTCGCCGTGGACACCGCCCACGCGGCGAAAACACCCACCCAGGCCGGCCGGACCAGATGTTCCGCCAACTTCCACCGGAGCAAAACCGCCGCGGCGAGAGCCAGCACGGCGCCCTCCAACGCGCTGCGGGCGGTCTTACTTAGAAATTCTCGTTTTACGGATAAGTTGGTAGAGCCCAAGCGAAAATCCAGCGAAAGTTCCTATGAGAAGCAGCCAGGGCTGCGTCCCCAACTTTCCATCCGCCCACCGGCCGCCCACGACGCCCGCCAACACCGGCAGGACCAGCTCGAACCCAAGCCCAAAAGCGAGCGCCATGGGATTCGCGCCAGACTTGTTTTTTGGCGACTCCGCGGGGATTTTACCCATCAAAGATCAACGTCTTGGGCGATTTTAACAAAAGCCCAAGAATCC
This sequence comes from Elusimicrobiota bacterium, assembly GCA_043827405.1. GTDB lineage: Bacteria > Elusimicrobiota > Elusimicrobia > UBA1565 > UBA1565 > JBDRPD01. Next base: position 26,886 of record JBDRPD010000042.1, on the reverse strand, counting down.
CACTGTTGATCGAAATCATTGACCCCGGTCAATTCCTTGTGGTCCGCCGCGCGATAAAGTATCCTTACGCACGCGATGGAACAGAGCGATCCCCCCCTTGCGCAAGACGGCAAGCCCGACATCCCCGGCCAGCCGTCCGTGGGCGCCCGCATCGTGGTCGCCGATGACCAGGACGACTTGCTGGCGCTGATGCAGGACGCGCTCGAGATGGAAGGCTACGAGGTCCGGGCGGCCTCCAACGGCCAGGACGCTCTCGATTTTGTGCTCGAATCCCCTCCCGATCTCGTCATCCTGGACCTCTGGATGCCGATGAAAAACGGCTTCGAGGTCTGCCAGGCGCTCAAGGAAAACCCGCTCAGCCAGCACCTGCCGGTTATCCTGCTCTCCGGCGCCGCCGACTTGGACAATAAGGTGCAGGGACTCGAGCTCGGCGCCGACGACTTCGTCACCAAGCCGGTCAACCTCATTGAGCTGCTGGCCCGCATCCGCATGATCCTTAAGCGCACCAAGCAGAGCATCGACGCCAATCCGCTGACCAAGATGCCGGGCAACGCCTCGATTCAGAACAAGATCGCGGAGCGGATCAGCCGCGGCGGCCCCCTGGCCATCCTCTACCTGGACCTCAACAACTTCAAGGCCTACAACGACGTCTACGGCTTTGCCGCCGGCGACCAGGTCCTAAAAACGACCGGCAAGCTTATCCTGGATACCGTGCATGCTCGCGGAGCGGAAGGGGATTTCATAGGCCATATCGGCGGCGACGATTTCATCGTAGTCACCAATCCCGATAAAATGGAACTCTTGGCCGATGTCATCATCTCGGAGTATGATCGGATAGTCCCTTCCTTCTATAAGGAAGAAGACGCGCGACGCGGCAAGATCATCGCCAAGGACCGGCGGGGTGAAACCGTGGAATACCCGTTACTGGGAATCGCGATCGGCATCTGCCACAACAGCCTCAAGCCGCTCACCTCACATGCCCAGGTCAGCCAGCTCGGCGCGGAGCTCAAAAAGCACGCCAAGAGCTTCGGCGGCTCCAAACACTTCATCGATCGCCGGAAGGATTAAGGAAAGAGGGGGCGCTACTGCCCGATGCGCAGCAGGTCGATGCTGATACGCCGGTTCTGCGACCGGCCCGCCGCGGTGCTGTTGTCGCCGGCGGGGCGGTGCTCGCCGTAGCCGACCCCGGACAGCCTTTTGGGATCGACGCCGAAGCCCTCCAGAGCCCGAATAACGGAATAGGCGCGCGCCATCGACAGCTCCCAGTTGGACTTGAAGCCCATGCGCTTGCCGATCGGCACGGAATCGGTATGCCCCTCGACGCGGATCTCGTTCTTAACGTTAAGCATGTTCTTGGCGACGACTTCCAGCTTGGGCAGGGCATCCTGCTTAAGCGTGGCCTCGCCCGAATCAAATAGAATTCCGGAGCCGAGGTTCAGCTGAATGCTAAGCTCGCTGACGATGACCGAGGCCTCATCGCCGAACTTCCCGTCCTCCGCGCCCTGCTTCATGGTCTCGATATAGACGAACTCTTTGTCGCGCGCCTGGATGCGATCCGCCACTTTTTTATCTATCTTGCCGCCGAAAACCACCTGCACTTCATTGAGCGCTTCCTCGAACGTCTTCGACTTGCGATCGATGTCCTTGCTGATGCTGTAGGACAGCATCATCAGGAACAAGATCATTAAATAGCTCATCATGTCCCCGTAGACGATCGCCCAAATCGCGTTCTTGTTGAGCGCGTTGTCGAGTTCGTCCTTGCGGAACTTATAGATAGCCATGTCTACTTGAAGGAATGCAGCTTGCGCTCCAGGACCAGCGGAACGGTCCCTTTCATCATGCCGATAACGCCCTCGATCACAATCGCCTTGATCTTGAGCTCCTCCCATAAACGCAGCCGGAGCTTGCCCGCGACCGGGATACAGAAGACATTGGCCAGCAGAATGCCGTAAAACGCCGACGTGATCGCGATCGCCATATAGGCCATCGAGGTTTTGGGGTCGGCGATATTGGCCAAGACCTTGATAATTCCGACCAAGGTCCCGATCAGTCCGAACATGGGCGCAACGACGCCCGCGGTCCGAACGACATTGATGACCTCGTTGGCCCGGTCGACCTGGGCATTGACCTCATTCTCCAGAACGGTGCGTACAAACTCGGGATTATTGTATTCCAGGGCGGTGGTAGCGGCGGACGACAGGTAGCCTCCGGCCGCCTTGGTGTCGATATTGCGCAGCACCCCCAGGCCGCCGGTCTGCACCTGCTCGGCGATGCGCGTGATCTCCGGGATGAGGGTCTCCACCTTCTCATGGCTGCCCCGGCGCCACAGCGACAGCGACATGCTCATCAGCTCACGAATATAGATCAGCGGAGTATTGATAAACAACGCGCTTATCGTTCCGCCGAAAACAATAATGATGCCGTGCCAGTTGAGAAAGACCTTGGAGAGCTCCCCGGTCGCCGCGCCGAGAACAATAAGCGTGACGCAGCCGACGGCGCCGATTAGTGTCGATGGATCCATATCATTGCCCCGCTTCCTTGCTGCGCTTCACCCAGGCCTCAATAAGCGCCGTTTGCTTGTCGAGCTTCTCTTGCAGCTCCCGCATCTTGTTCTGATATTCGGCGAGCCGCGCCCGCAGTGCCGGCGTTCGCCTTGAGTCCGGCGGCTCATCCTGGAGCATCATAACCAGCTTGCCCATATCCAACTGTAGGCGATCCCGCTCCTTAACAGAATCTACCATAGTCTCCAACGCGGCCTCCACCAGGAGCTCCGGACCGCCGGTCTTCTGCCACTGACGGCGCGTGCTTTTGAGCGACTCCAGCATATTCCCTTCCCAGCGCTTTCGCTCCTGCCGCTCCTTCTCCCGCTCTTCGGCGGATTCCTCCAGGCGGGCTTCCAAGTCCGCGATGCGCCCCAGCAGCACCGAAATGGATTCAATGTCGCCGCCGATGGGCGCCGCGATCATTTTTTCGGTAGGAGGCAGGGGTTTGTCGGCCGGGGTCGTCCCGCCTTCGGCGGGACGGGACGGCTCGATTTTGCCTATAGCCGTACCCGCTTCCGCCTTCGCCAGCTGTATGCGCAGACGCCGTTCAAGCTCAGCGCGCCCTTCCTCTCCCTCGAAGCTGCGCAATACATCCTCCGCCGGCACCATGCGCAGCTCCGCCAGCGCCAAGCGCTGCTGCAGCTCCTCAACGCGCGCCTGCGAAGCGGTATAGTTCCGGCGCAGCTCCTGATCGAAGCTGGCGGAGCGCTGCTGTTCGCGGATGCGGCGAAACAAGTCCTCCACCTCCTTCTGCGCACGGCGCTGGGCATCCTCACGCTCGCGCAGGATCATATTGGCACGTACCGCGTCGCGCTGAGACATCTCAAGCTTCCGCTCCAGGAGCTCCATGCGCGTCTGCAGGAACATCGTCAGCTGGGTCGGCGGCTCCGGCGGTTCCGGCGGCGGCTCCTCCAGGGGCGGCGGCATCTCCTCTAAGGGCGGCGGCTCCTCCAGGGGCGGCGGCGCCTGCAGCGCCGCGATCTGCGCCTCCAGCGCCGCTATCTTCTCTTCAATGGGCCCCAGATCCGCCACCGGCGCCTGCGCCGCGGCCTCCGCCATGGGGGGCGGCGCGTCAACGGGTGGTTCCAGTTCGGGTTCCGGCTCCTCGCCCCGCAAGCTGGCGAGAAGACTATCTACTTTGTCAGCCATGTTGTCTTACTCCGGTTGTCTTATCCCGTCTCGACCGAACTCTCCCCCAGCGCTTCCTCTAAAAGCGGCGCCACGCCGTCCAGCGCATCGGCTTGCGCCGCCTTGCGAAGTCCGGGATTGCCGATGCGGGCCTCGGCGGCCAGCCGGGCCACCGTCTCCACGATGCGCTCGCGCGCCTGGTCGCCGGCGGCGGCGGTTGATTTGGCGACGTCCATCATCTGCGACAGAATGCTCCAGGTCTTCGGCAGCATCTGCGCCTGCACCGCCTCGCGCATCACGTCGTCGCTGTCGTAGAGCGCGGCGCCCCAGTCCTCGAGCGATACCGAACCAAGAACGATCGACCACTCCTTAGGCAGGAGGTTCAATAGATCCTCAAACAGCAGGATCCGCGAGCGGACGATCTTCGCCAGCTCCGGCTCACGCTGCTCCAGCAGATGGAGCAGCTCTTTCTTGGACCGCAAATCCGAATCCTCGATCATCTCCAGCAGCTTGCCGTGGCCTCCCACCGCGCTTTCCAAGCGGCGCTCGAGCTCGTCCTTTACGGTAGCGACCGTATCCGGCTCCATGAATTTGATCTTGCCGAGGTTCATCAGCACGCGGCTGTAAATCTCGGGAGGCAGGCGCCGCAGGAAGGCCTTCTTGACCTCCGGCTTGAGATGCGCGACGATCAGCGCGATATTCTCCGGGTCCTGGCGGGACAGGATCTCAAGCAGGGTGTCGACCTGGCTCAGGTGGACGTTGATTATGATCTGACTCTCCGGCGGCGGCCCATCGCCCTCCCCATCCTTCTTTTCGGCGCCTTCCGCGTCGGTCTCGATCGGCTCGCCCTCATCGCCGATATCCATCTTCAGCTGGTTGGACTGGGACTGCGCCATGGAGTCCATCGCATCGGCCAGCTTAAGGAAGCAGGCCGCCACCACCAGCAGGGTGATCAGGGTCATGAGGCTGATAATGCCGTACTTAAACAGCAGGCTGGCCGACTCCGGCGTGTACCAGATCGTTTTCCAGGCCGGCTGGAAAGGAGACCGGGCGAAGCTCAGCATATCCTCGCGCGGCGGGCCTGTTTCCATATTGAGGACGTCGGGAATAATTTTATTGATAGCGTCGATCCTTTCCAGGGGAACGCTGTCGTCATAAATAATAGTGACCTCCAGCTTCTTGATAAACGACGTGGGGAAGGTGTTGGAGCGCTCATAGGACTTGGATTCGGTCAATGCCGGCACCGTCTCCGGCGACGGGATGCCGGGCAGCAGCTGCGAGCGGCCCGCTCCCTCGGCGCCGACGCTCTGCCACAGGTACAAGGACGCCGCGTTTTGGTCTTCCGCACCGCCGCTTTTGACGTCGAAGCGCTCGGTCCGGGTAAAGTCCAAAGTCGCGTTCACCACCACCCGCGCCCGGTTCGGCCCCAGAATACGCAGTAGCACCGACTCCGCCTTCTGCTCGAGCGCCGCCTCATAGCGCGCCTTCTCCTCAAGCGGCATGAGGTCCGCCGCCCGCAGCGGCGCCGCCGCGAGTCCCAGGGCCAGCAGCAGCGCCGCGACCGCAACCGGCAGCCGCGCCTGCCGCGGCGGCTTGAGCGGGATACTGCACCAGAACGTCGACCCCTTTCCGAGGCCCGGCGAGTCCACGCCGATATCGCCGAAGTGCGCGCGCACTATCTCCTGGGTGATCGACAGCCCCAGCCCCCAGCCCTTCTTCTTGTCCGCCTTTTTGGTGTACTTCGACTGGTAGAACTTCTCGAAAACAAACTCGACCTCCGAGCGGTCGATGCCGGGGCCCGTATCCTTGACGCCGAAGGTGACGGTGCGGCCGATCGCCTTGATGATCAGCTCGAACCGGCCTCCCGCGGGGGTAAACTTGCAGGCGTTGTTAAGAAAGTTATTGAGCGCCTGGCCCAGACGGAACTTGTCGCCGATAATGGTTACTTCCTTCGGATCTTCCGGCGGTATAAATTCCACGCCGGCTTTTTCCGCGATCACCTGGATCGGCGGCACGATGTCCTGGAGCAGGTCCGAAAGCTGGAATGGCACCTTTTCCATCTTCAGCTTGCCGGCTTCAATAACCGCGAGGTCGGTGAGATCGGCCATCAAGCGGTTGATCTGGTCGGTACCGCGGACGATGTAGTCGACGTATTTCTTCTGCGTACCCGCGAGCTGCTGGCGGCTGAGCATCTCGCCGAAGCCCTTAATCGAGGCCAGCGGGGTGCGCATATCATGAACCGCCATGGAAAGAAATTTTGTTTTCATGCTGTTAAGCCGATCCAGGTCCACATTGGTTGCCTGCAGCCGCTTGGACAACCCCTCCAACTGCTTGCTGCGCCGCGCCACCCGCGCCTTCTCGACCGCCAGCTTCAGCAGGTTGCGCTCGATGTTCTCGCGGTCGAGCCGGCGTTTCTTGGAATACCGGGTCGTCTGAAACAGGCTCGACACCTGGCTGACCACCAGCATGCTGGACGCCAGCACCAGAAACACCACGGGAATGAGGACGAAGATTACGATCTCCATCGCTCACTCCCGGCACCGATATTTTCCTCTATTCGCGTTGCCATTTTATTGCCCGCCCGTCTCGATCTGCTGCTGCGCCATGAAGCGGCGCAGGTTCTCGTTGGCGGGATCAAGCTCCAGCGCCTTCAGCCAGGCCTGGCGGGCCCGCACCCGGTCGCCCATGGCGTAGAGCGCGGAACCGAGCCGGGTATAGGCGAGCGCGTTGGTCGGATCAAGCCACAGCGCCTCGCGCAAAACCTCGGTCGCGATCGCGAAGCGGCGGGCATAGACCGCATCCATCCCCTGCTTCATCTTGAGCGCCACCAGCCGTTCCGGGGGCATAATCTGGTCGCGCTCGATCTTGCGGTCCGTGATCTTGGCCATCCCCTCCAGCAGGCGCCGGTAGGCGGCGCTGCGCGGAGCCGAGCCGCGCGCCACGTGCGCATAAAGCATCGCCCGGTCGTCCTCGCCGTCGAGATACGCGCTGATCGCGCTCTGCGCGATCTTGGCCGCCTTGCTCTCCTGCGCCAGCTCGGCGACGTCCTCCTCGTGCCCGGCGAGATCGAGTTCCTTAACCAGCCGGCGCAGCCGCACGGCCTGCGCGGTCCATTCCCCGTTCTCGATGCGCGGGTCGATGCCCAGCGCGGTATCAAGATCCCTCGATGCCCGCAGATAGTTGCTCTTCTTGAGCTCCGTCTTGGCATTGTTGAGGTATTCCTGGGCGTAGCGCGTCTGGCGCTGGGTCCGCTCCTCCCCCGGCCGCGGAACGGCGCTGCCGAACTTATAGCCGATCGACATGCGCTGCGACATGCCGAGCGTGGGGTGGGTCACCAGCGCCAGATCAAACATGTATTTGCGGCGGAACATCAGGCCGCCGCCGAACGACAGGTTTTTGTCCTCAAAACCCACCCGGACGGAGGTGATCCCGAACGCATATTCGGTACCCATGCGGAACTCCCCCTCCGATGACATATCCGCCGCGATCGACAGCGGGCCGATAACCTTGTAGGCGGCGCCGACGCGGACGACGCGCCCGAGCTTATCGTCGGTCTCGCCCTGCGTCATCCCCACGGCATTGGTCGCGACCAAGCCGAGCAGGAGCTTGTCGCCCAACAGCGGCCCGTACTGCGCCCCGAGATCCATCCCCAGCATCCGGTCGGAGGCGCCGTCCATGCTGCGCTGCAGCATCTTCAGCTTGAAGCCGACCGACAGGTTCGGATCGAAAACGCCGCGGTAGCCATGCGCGAAACCGAGCGACATTTCCGAATAGCCGAAGCCGCCGCTCGCATTATTGAACTCATCGCGGCCCTCCGCCCCCTGAACGCCCAGGCGAATAAGCTCAATGCCCCAGCCGCCGGCGCGCTTGCGCTTGTTCTGCGCATAGGCGACGTAGTCGTAGGTGGCGTCGCCGAAGAGCTGCGCGCGCATAACCGACACCTCACGGCCGGGGAGAAGCCCCAGCCCCGCCGGGTTATAGTAGAGCGCCGTCGCATCCTGGACCACCGCGGTGTGCGCGCTGCCCAGCGCGCGCGCGCGAGCGCCGGCGCCGACCGTGTTCCGCTCGCCCGGCCGGCCGGCGACTCCGGCCAGCGCCGCGGACGGGAGAAGAAGGAGCAGCGCGATCAGCCTCTTCAATGGATCACTCCGATCTTGACGACCGTCCGGGCCGAGCCGGCCCGGACGACGGCGAGATAGACGCCCTTGGCGACTTTACGGCCCCGGCTGCCGCGGCCGTCCCAGGTTAAATAATTCGCCCCCCGGCGGCCGCCGAGTACCGCCGGGGGGATAGAACAATTCCAGACCCGCGCGCCGTAGACGCTGTAAATATCCACCGCGACGCCCCGGTCTTCGGAAAGGGTATATGCGATCTTGGTTTTTTCCTGGCGGGAGTCGAAAGGATTGGGATAGGCGGAAACCTGGGTCAGCTGCCCGGTTCCCGTCGAGAAAACAGCGCACGGGACAGCCACCAGAACGACCAGGACCATGATGAGCAATGGGCGTCGCACGCTATAGTGTAGCGGCGGCGCGCGGGGAAACACGAAGAAATCCCGAAGTTTCTCATAAAATTAACGTGAAAATATAAGGCTTATCGGTCGGGAGACGGCGCTAATGCTTGACGCCGATCTTGAGGATGGTCTTTTCGCCGCCGACCTCGACAACGGCGAGGTAGATGCCCATAGATACCTTGGCGCCGCCGTCGTCGGTGCCGTCCCAGACCACCTCGTTGGAGCCCGGATTGCCGGTCCCGCTAAGCGAACGCACCAACCGTCCGTAGACACTGTAAATCTCAATGGACACTTCGCTCGTGGTGCCCAGCGAATAATGGATGGTCGCTTTTTCCTTTCGGGAATCGAAGGGATTCGGATAACTGCTGACCTGGCTGATGCTCTCGGTTCCCGTCACGCCGACGAGCAGCTTCTTTGGATCGCTGGCCGGCCCCGCCTGCCCCGCGCCGGTCACGGCCCGCATCCGGAAGTACAGCGTGCCCTTGGGTAGACCCGTAGCCTGGTAGGAGTTGCCGGTAACGACATCTTTGTCCGCCACGGCGACCGCCGGGCGAATGGAGCTCACCGATTGGGCAATGGCGCCGCCTCCGGTCTTCACATTCTTCCACACCGGCACCTCGCCGGTGCGGTACTCAATAAGATAGCCCTTGATCCCCGATGGGCCGGCGACGATGCCGCTCCAGGTAAACAGCAGCGTTCCCCCGGAGACGCTGATATTGGGGGCGGGCGCGGTCGGCACGGTAAAGTCCACCAGAATGGGCGCCGATACCCCCACCGGACTGGTAAATACCGTCGGTGAGCCGGAGACCATGGACTGCACCCGCACGGATACGTAATAGGTCGTTCCGGACACCATGCCGAAACCGCTGGCCTTCTTCGTGGTATCGCCGGCGGAAAGCGGCGCGAATACATTGGGATCGGGATCGGCGGGGTAGATGTCGTTGGCGCCGGTCGAGGTCCCAATCGCGTACTCGGCGCCGATAATGCCCCCGCTGCCGACCTCGGAGTTCCAGTTAAACTCCAGATGCTCGAAATTGCTGCTGAAGGAGCCGTCGGTGAGCGTCACCTGGGGCTGCGTCGGCGTCTTCACGTCGAGGATCTTGGTCGCGCCGGTGTCAAACGGCGTGATATTGGCGGACGAAACCGTATCGTTTTTCGTCACCGTCAGCGAGCCCGCGCTGGCGATGCGCAGGGCGACGGTGCCATCGACGGGAGCGCCGGCGGCGATCGCGAGCACCACATAGTAGGTCCCCGTCGACGTCGTCACCGTCTCCGAGGACGTCATAACCAGCTCGGCCACCTTGCCGGTGAACGCCCCCGTGCTCGCGATCAAGACTGCGCCGGAGCTGAAGTTGCCGGAGGCGTCGGCGCGGTAGAGGCTGACGGCCGAAATCGATGAGACGTCGAGTGTCCCGCGCTGCTCAATGGAGAGCTTGGTCCACTCGATCGAATTGCGCGAGGCGAAGGCCGCGAGCATCACCGCCGCCACCGCCGTGCTCTGATTGACGCCGCCCGCGGGCAGCGTGTCGACAGGTCTAACGGTCAGCACCTCGGCGACCTTCTTCAGCGGCGAGTTCGGCGGGAAGGGCGGCGCCGGGAAGTTCGCGTCGACGACGAAGTTCGGGCTGGAGACGGTGAAGGCGTCGCTCGAAAGCACCACCGCGCCGAATTTCTTGGTGTCGTCGGCGAAAACAGCCACGTCAACGGTCACGAAGAAGGTCTTTGCCAGCGTATCAATCGTCTTCTCGCTGCCAGGCAGGATGGTCAAGGTCGCCTCGCCGCCCACGAAGCGTTCGGAGCCGGCGGTAAGCTGCTCGTCGAGCGCGGCGCTGAAGCTGCCGTTCTGGTCGGCGTCATACCACAGGTTGACGGCCGTGATATCGCTGTCGGCCGCGGTGCCCGAGCTCCTCACCGTCACGGCAGAAAAGAGCAGCGCCAGATTGTCGGTATCCAGGATCAGGCCGATGATCGGCTGATTGGTCGCGCCCTGGAGCAGCGAGCCCGGCGCCGCCGGAAACCCGGTGACGTTCATGCCCGTAACCGTGCGCGCGATCGCGCTGTCGGAGGACTGGAAGGGGAAGCCGTAGTTCGAGGTCACATGCGGCGAGGACAGCGGATCGAACTGGCCCGAGTTGTCCAGCACCAGGCCGACGCTCGTCCCCTGCGCCGCCGGATCGATATCGTAGGTCAGGTGATAGATCGCGGTGCTGGTACGGATCGTCTGCGTGGCGAAGGTCAGCACCGCCTGGCCGCCGCTGAATACCGCGGCGCCGAGCTCGGTATCCGAAGCGTCCCACTCCCCGGCGACCGTGCCGCTGTCGTTGAAGATGCGCACCGCCGAAATATCGTCATCGGAGCCCGTGCCCGCCCGCTGAACCGTGAGCCGGGTCCACTTCGCCGAATAGTTCGTCATCCACAGCTCGAGCTCCATCATCGGCACAAAGGTGTCGCCCTGGGTAACAGAGGCGGGCGCCGTATCGCTCGCCACCACGAACATCTGCTGGGGCGGGGCGGCGATGGTCAGGGTCTGCGACGTAAACTTCGCCGTGCTGCTGCTGAACTCGTTGAGCCCGTCGGCCTCGAACCAGCTGTCATTCTGCGCCCGCACAATAATCGTATTATCCGGGGTCGCCCCCGCCGCGATATCGACGACGAGGAAAAAGCCCTTCTGGCTGACGTCGGAGCGCACCAAGGTCGGCGGCGTGCTGATGCTCACGCGCACCGAGTTAAGACCCAGGTCGCCGAAAGTATGGGTCGATGGGGTGATCAGGTCATAGGCGCCGAGGTTCGATGAGTTCCATGTTCCCAGCCCCGTTTTATCGTAATAGATCTTCACCGCGGCGATATCCGAGTTGACCGAACTCCCCAGCCGCTCGACCTGCAGCGCCAGCCATTTCGCCGTTGATACGTCGGTATTGGGAACGAGATGCATAATGCCCACATTCTGCGTCCCGGGCAGGGCGCCTCCCGACGGCACGATGCTGGTGGTCGTGACCGTAATCGTATTAGCGAACTGCTGAATCGGCACATAGCTGGGGGTGTCTATGGGGAAGGCCGCCGTCATGCTGGAGACGATATTGGGCGCGTTGATGCTGAAGGCCGTGGTGGTGTCGATGCGGACCGCGATGGAGCTGCCGGGCACCGCGTCGGGGCTGATATCCAACGTGATAATGAAGGTCATGGTCGTGCGGGCGATCTCGGTCGAAACGTCGAGGGCGATGGTGGCGACGCCGCCGGTAAAGGTATCGGTGCTGATGGTGCCGTTGAGCTGCACGTCGACGGCCGGATCGATGTTGCCGTTTTTGTCCGTATCACGCCACAGCCGAATGGCTTTCACGTCGGCGTCGACGGTGTCGCCGAGGCGCTCGATGGTCAGCCCCGACCAGGTAATATTGTTGTTGTCGGAAACCAGTTCAAAGCTGAGCATCTTCACGTCCTTTTCTCCCTGATCGACGTTGGGCGGGTTGACCGGAGGCGACGACGGGATCTTGAGCGTGTTGATGGTCTCCACGATCTGGGTTAGCGGCGAGATAATCGGGAACACTCCCTGGACCGAGCTAGTGGGGTCCACCGTCGAGATGTCGCCGGCCGATGTAATCACGGCGCCCGCGGTACGCCCCGCACTGGCACCCGCCGCGACCTTATAGGCAAGGAACACGACGGTCGTGCTTTGGGCCACCTCCAACGGACCGGCCAGGATGGGATCCCAGATTCCGATCACGGCGACGCCGCCCGAGAAAGTCGCAGAGCCCAGAAAGGTTTCCGCCGCCGGGCTGACGAAAGGCTTGCCGTCCGCCGTCTTGTCCTTATAGAGCTCAACAGCCTCGATATCCGAGTCCGCGGCCAGGCCGTTAAGGTTCACTGTGAATTGATCGATTCCCGCCGTCCCCGCGTCCGCGGTCAAGGTGGCGCCAAAAATCACAAAGCGGCCGCCCTGAACGACCGTGGCCGGCGCCCAGCTCCTGGTCGATACCGTCACGGTGTTGTTGATCTGAATGGTCACCGTGCTGGCGGTGATCGGATAGGCGGTCAGAGCCGCCGAGTCGGCCGGGTTACTGAGATGGATGTCGGCCGGCGTGGAGATCACGAGCTGGAAGCCCTTGCCCTGCTCCGACCCGGCCGTCGACGGGATATCCACCGACACAAAGAACACTTCGCCGCCGCCCTGGACCACGGTGCGCGACGACTGGGGCGCTGACAGCGTAACCGTGGAGACGGCAAGCCCCGTGCCCTTCTGCGTGAAGGTTTGAATATTATCGGTCAGGTTGTCGTCGGTTGCGGGCTCAAAAACGCTGTTGCCGTTGGCGTCGCGCCACACCACCACCCGCGTAATTTTATTGGCCGGCATGTCGCCGGTCAGATGCACCACAATCTCGTCGATAATGCTGGAGCCCAGCGGGGTGGTGGCGTTGAGCCGCAGCGTCAGCACGTCATTCTGCGACGGCGCGGCGCTCTGCGCGGCATAAGAGCCGGTTTCATTAAAGGTCACCCGGTTGGCGCCGTCGGTAATACTGATGGGCGGCACCGAGGTCGGAAACGGCCCCTCGGCATTGTCCGGGAACTTGAGGCCGATGTCGCCGGGGAGCACCAGGTCCATACCCACGGTATTATTGACCGTGGCGAAGTCGCTCATCTGGAAAGCGATAAATACCGTGCTGACCTTGACATCAAGCGCCTCCGCGTTGCCGGCCAGCACCACGGTGCTCACACCGTTGGTGAACACCGCGCCGGCCAGGAAGGTCTCGGCGCCGTCGTCAAAGACGCCGTCGCCGTCAACGTCGCGGTAGATCTGCGCCTCGCTGACGTCGGCATCCCCCGCGCTGCCCGTCAGCGTCACCCGCACCGTATCCAGCCGCGAGGTGCCGGTGGGGGTGTTGAGATACAGGCGCAGCATCGGCACCACCGCGCTCTGCAGCGCGCTGGCCGGCGTAATCGCGGCGCTGCTGTAGAATACGGTACCGAAGGTCGAGGTGGCGGAGACCACCGACGGCGTCGACACATTGAGCAGGTTGTCGCGCAGGGTGACGCGGAAGTAGTAGGTGGTCGCAACCAGGAGGTCGGTAAAGGTATGGGAGTCGATGGCCACGAAGCCCGAATCCGTAATCGGCGGCGAAAAATCCGAAGACGTGGAGGCCTCAAACACATAGTCATTAATGCCGGAGAGGTTGTCACTGGAATTGGCGGTCACAAAGATGGACCGGGTCGTCAGCGGCGTCAAGGTGTCGATCATGGGCAGCGGCACCGAGGTATCCACAAGCACCGCGTATGGACCGGCCGACAGGACGTTGCCGGCGCGGTCGGCGGCATTGAAGATCACCTGGTTGGTGGCGCCGCAGGGCCCGCTGCCGCCGCACTGCGTGGTATTGGTTGAGTTCACCAGATCAAGATAGGCGGTAAAATTCTCCGGATCAACGCTGCCTTCGATACCGGTAATGGCCGGTTCGCCCAAATGCGCGAAGGACCGGATATCGCCGTCGGTCCCCGCCGCCGAGCCTTCGCCGGCGAAGAGCTTCCCGTTAAAGGCCGCCAGGGCGTAAACAGCCCCGGCCGCGCCGTCATAGGCCAAGGTCCACTTCTGTCCGTCGAAAGCGTAAATATCGCCGTCGCCCGCGGCGGCGCCGCCCCGGCCGGCATAGAGCCGGCCGCCATGGGCCGCCAGCGACAATATCTCATATCCCGCGCCGGTCGAGGTGCTGGCGGTCCAGGCGCTGCCGTTGAAGACGCGCACGTCGCCGCCGGTGGTGCCGGCATAGAGCCGGCCGTTGTAGACGGCGAAGGCCAGGATGGGATCCGTGGTGGCGCCGGGATTTTCCGTCCATCTCCAGCCATCGAATATACGAATACCGGTAGTACCGCCGCCGGCATAGAGCTGGCCTTTGTAGACCGCCAAGGCGCGGATCTCGGAGCTGGCGGTGGGCGTCGACAGGCTCCAGGTTGCGCCGTTATAGACATGGATGTCCCCGTCTTCCGCCGCCGCACCGCCCTGACCGGCGTAGAGCTTGCCGTTGTAAACCGCCAGCGCCCGGATATCGCCGGCCGCGCCGTCATAGCTCACGCTCCACGAGCCGTCGTACTTGAGCACATCGCCGTCGCCGGCGTCGGCGCCCTGCCCGGCATAGAGGTTCCCATTGTATACGGCCATGGCGTGGATAACCTCGACAGAGGACGGGTTCGGCACGGCGGGGGAGGCGGACCAGGAAATCCCGTTGTTTACAAAGACATCGCCGTCACCCGCCCCCAGACCCTGACCGGCATAGAGCTGGCCGTTGTATACCGCCAACGAGCGCACAGCCTCCTGCGAGCCGTCGCGGCTCATGGCCGCCGGCCGCAGCGAACGCCAGCTCGCGCCCGCATTGGTCGAATAGAGAACGCTGAAGCCGCCCGCGGGAGTCTGATGGTTGCCGACCGCCGTCGCGGTGCTCATAAACAAACCGGCGGTCGCGTCCTGCAGCGTTAGCTGCACCGTCACGCCGGCGGCCAGGTTGTTTATCTGCGACTCGGTGATCACGCCCGCGGCCGAGTTGATATGTTGGAAGGCGTTGACCGCCGGCGGCAACAGATCGATGATAAAGTTGTTCGGCGCAGTATATGCCGAGGGGATGCCGAGTGCGCTGTACGAACGCGCATGCCAATAGTATGTCGGGCCGCCCGTCAGGGCCACCGTCACCTGGGCGATTCCCTTCAAGTCAACCGGACTATCGACGATCAAAGTATATTCCGGAGAAGTCATTTCAACATCATCGTCGATCTCTATTTCATGCTTGGGCTGCACCGGGCTCTCCTGCCACAACAGGGCCGGCACATCCGTCATTATGAATTCGCCAGCGGCGGGATAGGCCGCCGTCGGCTGGCTGAGCAGGGCGTCTACCAACACCGCGTAGGGTCCGGCAGCCGCGACATTGCCGGCGCGGTCCATGGCGGTGAAGCGTACCTGGTTAGTCGCCGCACAGCTGACCGCCGGGTTCTGCCGGCTCCCCAAGCAGTCGCTGGCGATCGTTGACTGCGTGAAAGTCAGACCCTCCGCGCGCAGGGTCTGCACCGAGGTCGCTCCCTCGTCGCCGGTGAGCGAGGTGGCCAGAGGTGTTGAAACGTAGACCACGCCGTTGGCCGATAATTTGGTGCCGGCGTAAAGCCGGCCATTATAGTGCTGGAAGGCTCGTGTTTCATCGCCGGTCGCAAGTTGCCGCACCAGAAGCCAGTCGCGGCCGTCCTTGACATAAATGCGGCCCGGGGAAGCCCCGTTCGCCCCAGCATAGAGCCGGCCATCGTGCATTCCCAACGCCGCGACACTTGCCTCCGGGGTGTTTTTATCCGGCAGCGCCCCCCAGGCCGCACCATCGAACTTAAAAATTTCCCCCCCCGAATTATTTCCCGCATAGAGATCATTATTGTAGACCTCGAGCGACAGCCACCCCACATTTCCCTTATTAGAGACGGTAAATGTCGTTCCACTGGAAACAATAATCCCACCCTGACCGGCGGCAAACAGACTACCGTTATAAACTTCCAGCGCGTAAATAGGATCGATCCAGCGGGACATGCTTTCCACATATCCGGCAAAAACTCGAAACCAATTACCGGTTCCCGCATCATAAGCCCATATCTCTCCGCTGCCGCCGGTCGCGGCGTAGAGCCGTCCGTTGTAGACCGCCAGGGCGTTGGTCTGGCTCTTTCCCGTATCAAACTCCTGCGTCCAGGACCCGCCGTTCCAAGAGTAGATCCGGCCGTTGCCGTCGACGCCGGCATAAAGCTTGCCGTTGAACTCGGCAAAGCACTTGACCGCGCTGCCGGTCAGCGCCGCGCCGGCTTGCGTCCAGCCGCCTCCCGCATATTTATAAACCGGCGCCGAGGCGCCGCCGCGCGTGCCCGCATAGAGCGCACCCCCGTAGAGCGCCAGTGCCTCGACCGCCGTTCCCGATGGATCGCTGAACGACGGCCCCCAGCCTCCGTCGGTCCAGAAGACCGGGTTCTGCCCGGTCTGGGTCGTGTAGATAACGCCGAAAGTGCGGGCTCCCGCCACGGGCTGAGTCGACAACCCCGATTCCGCCGCCAGCACCGAATCCTGCAGCAGCAGCTCCACGGTCACGCCCGCCGACAGGTCGTTGACCACTCCTTCGGCCACGGCGCCGTAGGTGGAGTTGTAGCTGATAAATCCCGAGGAGACCGGCGACGACAGGTCGGTCACGAAAGTAAACACCGTCAGCGGCGGGGACAGCAGCCCCAGCTCGTTTCTGCTGCGCACCCGCCAGTAATACGTCGTATTGTGCGTCAGCGTGTAAGTCGAGACATACAGGCCGCTGACGTTGGCCACGCTGGTCGACTGGGTCAGCACCGGCGTCGAGATGTAGATCTCCTGCGTGAAGAAGTCGGGATTGTCATCCACTTCCAGCAGGTAGACGGAGCCGGTCCCCATCTGGACAACCGTCGTCGTGCTGGGCCCCGCCCAACGGAAATTCGGCTGCGATCCGCTGTAGGCGCCGTCGGCCGGAAATAACGGCGTGGCGACCGAGGCCGCGGCCACGGTATCGACGATAACGGCGTACGGGGAGGTAACCAGGGTATTGCCCGCACGATCGGGCACATGGAAGCGGACCTGGTTGGTGCCCTGGCTGCCGGTGGCGGACGAAGTCGAATGGGTAAGATCAAGCAGACGGACTTCGAGAGTCTGCGGCCCCATACTGC
The DNA here is from genome assembly GCA_043827405.1 of Elusimicrobiota bacterium. GTDB lineage: Bacteria > Elusimicrobiota > Elusimicrobia > UBA1565 > UBA1565 > JBDRPD01. The sequence continues at coordinate 10,023 of JBDRPD010000042.1, read as the reverse complement.
CGGCATCGCCGCTGATGCGCAGATAGGGATAGCCGGGAACGGCATACGTGGCGCCGACGATATTCCAGTCCTGTCCGGCGGTGGTAGAGTATTCGACCGCGAAGCGGCCTGCCGCAGTGGCCGTATAGTCGGCCGCGATCTGCTCGGCGTCCAAGGCGTGCCCCACCACGCGCACCTCATCGATCATGCCATAGTAGCCGCTGCTGAACGCGCCGGCCTCATTCAAACCAGTACAGATCGATAACGGCATGGTCCCGCCGCCGGTCACGCCACCCGGGATGAACTCGAGGCTGTCAAAAGCGCCATTGATGTAGAAGAGCATCCGGGAACTCTCCACCACCACTGCCACGTGCTGCCAGCGATCCCGCAGGATGGAGCGACCGCTGCTGGTCTTACCCTCAGTATTTGCCACGAACTGCAGGGCGGTAATATCGCCGACTTTAGAGGTGCCGAATACATAGTTGCGGCCCGCCGGGTAGCCGGGATGCCCCATCGCGATGAGCGTACGGTTGCTGTCGATCTTTTCCGGAAATATCCAGGCTTCGAGCGTAAACGTGCTGCTGGCGGGAAAGTTGAAGTCCGCGTTGGGGAAGAGAACGCCCTGCCTCTGATCACCGTTGCAGCTAATGCCGGCGCCAAAGCGGCCAGCGGCATAGGTGGCCGATGAGCAATTCAACTGACCGCAGGACAAGGTACCGTTATTGCCGTTGCCGGAGGAGTCGATGGGGTTCGCGCCGCCCACCTCGTCGAAGCTCCAATATCCCAGAACGTCGGTGGTGGACGGGTACTCCGCGAAATGGCCGAGTCCCGCCCGCGCCGCGTCGTTGAGCGTGATCTGGACCGTCACCCCCGTCAGCAGGTCGATGTTCTGCGACTCAAGAAAATCCCCCGCCGTCGAGTTGAATACCCGGAAATCCGCGGCGGTCGGCGTCGTCGTGTCGGTGACAAAACTTGACGTCTGGCTCCACGGGCTGTAGATGCCGAGGCCGCTGCGCGCACGTACGCGCCAGTAGTAGGTGCTGTTTTCTGTTAAAGTGAAGGTGGAAAGGTAGGAGCCGAAGGTGCGGTCCAGACCGTAGTCGCTGACCTCGGCCGGCGTCGAGATGCGGATGAGCGGCGCCGCGAAGGTGTCGTCATCCTGGACGACCTCGAGGAAAAACTCACCGGCCATGCCGCTGACCAGATAAGGATCGGGGCCGATCCAGTGGAAGTCGGGGTGAGCGTCCGGATCGGTGCCGCCGGGGCTGACGAAGGCACCGTTCACCGGGACCGCCGGCGTGGAAACCGCGACCGGAGCGTTGGTGTCGACCAGGACGGCGAACGGTCCGGCAACAAAGACATTGGCCGCACGGTCGGCGGCGTGGAAGCGCACCTGGTTGGTCCCCTTATTGGTGGTCTGGGCGCTGGTCGAGAGCACAAGATCCAGGCCGTAGACCTTCAGCGTCTCCGGGCCGGCGGCGCCATGCGCCCCGCTCAGCTCGATATGCGCCGCCGCCGCGGTATCGGTCGAGGCGATAAACTGCCAGGAGCTGCCGGCATTGGTCGAGTAAGAGACAAAATAAGGGTCGCCGCGTGAATAGTCGTTGTATATCTCGCCAGCGCTGAGCGCAACGTCCAGGATGCGCATCTCGTCCAACGCGCCCTGGAAGAGTTCTCCCGCATCGGTTCCCCCGATGTAGAGCTCCCCCAGACCGGTTTCTCTCGCCCCGCAGCCGTTGCTGCCGACTTCGGCTCCGTCCACGTAGTAGCGGCAAGTGCTCCCATCGTAGGTTAATCCGATATGCTGCCAAACCCCAGTGCTCAATACCGGCCCCCGCGCCACATAGCCACCCCCGAAGTTGATCGCCAGTTGGCCGGAGTCTAGGGCGATGCGCAGCGGCTGGCTCGGAGTACCCCAGGAAGTGATGCCGCTCGTCGTATCAGTCGACAGCGGGAACACCCACGACTCAAACGAAAACTCCACATTGCCGATAGGCAGTTCGATCTTCAGAGGAACCGCCCGCAGGTACGACACTCCGTCGAAAAGCAGCGCTGACCCAAAGCGGCCATGAGTGCGCGTCATCCCGCCAGCGACGATGCTTAGATCGTTGCGGTTAGGCCCCGCGGCGTCATACCAAGTAATGCCCGACTGCTCATCGAAGTGCCATAGGCTGATCGTCCCGGAGTCCGGCGCCACCGGCGCCGGGCCGTCGAGGTTGAGGCCGGAGAGCGCGTCCTCCACCTGGTACTCGGCGGTTACATCCGCCGCCAGGTCCGAAAACTGCGTCTCGGCCAGGGCGCCGGCGGTCGAATTATAGGACAGGAAGCCCGCGCCCGTCGGCAGAGCGGTGTCGACGTAGAACGGGCCGAAGTCCTCCTGGGTGCCCGCGGTCGGCCCGGAGGCGAAGGCGCGGACATGGAAGTACCAGTCATTGGCGTCGGTCCCCGCGGTCGCGGTCGCTTTACCGACGGTCCACGGAGAATCGCCCCAAGCCACCGCCGTGACGGGATTCTGGTTCCATACATAGCGGTACTCGAGCACATTGCCCAGATTGAACGCCCCATTGGTCCGGAATACGATCGAGGAGGTGTTGATCCACGTCCCGGTGGCGGCCTCCGGCGTCACGAAGACCTCGGCGCCCACGATCATCGGCGTACCGGAGCGAATGGGGTAGCCCAAATTCAGCCCCGCGTCGGTCGAACCCGACAGCGTAAAGTTCGTGGTTGCCGCGATCTCCAGGCCCAGGTTTACGTCCAGGTCAATACCGCCCGCGACGTCCCAGACGATGAAGTAGGACTTGGTGGAAGTATTGATAAGCTGCGCCTTGCCGGCGCCCGCGAGATTGAAGGTCGCGGTGCTGTTCGTGAACTCTTTGCCGCTAATCAGATTGGTGTCGGCGAACTTATCGAACACTTCGTCGCCGTCGTCGAGATAGAGGCTGATATTCTCAACCGCCGAGCCGTCGCCCAAAGGGGTGATAAAAAACTCGTCGAGCGTGACATGATCATTCTCGGTCCACAGCATCAGCCGCAGCATGGCGATATCCTTCTGGTTCTCGAACATTGTCGCCGGCGCGACATCGGTCCCGCTGGCGACGAAGACGTCGGCGGCGTCCGTAACCGCGGTGGCGGTCGAGCGCCCATAGCCGCCGACGGCGCCCACAACCGTCAGCGTGTTGCTGCCGGCATTGGAACGATCTTTGAACTGGAGTGCCGGGTCCAGTTCGCCGTCGAAGTGATACAGCGCCACCGAATTAATATCGCCGTCGGCAAAGCGCCGGGCGGGGATGAACTCGATATCGCGGGCGTAGCGGCTCGAAATCTTGGAAATTCGCACCTCGTCAATCTGGCCGGCCAGTGGATTGCCGAGCCCGCCGAGCGTCGCGCTGGAGCGACCGATACCGAGACCGCCTTCGCTGGCGTCGCTCAAATCCAGCACACCGTCAGTATTTCCCACCGCGACGGTGACACCGTCGATATAAATCGTCTTGCCGGCCGAGTTGTCAAAGGCCGCCGCAACATGGTGCCAGTAGCCGTCATCGATGCGCACGGAGGCGTCCTGAGCATTGGCGCAAAGCTTATCGACGCCGATATAAAGTGTGGGCACGCCGGAACCGCAGCCGTCGCCGTTGAGCCACAAGCGGTAGCCGCCGACCGGCGAGGTGCGGCCGCGGGTGACGATGACGCGGTCGGCGCCGCCGTCGGTGGTGCGCACCCAGGCCTCGACCGTGATCGGGTCAGGGGCTACGTTCAGGGTCGCATGGTACGGCGCGATCGCGCCGTCATCCACGCCGTCGAGCTCCAGCGCCGGGAAGTCGACCGCGCCGACACCGCCTTGGGTAACAACGAAGGCGTCGCCGACAAGCACCAAAGCGATCGAGGCGCCGTCAACCGGCAGGAAAGCCGGATCGAACTGGGCGCCGAGATAATAGGTGCTCGTCGTCTGATCGATCGACTGTGGCGTGCTGAAGGTCAGGACCACCTCACTCGAAGTAAAGACCGCGTTTGCCGTCCGCTTACTGTCGCTGTCGTCGAAGGTCTTCGCTACCGAACCCAAGTCATTCCACAACCCCACCAGCTTGATCGCTCCGTCCGGAAGCGAGCCGATCTTTTTAACCCGCAGCTTCTCCCATTTGACAATCTGCCCGACTCCGTCGGTCCACACATCAATGCGCAAAAAACCCGTAGTCTGATCCTGGAGGATGCTGGTCTCGGCCAAGTCGTAGACCCGCTCGCGCATGATCTTGGGAAACACCCCATTGGAGGAGTTGGATAATACGGAGCGGGCACCGAACTGGTCCAGCGTGGTCATGGCGAAGTAGTAGGTCTTCGACGAGGCGCTCACGGCGACGCTGGCCCAGGCGCTGTTCGAGCCCTGCACCGCGCCCGCCGCACTGACGATGGACTTAAACGTCGTCCCTTCATATTCAGCGTCACTACTGATCGGGCCGACCGTGCTCCAGCGGACGTCGAAGAGCGCGCCGGCCTGCAGGTTGCCGCTATTGCCATTCTCGCCGGGAGCGGTAAAAGACAGCGCCACCCACGCGACCGAGGAGCTCTGGACCGAGTTGTCGATGGCGGCCGTTAGGTCGGTAACCGCCCGCGGGATGGAGAGATCCACTTCCTGCTCGCCGGAATCGCCGCTGCGGGCGAGCGCCCCGTCTTCGGTGATCAGCGACCAGTATACCGTCGTCTCCTTCTGCATCTCGATCTTGAAGCCGCGTTCCAGGCCGCTAAGCCGCGTACTGTAGAGCAGTCCGCCGCCGCTGTAGCCGTCGTAGCCGAAACGCGGCGGTATTTTAAGCGTGGTGCTGCTGCCCGTCGTTGTGGTGCCGATGCGCACATAATAGCGCAGGGCCGCGGTCGAGGTTTGCGTATCGGTCGCATCGCTCCACTTAAGCGTCAGCACGCCGGAGTCGGCGAATAGAGAATATTCAGAGAAAGTCGCCGTCAGCCCGGAGGGCGCACTCGGCGCCGTATTGGCGGCAGAGGTATCGTTGCGCACGATATAGCCCACCGTGTCCGGGCCGCTTACCAGCAGTAAGTCCAGGTCACCGTCATCATCGAAGTCGCCCCAGGACAGCGAATGAGTGCTGCCGCCGGTGCCATAGAGGGCATGCCGCGCGAAAACATCGCCGCCCTGGCTGAGCCACACCGCGGCATCCTCCCCCAACTCGTTGACGAAGGCGGCGTCCAGCCGGCCGTCGTTGTTGGCGTCGCCCCACAGCGCGCCATGGCTGACCTGAACGTCGTTGACGAGCGTGATCTTGGTGAAGCTCAACCCGCCGTTGTTGCGCAGGATATAGTTCTCCTCTCCGGAATCGCCGCTGCCCGCGTTGGCGACGGCGATATCCAGGTCGCCGTCACCGTCGTAGTCGCCCAGCGCGATGCCGTTAGAGTAGCCGCCGGTGTCGGTTAACTCGGTTTCGCTAAAGGTCCCGTCGCCGTTATTCTTGAGCACCATAGTATTGGCGCCGCCGGTATTATTGGCGACGACGATATCCATATCGCCGTCGTTGTCCATGTCGCCGGCCGTCACCCCGCGCGACCCCGTGCCGCCGCCCGCCACCGTCGCCGATGAAAAGTAGAGCCCCCCGAGATTGGTATGCAGGACCACATAGTCCTGCGCGCTCTCGGAGGTCACGAAGTCGAGATCGCCGTCATTGTCGAAGTCCGCTACCGCTACACCCTGAGAGTAGCCGTTGGTGTCGGCCAGGGTATAAACCGAGAAGTTGCCGTTGCCGTCGTTGACTAAAATCGTCTGGGCCTGATCGCTGTCGTTGGCGAGTACCGCGTCCAGGTCGCCGTCATTGTCCATATCGCCCCAGGCCAGGCCGCGCGTATTGGAGCCGGCGGTGCCGGCGATCGCCGATTGGGTAAAGGTGCCGTCGCCGTTATTGACCGCCTTAACCTTAAGGGCCGCGTAGTTGGCGACCACGAAATCCAGATCGCCGTCGCCGTCTATATCCGCCCAGGCCGCATTGTACGAGGCGTCGGCGGTACCGACAACTTCCTGAATATAGCTGAAAGCCGTGGCGGCATTCGACAGCGCCGAACGCACCCCAAGACCATCCTTGGTTGTTATCGCGAAGTAATGCGTCGTTGCGCGATCCAGGAAGGGGATGTCATAGGTCTGCGGGGCGTCAGGATTCACGGAAGTGGCAACCGCGATTCGGAAGGACGCGGCGGCGTTGATGAAGTCGGCGTTGGTCAGGATAGCGGCGTGCGAGGAGTAGCGGATATCATATTCGCCGGCCATGATGGCGCCGATGCCGCCGTCATCGCCCGGCGCCGTCCACGACAGGCGCGCCGTCATCGAGCTGGCGCCGATGGCCGTAGATATCGTTACCGACACCGCCAGATCGCTGATCCGCCGCGGCGCCACGACCGGCGTCGTCTGCTCGGCCGATGTGGCGCCCCGCATGAGCTCGGCGTCCATCGGCACCACCGCCCAGTAGGCGGTGGTCTCGGCCTGCATCCGCAGCTTGATGCCGCGGCGCGCCGGATCGGTCGAGCCGCGGGTGCTATAAAGGAAGCCTGTGCCCGAAGCGCCGAAGGCCTCCGGGATACGCATGGTGGTGCTGCTGCCCGCCACCGTGGTCCCGACCTGCACAAAGTATTCCAGAAGATCAACATCCGTGGTCTCCGCGTCGGCGCCATGGCCCCACATTAAAGTCAGCGTCCCCGAGCTGGAAAACTCCGAGAACTCTTCGTAGCGCGCCGAGAAGCCGCTCGCGGGCGGCGTCGGCGGCGTATGGGCGGCGATAATATCGTTGCGCAGGACAAACTCGCTCTCGGTGTCGTTGCTGACCGCGAGATCAAGGTCGCCGTCTCCGTCGGCGTCCCCCCAGGACACCGCTGTTGAGCTGTGCCCCGTACCGACCAGGGTGATTTTGGTGAAACCGCCGGCGCCGTCGCCGAAGAGCACGACTTCGTCATCGGTCTCCACAGCGATCGCCAGGTCGAGCTTGCCGTCATTGTTGGCGTCGCCCCAGACAATGCCCCGGCCGGCGACGTCCGTGTTCGGAATCTCGCTTTTCGCGGCAAAGCCGCCCGCGCCGTTGTTATGCAGCAGGTAGACGTTTTCGTTATCGTTGACGACCGCCAAATCAAGATACCCGTCGGCGTCGTAGTCGCCCCAGGCGAGCCCGTATGAATTGCCCCCGCTGCTCGCGATCGCCGCCGTCGAGATCGTCCCGTCGCCGTTGTTAACACCCACGACCACATCCCCGCCGTAGTTGGCGAAGGCGAAATCCAAATAGCCGTCATTATTAAAGTCGCCCCAGGACACGCCGGTCGATCCGGCGCCGTCGCTAGTGACGGTAAAGGTAGAAAACGCCCCGGCGGTATTGGAAGCGATATAGTTATCCTGCCCGTCGTTGGCCACCGCCAGGTCGAGATCGCCGTCGTTGTCGTAGTCTCCCCAGGCAATACCTAGCGAGTCGCCCAGCGAGCCGTCCAAGCTAACCCACTCGAACTCGCCATTATTATTCTTGACGACATATTCGTCCCCGGCGCTGCTGTTAGCCATCGCCAAATCGAGATCTCCGTCATTGTCGTAGTCGCCCCACGCCAGCGCGAAGGATATCTTAGTTTCCGTTCCGGCGGAATCCGCGGTGAACGAACCGTCGGCATTCTGCGTATACAGCGCGGCGCGCTTGTTGTCGTTGGCCGCAGCCAGGTCCAGGCGGCCGTCGCGGTTATAGTCCCCCCAGGCAATATCTCCCGAATCCTGGTACGGGCTGACCAGCGCGACCATATAGCTCAGCGCCGTGGTCGGGTTGGAGAGCGCCGAGCGCACGCCGTACTCGTCGATGGTGGTGATCGCGAAGTAATGGGTGACCGCGGCATTGAGAAACTCGACAGTATGCGACTGCGGCTCGCCGGGGCTGACCGAGGTCGACAGCATGACCTGGTAAGAGACCGTGGAGTAGTTCATAAGGTCCATGATCGGCCCGACGGTGGAGTAGCGCAGGTCGAAGGCGCCGCCGGCCAGCGCGCCGACGCCTCCGTTGGCCCCCGGCGCCGTCCAGGTCAAGGTCACGGTCATCGACGACGCCCCCAGGCCGGTCGAGGTGTAGACGGCGGCGAGGTCGGAGATCGCGGCCGGCGCCGCCAGCCAGGCGACCTGCTCCGTGCTGGTCGAGCTGCGGGTGAATTCCGCGTCCACCGCCCCCACCGCCCAGTAGACGGTCGTCTCCTTGGGCAGAACCAGCCGCAGACCGCGCTTGCCCGTGACCGTCGAACCGCGCGTGCTGTAAGGGAAGCCGGCTCCGCCGTAGCCCCCCTGGCTGAAACGCGCGGGATAAGGCATTATCTCGCCGTTTTCAGCAGAGGTGCCGACCCGGACGATGTATTCCAGCAAGTCGGTATCCGTGGTCTCCGTATCGGCTGCCTCGTTCCATTCGAGGCGCAGCACGCCGGAACTGGACGCCGCGCCGAACTCGTCGAAATACTGCGTCAGCCCGGCCGGAACGGAGGGCGCGCTGTGGCTGACCGAAAGATCGTTGCGGTACACCCAATCATCTTCCGTGGCACTGTCGTTGCCGACGACCGCGTCGAGATCGCCGTCATCGTCATAGTCGCCCCAGGAAACGCCGTACGTGGTGCCGGGGAAGCCCGTCAGCGTGACCTTGACGAAGGTGCCGGCGCCGTCGCTGTTGCTGAGGATGTACTGCTCCGTAAGGCTGTTGGCGACCAGCAGGTCCAGGTCGTTGTCGTTGTCGTAATCGGCCCAGGCGATGCCCAGGCTGTTGCCGCCGCTGTCGGCGATCTGGATTTCGGTAAAGGCGTCGCCGCCGTCATTATGGTAGACGGCGGTATTGCCGTTATTGGCAATCGCGATGTCGAGCTTGCCGTCGCCGTCGTAGTCGCCCCAGGCGATGCCTTCGGAGTTCGCAACGTAGGCGGTGAAGGTAAAGGTTGAAAACGTCCCATCGCCGTTGTTCTTGGCGATATAATCGTTGGTGAGGTTGGCGGCCGCGACGAAATCCAGATCGCCGTCGTTATCGTAGTCGGCCCAGGCGACCGACTTCGTATTCACGGCCGTTCCGGTAAGCGGCGCCGTCGAGAAACCGCCGATGCCGTTATTGGTCGCCACGTAGTCTTCGAGCGTCGTATTCCCGACCACCAGGTCCATGTCGCCGTCGTTGTCGTAGTCGCCGCAGGCGATGCCGTTGGAGGTATCCGCCGTATCAGCGATCGTAACGGTGGTGAAATTATCGCCGCCGTCATTGCGCAGGATCGATTCGTTGCCGGCATTGGCGAGAACGGCATCCAGGTCCCCGTCGCGATCCACGTCGCACCAGGCGACGGCCAGGGAATTCATTCCCGAACCGCTGATGGTAAAAGGCGAAAAGGTGCCGTCGCCGTTATTCTTGCCGATATACTCGTCGCCGTTCTTGGCGACGATAAAATCAAGGTCGCCGTCGCCGTCGTAATCGCCCCAGGCGACGCCGCGGGAGTTGATGCCGCCGATAACGCTCGTGACATAGGCCAATGCCGTCGCCGCATTGGACACCCCCCCCTTCAGGCCGAAGTTGTCGATCATAGACACCGCGAAGTAGTGCGTCGCCGCCGCATCCAAGAACTCGATCTGGGCGCTCTCGGCGGCGCTGGCCACTACCGCGGTGGCAAACAGTACCGAATTGGGTGCATTGTCGTAGTCCGCCTGGGTCAGGATGGGATTGGTGTCGTAGCGCAGGTCGTAGAATGCGTTCTCGCCGCCGGCGGCGCCCGCTGCGGGCGCCGTCCAGGTTAAAGTCGCCGTCATGGACGAAGCCCCCAGCCCGGTAGAAACGATGACGCCGACCGCGATATCATCGACCAAGCCCGGCCCCGCGGGCAGCGCGCCGACCGCACCCGCAAGCGCGGTCCCGCCGCCGGAAGCGCCGCCATCCGCCGTCATGGCGCTGAGAGTGGTGCTAATCGAGCCCGTAACATTGACCGCGACGATGCCGCCGCCGCCGCCGCCGCCCGGGTCGTCGCCGCCGTCGGCGTCGGCGCCGGCGGCGCCGCCGTCGGGATGCGGCGCGCCGGGACCCG
>JBDRPD010000041.1:0-3919 GCA_043827405.1 Elusimicrobiota bacterium | reverse complement strand
AACACTTTCGCCAAATGCGTGGGGGCGATGCCGCCGCCGGTGTCCGCGACGGGGATTACGGCGTGGACCCGCGCCGCGGCGGGCGCCACGCGGACCTCGCCGCCTTTTTTGACATGTTCCAGAGCGTTTATCACCAGGTTGAGCACGACTTGCTTGATCTGGTCCGCGTCGACCTCCAGCGACAGGGCTTCCAGCGCCGGCGTAAAGTCCAGCCGCACGCCGTTCGCCTCCGCCTGGTGGGAGGCCAGCACCAGCGTATCGCGGATCAGCTCGTTGAGGTCGGTGCGCGAGCGGCGAGGCTCCCGGAAGCGGGCGAAGTCCAGCAGCGCCGTGGTGATCCGCTTGCAGCGGAAGATCTCGTCGTTGATCGCCTTGAGGTATTCCAGATGGTCCTGGGCGTCCTGCTCCGGCTGCGGGCCTGGTTTCTGGGCGCGGGCGAGCAGCGACTGGGTGCAGACCGCCATGGTGTTGAGCGGGTTGTTGATCTCGTGGGCGACGCTGCCGGCCAGCTCGCCGATGGCCGCCAGCTCGCCGGAGCGGATCAGCTGCTTCTGCGTGCGCTTGAGGTCTTCGGTCATGGCGTTGAAGGCTTGCGCCAGCTGCCCGACCTCGTCGTCGGAATCGTCCTCCGCCCGGGAGTCGAGCCGGCCGCTGCCCACCTGTTTTGTCAGCTGGACCAGGCTTTCCAGCCGGTGGGTGAGACGCAAAGTCAGCCAGTACGCCACTCCGGCGCCCAGCAGCAGCATGGAGGCCGCGAGCAGCCCCCAGAACATGATCATGCGCGCCAGCCGCCGCCGCACCCGGTATTCCTTCATCCCCACATGCAGCGTTCCGGTGCGGCCCTCGGACAGCGGCAGCGCGATATCCTGGATGACGCCCTCTTCCGTGCGCAGCCGGCGGACGCCGGGGCTGGCGCCCTCGCCGGCGGGATTAACGGCGCCCAGGCCGCTGGGGAAGCCGGCGGCGAAGGAATGCGCCATGACCCGGCCCTCGCGGTTGAGGACGAAGACGTAGCGCACGTCGTCGTAGCTGCGCAGCGCCGCTTCGCACATGCGGCGCAAGGCGAACTCGTCCTGGGTCAGCAGCGCCGTCTCCGTGGAGTGGGCGAGGGTATGAGCGATGGTGACCCCGCGGCGTATCAGCTCTTCCTTGAACATGTCGGAGAGCCCGCGGTGGATATTGCCCATCACCGTGACGCCGAATAGGGCGACCAGGGCGATCACTCCGGCCATGATCTTGAACTTGAGGGTGCGTCCGGCGAGAAAAGATCTGCGTCTCATCTATTTTCGTTGGTATTCCTGCACCGTCGTCCACATGCGCCGGACCGAATCGTAGGCCGAGTCCGGCAGGCGGGTATAGCGGTCGATCCCCGCCGCGGCGAGCAGTTTCTTTCCCTCCGCATCGTGGTGCATGCCGAGGAAGGCGTCCCGCAGCCGGCGCTTGAGCTCGGTATCCAGGCCCGGGTGGACGACCACCGGGGGCATCCCGAACTTGGACGATTGGTTGATGATTTGGACCTTTCCGACGAGGGAGGGGTCGCTGCGGGCGATCTGGGCCAGGATAATGCTGTGCACGGCGGCGCCGTCCGCCAGCCCGTCGGCGACGGCACGGATGGAGTTGTCGTGGCCATGGGTGTAGAAGGTGCGGCTGAAATAGGTCGCTGGATTTCCCCGCTGCTGGGTGATCAGCCAGTTCGGATACAGCCAGCCGGTGGTAGAAAGCGGGTCGGTATAGGCGAAGCTCTTGCCGCGCAGCTGCTCGAAGGTTTTGATCGGGCTGTCTTTGCGGACGATCAGGTAGGAGCGGTAGGTGGTCCGGGCGTCGATCACCGGAACGGCGAGCATCTCGGCGCCGAACTTGTGCCGGGCGTCGATATACGGCCCGCTGCAGATGAAAGCCGCGTCCACGGCGCGGCTCTCCACGAGGGAATTCCCTTCCGCATAGGTTACCCGCTGATGGATATCGACCGGACGGCCCAGCTGCCTGCCGATATAGCGTACCAGGTCCTCGTGACGGGAGAATTCCCGCTTCGGGGAGGTGATCGACAGCAGGAGGATGCGCAGCGGTTCGGCGCCCTGCTCCCGCTCGGCCGTCGCGGCGGGCCGCTCGCCTGCGGCGAGGCTCACCTCGGGCAGGTCCTCACCGCCGCAGGCGCTCAGCAGCAGAAGCAGGACGGACAGCGGACCGATTCGTCGGTAAACGCGCACGCAGATATCGTAGCAGATGTAGGCTATACTAGACGGCATGAACCCGCCCCCTGCCAAGCCCCTGGTCGTCTACGACGGTGAGTGCGGTTTCTGCACCGGCAGCCTGCGCTGGCTCAAGCGTCTGGACTGGCTGCGGCGGTTCGACGCCCTTCCTTACCAGTCCGCCGAGGTATATCGCCGCTTCCCGCAGCTGCGCCGTGAAGATTGTACGCGGGAGCTGCACCTATGCTTCGCGAACGGTGATATATATAAGGGAGGCGATGCTATCGGCCGCATTCTCTTGCGTTTGCCGCTGACCTTTCCGCTCGGCGCGCTGGCGAGTCTCCCCCCCTTGGCCGCGGCGCTGCGCGCGATCTATCCCGCGATCGCCTGCCGCAGGTAGGAGACTTCCGCGGCGTCAAGAAAGGACTGCAGCCCGCTCCACTCGCCGTTCTTCCACGCCCCGTAGGCGAGCTCGACCGAGACCGCCCAGTACTCGGTGTCCTTGGTCGCGGCGTGGATGTCGCCGGCATGACGCCGCGGCAGGCGCATGGCGGAGACCATGCGGCGGGCGATATCGTCGAGGTCATAGGGCGCTTGGTGGCGGCCCGCATTGAGGCGCCAGACATGCATCCAGAGCTCGGCGAGCTTCTGCTGCATCGCATCGGTCTTCAGGCGCAGCTTGAGAAAATCCCTGACCGCGTCGGCATGGTCGTCGTGATAGACATGCGCGATCTCATGGACCAAAATCCCATCGACGGCTTGATCGCGCGGGACAGTTAACGTGATTGTGCGTCCGTCTTTATCTCCCACGGGACGCCGGCCGGCGGGCACTTCGTTCCAGATGACCTGGGTCAGCGAGGTGCCTTTTAAGAACGCGGGCACGCGTTCGAGATAGCCCGCCAGCAGGAAGAGTATCTGCTCGGTCCGCTCGGGCGGGCAGGGACGGCCGTCGCATTGGATGACGACCTTCTCCTCGTCGTCGTCTTCGGTATAGGCCGGTCCGGCGATCCAGGTGTCGATCGTGGAGTTGCGGCGGGAAAAGCGCCGCTCGGCCCAGCCGCCCATGGAGCGGCGCATCGTTCCCTGGGCAACGGTGAAAGACGGGGTCTGCGCCGAGCCGGGCTGCGGCGTCAGCGTTAGAATGAGGGCTCCCACGAGCCAAATGCGCATGATCTATTGAACCATGAGGGGCTTAGCATCAATAAGCGGCGTAAGGCCCAGGTTGAAGACGGCGAAAGTCCCGGGTCCTTTACCCGGCGGAGCCCCGCACCAGCGCCTCCGCCAGGGCGGCGTAGGCCGCGTCGCAGAGGGTAAGCGCCTGGGCCTGGCGCTCAGTGGGCGGGCGGGACATGAACTCTTCGACCCGCTCCCCGATCAGCGTGTTCCCGTCGCCGGTCAGGAGCGCGGTGAAGGCGTCCCTCGATGGACGCCGGCACAGCGCCTTGGTCGCGTGCCCGGCCAGGATCGGATGGGTGCCTTCCCATATCTCCTGGATAAGCGCGTCCTCGGCCAGCCGGGGCAGGATGGAGAAGTCGCGCAGCGTCGCATTGCCGGCGAACAGCAGCCGGGCGTCGCGCACCATCCAGGTCCCGGCCTCGGAGAGCATGATCTTGAGCAGGGGGACCAGGATGTCGGCGGCGGGATTTTTCCGCTCCAGCATATCGAGCATCAGGTAGAAGGCTCTAGTCGAGGTCGCCAGCACATTGCCCATATCCGCCAAGGTGGAGCGG
>JBDRPD010000040.1:0-36784 GCA_043827405.1 Elusimicrobiota bacterium | reverse complement strand
TGTGTTCAAGATGGCCGGCATCACGCGCGAAGACGACGTCCTGCTATGGGCGGCGGGCGAGGTCCTGCGCCATCCGCTGCGCTACACGGTTTCCTGCATGCAGCGCGCCTGGCATGCGGCGCTGCTGCATCCGCTGATCTTCCTCTTGGCGGTTTTCTCGGCCTGGCATGCCCGCAACCGTGAGGAATACCGTCAGACGGCGCTCTTGGCGGCGTATTTCTTCGGCGTTCACTGCCTGATCGGCACGACGGAAAGGTTTTTCTTTCCCCTCTGGCCGCTGGCCGCGGTTCTGGCCGCGAGCGCACCGGCCGGCTGGCTGAATCCGCGGGCGCCGAAGAGACCCCCCTCCGGGCTGGTGTGGTTCGGGGCCGCGCCGGTATTCGCCCTGGCGCTGGCGGCCGCAGTTCTGGCCGGCGCTTACCCCCTGCGCCGCGACGCTTCCCTGGACCGGCTCGAGGAGGTGCTTGCGAACCACCCGCGCGACGCCTGGCTGCTGGGGCGCCGGGGCCGGGAACGCATGCGGCGTGAAGGCGGGTGGGCGGCGGTTCGGGATTTTTCCGCCGCCGCGGCGCTCGATCCGCGTCCGTCGAGACGGCTGGACTACGCCTGGGCTCTCGGGATGCAGGGGATCACCGCCGCGGAGGTGCTGGCGGAAATCCGCCGCGATGACCCCTTCCTGGCGGAGCGGTCGCATATCATCGCCGGAGCGAGCCTGCTGCTGCGCGGCGAGAAGCAGGCGGCGCGGGAGGCATTTCGCATGAGCCGCGAAGCGGCGGGGAAAGCCTGCGGCCAGGAATGGGCGGCCGGAGCCTCCGCCGAAGTGCGCCGCGAGCTGTGCGCCGACGCCCACGGGCCGGACGCGGAGCTCCTTGAGCTGCTGGCGCCTCTTCCCGCGGGCCTCTACGCCGCCGCTTTGGGAGATCTCGGAACGCTGGCGCGGGCGGGCGCGAATCATTCGATCCTGGCGGCGCGGCGCGCAGCCGCGGCGGGAGACCGTCCGCGGGCGCGGCGGGAGCTCGCGCGCGCCGTCGCCGTTGCCTCTGCGGATTCGGCGCGCGGCGCCGACCGGCATGAGGAGAGCTTGCGCGCCGCGGCCGAGCTCTATTCGCTCCTGGGCGAGGACGCGAAAGCCGAGCGCCTGCGGCGTTCGCTTCAGGCTCTGAAGCGCTGACCCAGGACATGCCGGGCCAGCCCGACGGCGCTGGGAACCAGGGCCATGAGGCGCCGCGGGTCCCGCGTCCGGCGGAGATAGCTCCAGACGATCGAAACCCGGCCGTAGAAATCCCGCAGGATTTTTCTTTCATGATGCTGCAGCAGCTCTTTGCTCAGCCCATGCGGGACAAAAACGACATGATTGCCCGTCATTTTTTCCGGATCGTTGTCGAAAGCCCCGTACTTGCGCCATGCGCGATAGAGCGCCGCTCCGGGGAACGGGGTGAAAAACGACAAGGCGATGTCGGTGAGCGCGATGCGCTTGGCGAAAACGCGGGTCGCATCGAGCGTTTCCAGGGTCTCGAGAGGGTTCCCGATCATAAGGAATCCCTTGGTATAGAGCCCCAGGCGCCGGCTCATCTCGACGACGCGTTCGATCTGATCGAGCGTGATGCGCTTATCGTAGAGATCCAGAATCTTCTGCGAGCCCGACTCCACGCCGTATAGGACCTGCCAGCAGCCCAGGCGCTTCGCCAGGCGCAAGGTCTTCTCATCCACGGCGTCCACGCGGGACGCGCAGGTCCAGGCCGTATCCCGGCGCCGGTCCCACAGCGAAGCCATTTCCTCCAGGCGCCGGCGCAGCGCCAGGAAAATATCATCCTCGAAGGAAATGCTGCGGATGCCGTGCCGCTCCCGCAGGTTCTTGATCATGCCGAGCACGAAAGGGGCGCCGTGAAAGCGCAGCTTATTGCCCATGACGCTGCGGTCGCAGAAGGTACACTGCCCGAAACAGCCGCGGGAAGTCATCAGCGACAGCGCGGGGAGACTCGCCACGCTCTGCGCGTTCGGCCGGTAATGCCGCGCAAGCTCCGGCAGCAGGTCGAACGCCGGCGGCGGCAGAGAGTCGAGGTCCGCGATAAGCGGCCGGCGGGGAGTCCGGACGACGCCGCTGCGCCTCAGGGCCAGGCCCCGCACGCTTTCCGGATCGCCGCCTTCGTCGAGGCGGCGCAGCAGTTCGATGAGCGTGTCTTCGCCTTCCCCGAGGACCCCGATATCGAACTCCGGATGCGTCTCCAGCGTCTCCTCGGGGAGCGCGGTCACATGGCAGCCGCCCACGATCGTGCGCACCGCCGGGTCGGCTTCCTTGAGCAGACGGGCGATGCGGGCCGCGTTGCGCAGCGTCAGGGTCGTCGCGGTAAACCCCGCGTAGTGCGGGCGAAAGCTCAGCGCGGCCTCCGCCGCCTTTTCGACCGTCAGGCGGGAAGCCTCGGCGTCGATGATATGCGCCCGATAGCCGTGCTTGCGGGCGACGGCGGCCAGGCAGCATATCCCGTACGGGGGCGCGGTCGCACCGGCCGCGGCCAAGCGCCCATAGCGCTGCTCCATCCTCATGGGCGGCTGAATGAAGACGATATTTTTCATGAACGGGCGCGGCGGTCGCCGGCGGCGGCACGGCTGATCGAACGGCTGAGACGGCTCAGCCCCGCGCCCATAACGTTGAGTATCACGCAGACATTCCACACCAGCGCCCGCTGCGGCTCCAGCTGCGTGATGGCGCCGCTGCCGATCACATACGCCACAATCGACATCGCAAGCAGCACGTCTAGCGAAATGCCGATATCTTCGCGTGCGGACTGGGAGACCTTGCCGGGCCAATACCCGGCGACGGCCGCGGTGAGGCACGGGGCGGCCGCGCGCTTGCCGCGCGCCAGCAGGCTGCCGAGATTAGCCAGGTTGATCAGCCCGTCGACGACGGCCAGAATCGCCAGCGCGCCGCCGAGCATATGAAAGCCCGGGCGCGTCACCAGCAGCATCCCCAATATGAACTTGAAGACGCAAAACGGCAGGCCGATGGTGATGATTTCAATGACTCGCATAACCCGACAGCAGCACGTTCCCGCTGATTAAGATAGCTTAAAGAAATCAACTTTCGATAAATTTTATAGAACAATATTGACCCCGCGCCGCCACGTTCCTACACTATGCACGGATACCGCATATGGCCCGACCCAGCATCGTCGTCAAAACCAAGCCCCGCCCCTACCCGGTCCACACCGGACGCGGGCTGATCGCGCGCCTGCCGGAACTGCTGCGCGGGGCCGGATTAAAAGAGCGTGCCGTTATTGTGACCGACCGCCGGCTTCGCGCCGGGATCGCCGGCCAGGTCGTCCGCGCGCTCAAGCGCGCAGGCTGGCGCACCGACATCTACGCCTTGCCGTCCGGCGAAGCGGCGAAGTCTTTCGGCGAGCTGCAGAAGCTCTACACCTTTCTGCTCAGCCGCAAGATCGAGCGCCGTATCCCGCTGCTTGCCGTGGGCGGCGGAACCGTGGGCGACGCCGCCGGTTTTGCCGCCGCCACCTACTACCGCGGCATCCCGCTGGTGCATATTCCCACGACCTTGCTCGCCCAGGTCGACAGCGCCATCGGCGGCAAGACCGCGGTCAACCATCCGCACGCCAAGAACGCCGTCGGCGCTTTCTACCAGCCGGTCCTCGTCGCCGCCGATACCGACGCGCTGCGCACCTTGCCGCGGGCGGAGCTGCTGGCGGGACTGGCCGAGGTCGTAAAGTACGCCTTGGTATTCGACCGCGCCTTTGCGCGCTGGCTGGAGACGAACTGGAAGGCGATCCTGCGCGGCGAGCATGCGCCGCGCGCGCGCATGATCCGCCGCTGCGCCGAGCTCAAGGCCGCCGTGGTAGCCGCCGACGAGCGCGATCTCTCGGGAAAGCGCGAGCTCCTCAATTTCGGCCATACGATCGGCCACGCTCTCGAAGCCGCGACCGGCTACCGGCTGCTGCGTCACGGCGAAGCCGTGGCCTGGGGTATGCGCGCCGCGATCGCGCTGGCAAAAAACCGCGGCTGGCTTGCCGACGCCGCCCTGGCGGACTCGCTGTTGGCGAAGCTCCCGGCGCCGCGCTGGTCTGTCGGAACCGCCAGAATTCTCGACCTCCTGCGCGGCGACAAAAAAGTCGCCGGCGGCAAAAACGTCTTCATCCTGCTTAAGCGCATCGGCGCGCCGCGGCGCAAAAACGACGTAACCTCGGCCGAAATTCGACGCGCCCTAAAGGAGATCGCATGAATATCCTCATCCTCCACGGTCCCAACCTCAACCTCCTGGGCGAACGCGAGAAGAAGATTTACGGGACCATGACGCTGGCCCGCCTCAACCGCATGCTCCGCGCGGAAGCCAAACGCCTGAAGATCACGGTCAAGATATTCCAGAAGAACGGCGAAGGGGAGCTCCTCGACCTCATGCACCGGCACCGCCGCTGGGCCGACGGCATCCTCATCAACCCCGCCGCCTACACCCACTACTCGTACGCCCTGCGCGACGGCCTCGCTTCGCTCGACCGGCCGGCCGTCGAAGTGCATCTGAGCGATATCCGCAAGCGGGAAGCGTGGCGCCGCAAGTCGGTGACCGAGCCGGTATGCGCAGGGCAGTTCGTGGGGAAGGGCGCCGTCAGCTACCTAGAGGGCCTGCGCGCCCTGCGCGAGATCATCCGCGGCTAGCGCGGCTTCGAGGCGCCGCAGGCCTTCCTGAATGGAGACCGCGGGCCGGTAGCCGAGATCCCGCCGGGCGGCGGAGATATCGAACCAGTGCGCGGTGGAGAGCTCGCGGGCCAAAAAGCGCGTCATGCGCGGCTCGCCGCCCAGACGCAGCAGACGGTAGACGGCCTCCAGCCCCGCTCCCGCCGCATAGGCGAGCCCGGGCGATACGGTCTTCTCGACCGGCGGCAGATGCGCCGCCATCAGGATGCGGTCGATGAGCTCCCATACCGGCAGCGGCTCATCGTTGGATATAAAATAGACCTTGCCGGCGCTCGGGGCGCCCGGCGCCAGCTTCTCGGCGGCAAGAATATGCGCCGCCGCCGCGTTGTCGATATAGACGGAGTCCACCTTCTTCACCGGGCCGGTGATCCGCCGCAAAGCGCCGGATCTGCGCCGGGCGATAATGCGGGGAACCAGATGATTGTCGCCGGGCCCCCAGATGAGATGCGGCCGCAGGGACACCGTCGCGATATCCCGGCCGTTGGCGCGGAGCACCAAGCGCTCCGCCTCCGCCTTGGTCGCCGGGTAGTGCGCATGGTAATGCTCGGCATACGGCAGGGACTCATCCCCCCCTTCGATATCGCGGCCGTCAAAGACGACGCTCGGCGAACTGGTATAGACCAGCCGGCGAATGCCGTGCGCGCGGCAGGCTTCGAGCACGCTGCGGGTCCCTTCGACATTGACGCGGCGGAAGTCCTCGCCGCGCCCCCAAACGCCCGCCTTGGCGGCGACATGAAAGACGATATCGCAGCCGGCGGCGGCGGCATGCACGGCCGCCGGGTCGGTGAGATCTCCCCGCACCGTCTCGACCCCGGCCTGCTCGAGCTCGGGATAAGCGCCGCGCGAGAAGCTGCGGACCGCGACGCCCTTGTGCCGCAGCGCCCGGCATACCGCGCTCCCGAGAAACCCGCCGCCGCCCGTGACCAGGGCTTTTACCACCGCAGCTTGTCCTCGGCCCAAACCGCCAGCTGCTCGCGGAAAATTTTGGCGTTGTGGCGGATATCGACGGGAAAGGCGTCGTGGAACAGAATTTTCTTAATGTCCCGGGTATGCTCGTGTGCGGCGCCCAAAGCGAGCAGCTCGTCGCGCAGCGTGCCGAGGCGCACCTCTTCGCCGCTGTGCTCCCGCTCGACGCAGAGAACGGGCTCATAGATGCGCCCGCGCCGCACGCCGACGAGCGCGGTGCGGTAGACCTGGGGGTGCTCGTTGAACACGCCCTCGCAGGGGATCGTGTAGTAGAGCCGGTCGGGCGCCGGCACACGATGGCTCTTGCGCCCGCAGAACCACAGGCGGCCGTCATGGTCAAAATAGCCGAGATCACCCATGCGGTGATAAAAACCGCCGCGCTCAGGGGCGGGGATCTTGGAGCGCCGGTTCGCCCGTGCACGGTTGTGATAGCTGCCGGTCACCACCGGCCCCGCGACCACGATCTCTCCGATCTCCCCCGGCGGCGCTTCCCAATCGTCCGACCATACCGGGATGGAGCGATCGGTGATCCGGATAATACGCACCCGCACCCCGCCGACGGGACGGCCGACGCAAACCCCGGCGCCTTTGGCCGTCGCGGCGCAGGTGCCGGCGAGAATCTCGCGGCTGCCGATGGTGGCGACGGGTAAAGCCTCGGTGGCGCCGTAGGGGGTATGCACCTCGGCGTCTTTCGGCAAGTGCCGGGTAAAGCGCGCCAGCGTCGCCGCCGGAACCGGCGCTCCCGCCGAGATCACCCGCCGCACCGTGGTCAGCTGAATATCCTCGTCATCCAGATAGGCGCCCACCCGGCGGATAAGCGCCGGTGAGCCGAACATCTGGGTGACGTTGAACTTGCGGATCGCGGCGACGATCTTCGCCGGATCCACCGCGGCGGGACGCGTAAAATCCATATCCGGGATCACCGCCGACATGCCGAGCGCCGGCGCGAACAGCGCGAACAGCGGGAAGGTCGGCAGGTCGACCTCGCCGGGCTCGATGCCGTAGATCTCGCGCAGGATGTCGACCTGCGCGGCGAAATTACCGTGGGTGTAAACAGCGCCCTTCGGCGCACCGGTGCCGCCGCTGGTAAAAAGGATCGCCGCCGCATCGCCGGTACGGGTGGCGTTCTGAAAAGCGGAGGCGTCCGGGCTCTTGAGCGCTTCGTAGTCGGCGCCGCCCCACAGCCGCGGCCCCCCGACCGTAACGAGCCGGCGCAGGGACCGCCGCGCCCACCCGAACAAAATCCGGGCGGCATGGGCCTTGGGAATGCCGATAAAAGCTTCGGGTTCCGCCTCCGCCAGGCAGCGCTTAAGGTTTTTGCGGCCCAGGCCGGGATCGACCAGAACCGGCACCGCTCCGATCTTGAACAGGGCAAAGGTGAGAGCGAAAAATTCGGGTCCCGGCTTAACCATAAGCACGGTGCGCATGCCCTGCCGGATGCCGCAGCCTTCCAGGCCGCGGGCCGCACGGTTGCTCTCGCGATTGAGTTCGCTGTAAGTCCAGGATGCATGTCCGCCGCCGGCGACGGGCCAGGCGATGGCGAGCGTGTCGGGCTGGCGCTTGGCCATACGCGGCAGGTGAACGGCGACGTTGACGTTCTTCACGGCGCCGGCGCGGCTTTGTCCACAGGATATCGACGCATAAAATCCCCGACCAGGGAGATGATCTCCGGGCCGGCGTCCTCGAGGATATAATGGCCGCCGTCCGCAAAGGTGTGAACCTCGGCACCGGGCAAGTGCTTGCGCCACACGCGCAGAAAGCTCGCATCGAAAATAAAATCACGCAGGCCCCAGCAGATAAGCGTCGGAACGCCGCGGAAGCGATGCAGCCCCTGCTCTACTCCGGTCACGATCGCATACGCCGCGTCGCTCTCCGTCAGCGGGATATCCTGGACAAAACGCAAAACCGCGACGCGGTTCGCCCAGGAGTCATACGGCGCCAAATAGCCGGCGCGCGCCGCGGCTGACAGCGGGCGCCGGACGGCGCACAGCCGCGCCGCGGCCAGACAAAACATATTGCAGCCGCGGACCAGCAGCGGGCCGAGCGGCGTCCGGCACAGCCATAGCTGCCACGGAAACGGCTTATCTTCCGGCAGGTGGAAGGCTCCGGTATTGAGAATAACGAGGCGGCGCACCCGCTCAGGATGGCGCGACGCCCAGGCCATGCCGATCATTCCGCCCCAATCGTGCACGATAAGAGTGATGTCCTTGACGATGCCGAGGTGCTCGAGCAAAGCCTCAAGGTCATCGACCCGCTGCTTGAGCGTGTACGGATAATCCTGCGGCTTATCCGACAGGCCGCAGCCGACATGGTCCGGCACGATAACCCGGCAGGAATCTTTCAGCGCTCCGGCCAGCTCCCGGTAATAGAACGACCAGGTCGGGTTGCCGTGCACCATCACTACCGGCGCGCCCTGCCCTTCATCGACGTAGTGCATCCGCGCGCCGCCGCCGCGGTCGAACCAGTGCGGCGCAAATGGAGAAAGGCTCACCACTCCCATCCCAGCATCATGCAGTTGAGCCCGCTGCCGATGCCCATGAAGGCCACTTTATCTCCGGGCGCGAGAAACTCGCGCTCCTCGGCGAGAGCGGCCGTCAGCGGCAGGGAGACGGTGCCGATATTGCCCAGATATTCAAAGGTCGAAAAATCCTTTTCCGGCGCCAGGCCCAGCGTTTTGAGGATCGAGTCCTTGTGTCCCGAGCCGACCTGATGGCAGATGACCTTGTCCACCGACTGCGCGGTCCACTCCAGGTTCTTCAGCAGCGCCTTCCAGGTCGCGGTGCCGAGCCGTACGCCGTTCTCGAGAACGGAAACCGAGTCGGTCGACATGTACTCCGACAGCGCCGCCGGCTGCTTCTTATCGATCCCCCACTTGCACAGCCGATGATGTTCGGGCGCCGCCTGCGCCACACCGCCGAGAAGGCGGCGGCGGCCCCCGGCGAACGAGCCGTCGGTGAGAATCACCGCGACCGCTCCCGAACCGCCGGTCAAAGTCGCCAGCGAGTACTTGAATATATCCATGCCGGGATTCTCCAGCATCTTCTTGATCATAATGTCGTTGATCTCCCGCGCGGACTCGCAGGAAACGACCATCCCGGCGCGGATCTGGCCGAGCTCGATGCGGTTGGCGATATCCAGAATGCCGTTGATGACGCCGAGGCAGGCGTTGGAGATGTCATAGATATGCGCCCCGCCGCTTACCCCGAGCTCGGCCGCGACCCGGCAGGCGGTAGCCGGCTCGAACTGCTCGCGGCAAACCCCGGCGTAGATGAGCGCCTCCAGATCAGGCGGCCGCACCGCGGAACGCGCCAAAGCCTTGCGTGCCGCCGCGACGGCTCCGTCGGATAAGCGGTGTCCCTCTTCCCACCAGCGGCGCTCGCGAATCCCCGTCAGGCTCTCCAGCTGACCGGCGGATATATGCAGCGCCCGATAGAGCGGCTGCAAGCGCTCTTCGAGCTCGGCGGAGGTAACGACCACCGGGCCGAGCTCATAGCCCGCGGCGTCGAGATGGACCTTGGAGTACCTCACCGCAGCCTCAGCGTGAAGTCCTGCAGCGCGTAGATAACGCGGCCGTCGACCGAGAGGTGCCCCGCGGCATGCAGCAGCCGGTTCTTGTCGTCGACGGCGGTCACCACCGCCTGCACGCTCACGCGCTTGTCGGTCGGCAGGATCTGCCCGCGGTACGTCCACTCATGCTTCTCCTCGACCGCGACGTTTTCGAACACCGCGTCCGCCGCGGCGTTCCAGCGGTCGGCCGCATAGACTTTGAGCACCTGCAGGAAGGACTCAAGGCCGAGCGAACCGGGCCATACCGAGTCCTGATGGAAATGCGCCTTAAAGAACCACGCCTCGGGATCGACGTCGATGCTGCCGCGCAAAAAGCCCAGCCCCTGAGGCCCGCCGTCGGGGACGAAGAGGTCGATATAGTCCACCATGCGGAACTTCCGGCCCGGCATCGGCGCCTTGTCGGATACCCAAAAGCTCACGCCCCGCGCCTCTTCCTCCGCGGTCGGCTGATAGAGCTTCGCCTCCCGTATGCCGACCTGATCGGCGAGCGCGCTCTTGGAAAAAAAGCCGAAATAGGTCTTGCCCGTATAGACCGGCCGGCCGCCGCTGGTCACCGCGAAATCATAGTGCTGGATGATCATGCCGCCCGAGTGAGAGACCTGGGTCATGGTCACCCGCGTCGTCAGGGTTCCGCTGTCCGGCCCGACCGCGCGGTGCCGCACCGCCGACCCGCCGAGGTTGCGAAACGACAGGTCCACGTCGCTGGTCAGCGCCGAGCCGAGATAGGCCGCGAGCCAGCCGCAAGGCTGCAGCGCGACCTCGAGCAGCACGGCGAACGGCATCTCCGGCTGGCGGTTGGCGGCGAAATACCATTCCTGCGGCGGCACATCGTACTGCGCCTCGGCCGACGCCCCGGCCTTCAGCTTCCACGGCTCGCCCCGCACCTCGGTGATGCGGTCGAGGAACTTGTACGGCGGTCCGGGCAGCCGGGCGATCACGCGGTCGGCATCGAATACGCGGTACGGCTTCCCGAAAGCCTCGGAGGGCTTGCCGACCGCAAAAGCGAGTATGCTCGCGTTGTCGTAGACCGGTTTCTTTTCTTCCGCCGCGGCAGCCGGCGCCGCCGGCCGCCGATTCCACAGCGACCGCAGGCCGTCTTTCGTCAGCCCGGTCAGGCGCACCGACATATCGGTAATTTCCACCACCGCTTTGCCGTCCGCGTACATCAGCGCGTCGGCGACGGCGAAGGGCGTGCCGTCCTCCGTGTAGCCGAGCTCCTTGAGCGTGATCTCGTAGGCCGCGATTTTAGTCGACTCGATGACCTGGCCGCGGCATTTCAGCCGGCTGGAAACTCCCGGAACCGGCTCATGCACGCAGCGCCCCTGTTCTCCGATCCAGCCCAGGCGCAGCAAGTAGACGCGCAGAGTATGCAGGCAGCATTCATACATCAGCGTCCCGGGCATCACCTTGTCGTCGACGAAATGGCAGGTCAAAAACCAGTCGTCGGGGCGGATGTCCGCTTCCGCGGTGATCTTGCCCAGGCCGTAGCGGCCGCCGCCGGGCTCGAGCGCAAGCACCCGGTCGATCAGCCGCATCCGCGCGCCGGCGGCGCCGGGAAGAGTCTCGGGGTCGCGCAGTTCCAGCCCGGCGAACTCCGGTCCGAAGCAGGCGGCGAGATCGCCGCCGCGCAGCGCGTCGATCTTATCGCGGTCATAGCTTTCTTCGCTCAGCGCGACGAGGTCCGTCCAGTCCGCGGGCTTTTTGCCGGGGAGCCGGCGGCGATCGAGCTCGGTATGCACGATGCCTTTGCCGGCCGCGAGCTCCGCCGCGGTAAAGAATCCGGCGCAGCCGTCGCGCATCGTCAGCAGCGGCTCCCCGTCGACGGTGCCGTCGAAGCTGAACTTGAACAGATGGGTTTCGCCCTGCCGGAAGAAGCGCTCGATGCGGATGTCGTAGCGGATCGTCTCTCCCGGCCGCGGCAGTCCGCGGTGAAACGTCACCACCGCATCGAGCAGGCGGTATACCGCGAGGCCCTTGGTCTGGAAATCAATTCCGAGATAGCCGGACAAAAACAGATCGGCCTGTCCCGCCTCCACCGCGATGCAGGTGGGGATGCGGCCGCCGTCGAGGTACCAGGCGCCGTCATGGACGTCGTGCTCGGTGACGACGCGCCCGGAGGTCATGGCGCAGGGCCCGCCTTCCACCTCCAGGATGCGGTCGACCAGCATCAAGGGCTCGTCCGGCAGGCGCACCCGGGTCGGATGGGCGTCCACCGGCGCGAACCGCGGGCCCAAGGCCGCACCGATGCGGCCGACGGCGAATTCCAGGCACTGCTCGCGGTCCAAAAATACGGGCGGCACGGCGGGCGGAGCGGGCAAAACTTCCCCGCCGCCCAAGCGCTGCTGAAACGCGATGGCCTGCGCCATGGCCGCGGTCACCCCGGCCGAGATGCGCAAAAAAGTCTCATGGGCCCGGGTCTTGGCCGCATCCGCGGCGTGCATCCGCGCCAGAAACGGATCTCGGACCTCCGCCGCCGGCCGCGCCGCGGAAAGGGGCGCCGCGGCCGCGGCAGGCACGGCCGGCCGCACAAGTGCGGGAACAGGAACGGAAACGCGGGGCGAAGTCCGGCGGGGCTTGGGCGGCGACGGGATATCGAAGCTGTCCCCGCCGACCTGCAAGGTCACCGCCGGCTGCATATCCTGCGCGGCCGGCGGATGTCCGGCTCCGTACAGCGCGCCGAGATCGAAAGCGATGCGGTCGGCCGCGAGCCGCCCGAGCATCTTCAGAATCGCGGTCGGCCCCGGTTCCTCCACCGAGCAGGCCGCGGCCGCCAAATGCGGGCGGCCGTCAAGGATGCGCCCGACCATGCGGGTGCACGACGCTCCCGGTCCCAGCTCCAGGAAAACGCGCACGCCGTCGCGATACGCCGCTTCGATCACCTTCGGGTAGTCCACGCCGTAAAGCGCCTGCTCGAGCACGGACTCCGCGGCGCGCCGGGGTGTTACGTCGTAGTCGCTGCCCCAGCAGCCGCTGTAGAAGCGCACGCCCTCGGGCGGCTTGGTTTTGAACAGATGCAGTTGCAGATACGCTTCGCGGACCGGCTCAGCCGCCTCGCAGTGGACCGTGGTGACGCCGTCGAGCTCGATAAAGCGTCCGCCGAGCTCGCTGACGACCTCCTTGACCTCGGAGCGGTCGCCGCCGATGACGCACTCCTGCGGCGTGTTCACGATCAGCAGGTAGACCCGCTGCCGGTTCTCGAGCGCCCGGCGCACGCGCGCCGCGGGGATGTCCAGCACGCCGATGCTCCAGTCGACCGGCACGCCGTTGGGAAGCTTCCACCGGCGCCGCGCCGCGTCGCAGGGGCCCGCCAGGTCGGTAGTAAACAAAGTGGACTCGTCCATCCGGCGCAGCATCTCGTCGCGGTCACGCCACACGCGCAGGGCGAACAACGCCGCGGATTCCCCCAAGCTGTAGCCGATCGCCGCGTCGGGCCGTACGCCCAGCCCGCGGACGATGTCGCTGACAAAAGTCCCCAGCGACACCTGGCCGAAGATCAGCGCCTTGGTATCGCGGCGGATATCCGCCCCTTCTTCCCAGAAAATATCCGGCACATACTGGCTGCGCAGGCGCTCGTTCTCTTCGTCCTGCCGGCGCAGGGCCGCGGGCCAGTGCGCCGACAGCGCGCGGCCCATATCGGGAAAGTGATTGCCGGAGCCCGGGAACAGAAAAGCCGTACGCGCTTCGGGGCCGAGCGGCGCGGGCCGGTAGTAGACGCGCGCTTCTTCAATCGGGCGATCAGGAGTCTCCGCCAGGGCGCGCTCGGCCCCGGAGCTGAGCCGCAGCAGCTCTCCCGTCTCACGCGCCACGATCGCACAGGCGCGCGCGCCCGCGTCTTCTCCGCCGTCATGCCAGCGGCGGGCGAGCGCCTCGATGCCGCAGCCTTCATGCCGGCGCGCCAGCGCCTTCAGCCGGGCCAGACGGCCGCGAATCTCTCCGGCATCGGCCCCGCCAGCGATAAACAGCGCCTCTTCCCGGTCGCCCAGCGGCCGCAGCTTGTCGGCGCCGCGCTCATCAGCGGCGCGCTCATGGGCGGCGAGAACGACATGCACGCAGTTCCCGTCCACGCTGAAGGCGCTGACGCCGGCGCGGCGCGGGCCGTCGACGCGGTCGCGCAGCCAGTACCGGGGGGTCGCCGGGCGGCGCATGCGGACGCCGGTTCGCAGCTCTTCGATCGCATGGCGGTGGCCGCGCAGCGGCGGCAGAATTTCCTGATACAGGCACAGCGACGCCTTAACGAAAGACGCCAGCCCGGAAGCGGCGCCGGTATGGCCGACATCGGCCTTGGCGCTGCCCAGGACGCAGCGGCCTTGCGCGCCGAAGACTTCCGCGAGCGCGGCGGCTTCCATGCGATCCTCGGCCGGAGAACCGCTGCCGTGCGCGCCGACATAGCCGATCGCCGCCCGCTCGACGCCGGCTTCCGCATAGGCCCGCGCCGCCGCTGCGGTATAGGCACCCTTCTCGGGGATCATCCCGTCGGCGCCGCCCTCGGACGCCGAGCCCACGCCGTTGATGACGCTGTAGATGCGGTCGCCGTCGCGGATCGCGTCGTCGAGACGCTTGAGCACCACGGCCGCCGCGCCCTCGCCGCCCATGGTCCCGTCGGCTTCCGCGTCAAAAGGACGGACGCTTCCCGTCGGAGAATACGGCCGCCCGCTATGCGTCCCGATCATGGAACGCAGATCTCCCGCCAAATCCACCGCCCCGACCAGCGCGGCGTTGAGGTCTCCGTTCTGCAGCGCGCGCACCGCCGTTTCGAGCGCGCGCAGCCCGGAGCTCTCCTCGCTCTGAACGGTAAAGCAGGAACCGCCGAAGCGGAACTCGCGGGCCAGCCGGCTGGCGACGATGCCGCCCAGAGCGCCCATGGTGCGGTTGGCCGTCAGCGCCGGAGCGGCGGCATCCCGCAAAACCTTGATCCATTCCTCGAGCGCTTCGCCCTGCGGCCCGCCGCCGAGACGGCGCGACCATTCGGGCGCCTTGTCCTGAATCATCCAGCGGAAATGGAAGTTGGTGGTGTTGAGATCAAGGCCGATGCCGATGAACGCTCCCGCATCGAGGCGCTGCTCCTTCTTCCACCCCGCGTCGCGCAGCGCCTCATCGGCCGTCAGCAGCATCAGCAACTGCTGCGGCAGCATCTCCTTGAGCTCGTTGGGCGGGATGCGAAAGCGCCCCAGCGGAGCGTCGATGGAGTCGATATAGTAGCCGCGGAAGGCCTCGCGGTTCAACCCGCGCGCCTTAAACCAGGCGGAGTTCTCCGCCCCCCACCAGCGCGGCAGGCGCGGCAGGTGCTTTTCGCCGCCGCCGAGCATGCGCTCCTGCACCGCGCGCAGGTTTTTCCAGGGTCCGAAGCGCGCGCCCATGCCGACCACCGCGACGGGAACGGGATTCGCCGGCGGCGGAGGCGGCGCCTCGCCGCCGATATGGATCTTGGGGGCGACCTTATCCGCCAGCCAGCGGACGGTATCCCGGGCCGCTACCGGCAGGCCCTCCGCGACGGGTGCCTCTTCGATAAGGACATGCGCGTTGATGCCGCCGAAACCAAAACCGCTCACCGCCGCGCGCCGGAGCTTCCCCTCCGCGCGGGGGTTCCAGTCCCGAGCCTGCCGCAGCACCTCGAAGGGGCTGTGGTCGAGGTCGATCTTGGACCCCTGGCGCGAGAAGTTCGCGGTCGGCGGCAGGACCTTGTGCCGGAGCGCCAGCAGAACCTTCATCAGGCCGGCCGCTCCCGCCCCGGTGAGCAGGTGTCCGACGTTGGACTTTACCGAACCGAGCACGCACTTTTCCGGACCGGGCGCCCGCTCTCCCCACAGCCGGCTCAGGCTGGCGAATTCGACGGCATCGCCCACCAGCGTCCCGGTCGCATGGCACTCGATCAGGTCCAGGCTGCGCGGATCCCATTCCGCTTCCTGGTAAGCCTGGCGCATCGCCCGCAGCTGTCCTTCGGAGCTGGGCGCCAGCAGGTTGCCTTCGACGTCGTTGGACAACCCCACGCCGCGGATCAGGGCGTGGATCTCGTCGCCGTCGCGCACGGCGTCCGCGTGACGCTTGAGCAAAAACATGCCGGCGCCTTCGCCGACCACGAGACCGTCGCCGCGCGCATCGAACGGCGAGCACAGCCCGCTCGGCGAGACGGCGCGCAGCTGCGAAAAGCCCATCTGGGTATAAAAGCAGTCCGGCCGCGACATGCCGCCGCTGAGCATGGCGTCCGCCCGGCCGGCCAGCAGTTCGTCGCAGGCGAGCTTCAAAGCATAGAGCGAAGAGGCGCAGGCCGCATCCAGGGTAAAGCATCCGCCGCCGAGCCCCAGCGCCTTGGCGATGACGCCCGCGGGCAGACCGGCCACGTAGCGGTTTATCGAAGCGACCTTGGAAGCCGCTGACCGGGGGATGCGGTGGGCGCCGTTGGCGGTCTCCGGGTCTTCCGACCGCCGGCCGAGCAGCTTTTCTTCGAAGGTGCGCCCCAGCAGATCGACGGCCATGCGCGAAGAGCGCTCGGAAGGCAGCGCGATGTTGCCGAGAACGACGCCGACGCGGCGGCGGTCGATCTCTTTGAGCGCGTCGCCGCGCAGCGCTTCACGCGCCGCGTGCAGACCGATATGGAACATCGGGTCCAAAACGTCCAGGAACTTCGAGTCGAGAGCGAGCCCGTCGCGGTCCAACTCGAAGTCTTCGATAAAGCAGCCGCGCGTGGAGTTGACTTTATCCGGAGCGGCGATCTCGGGATCGTAGACCGTCGCGGCCGGCAGCGGCCAGCGTCCCCGCGGCACCTCGCGCACCGCGTCGCGTCCCGCGGCGATCATCTCCCAGAAGGCGTCGAGCGTAAGCGCGCAAGGGAATATCCCCCCCAAGCCCACGATCGCGATCGGCTGCTCGAACTTCATAACCTTGTACTAGGCCGGCTCGGCCGCCGCCACCGAGAGGGCGCGGCGCTTGAACGCCTCATTGAGCGACTCATCAACCACGCACTCGTAGCCCTCGAGACGCGCGACAAGCTTGCCGTCCGTGCCGATGAACTCGATATCGGCCAGCGCCCGGTAGTTGCCGTTTTTCGTCACCTGGATGACGATGCGGACGCCGTCGGCCGGGAACGAGCGGAACTGGCGGTAGCGGCCGGCGTAGCACGGCAGCGACCCCGCTCCGTGCTTCTCGAAGCTCCAGACGATCATCAGCTGGAAGGCGGCGTCGAGCGCGAGCGGATCGGCGATCCACCCGCCGCGCAGCGGCTTTTTGATCCAGCGCGCGGGCGCGGGCGCCGTCGCCGCGCTCGAGACGATGCCCTCCGGCGAGCAGCCCTCGATCTCGCGGATGCCCCGGAGATCCTCGCCATGGAAGAGGTAGTCGTCGTAAACGCGGCGCGTCGGGCCGGGAAACTTCTGCGGCCGGATCTCGAGCATCGGGGGCTCCGCTTTCAGCGGCCGGTCGCCCAGGATGATGCTCCCGCGCGCGTGCACCACGTCGGCGCCCGGCGCCGCAGGCACGCTTCGCAGCTCGACCGGGACGCGGTATACGCCGTCCGCGCGCGCGGCTTTGCCCGCCAGCACGCGGATATTGACCTTCTCTCCGCAAGCCAGGCGTACGCCCTTGATTATGCGCAGCTCCTCGAAGCCGTGGAAAACCCGTCCGGGGTTGCCGTGCAGGGCGCCGTGCGCGAGCCATTCGACGATCAAGGCCATCGGGAGAACCGCGCGGCCGTCGATCACGTGCGACTTCAAGAACGGGTGACCGGCGACATCGAGCAGGCGCTCAAAAACCACCGTCAGCGGCGGCTCCGGCTGCTCCTTGCCGGAACCGGCGGCGGCCGGGCCGTCGCCCAAAATTACGGTCTCGGTCGGACCCGAACCCGCGCGCAGCTCAGCGATCAGATAATCAGCGCCTTTATCGAGCGGGATCAGGCCCACGCCTTCCTGTGCAAACACCTTGCGCAAAGACGGCGTGACCATGCCGCCCTCCCACGGGCCCCAGTTGACCGACAGCACCCGGCAGCCCGGCAGACGGCGGGCTTCCCGGCGCGCGAAGACGTTGAGCGCTTCGTTGGCCATCGCATAATCGACTTGGCCGCTGCGGCCCAGGCGCGCCGTCGTCGAGGAGAACAGGACGAGGATTTTGAGCGCTCCGGGATCCAGCGCCCGCCACAGCGCGCGCAGGCCGGCGATCTTGGTCCCGTAAACCCGGACGAACTGCTCTTCGGTTTTGTCCTCGATGCTGCGGTCCGCCAGAACGCCGGCGCCGTGGATCAGGCCGCGCACCCGGCCTTCACCGCCTTCCAGCTCCTTGACCAGCGCACGCACGGCGTCAGGATCGCGCACATCAAGCGAACGGTAGAGCACGGTCGCGCCGGAACGTTCCATGCGGGCGATGTTGCGCAGCATCTCCCGGTTGGACGCGAGATCGCGATAGCGCTCCTCCAGCTCTTTCGGGGCGAGCTTGCTTCCCGCTCGGCTCAACAGCGTTTTCTTGATATCTCCCTCGCTCTCCAGCCCCGCCAGCCAGTCGGGCTCCGGCGTCGGCGCGCCGCTGCGTCCAAGCAGCACCAGCGTCGGCTTGAAAGCCTTGGCCAGAGCGCAGGCCGTCTCCGCCGTCACGCCCCGCGCGCCGCCGGTCACCAGCACCACGTCATCGGGCGACAACGGGATATGCTTGCCCGCGGCCAGCTTGGCCCGCTCGAGCCGCAGCGCGGTCCTGCCGGCCGGTGATATTCCTACTTCGGCCGGCCCGGTGAGCAGCAGTTCGCCGGCCAGCTGACGCGCCGCGTCGGCGGCGTCCGTAAAATTCCGATCAACGTCGAGCACGCGGCACACGACTTCCGGCCATTCCCGTCCGGCGGTCTTGGCCAGGCCGGCTAGTGCGCCGGCCGCGAAGTCCGCATCCCCGGGCATCTCCCGCAGGCCGCAGGCGCCGTCAAAACGCGTAACGGCGGCGAACAGGGCCGTACCGCTCTTGCCCGCCGCGCGCAGCGCGGGGCCGGCCTGCTGCAGCAGGAACAGCGAATCCTTGACGAAATCATCGCCCGCGCCGCATGGCGCGACAATCACCAGCCCGCCGAGCCGCTCGGGGAAGGAAACCGAGCTCCAATCGGCGCGCGCCAGCAGCTTGACCGCAAAACCGCGCGCGGAAAGATTCTCCCCGACACGGCGCGACAGCTCCGACCCGTCTTCGGTCAGCCAAATCTCCGCGCCGGCGGCGAGCGTCAATTCGGGGCGCTCGGATTCCGCCTCAACGACCTGCAGTATCTGCCGGAGCAGCGGCCGATCGGGCCGCGCGGGCGCACGTCCTTTTTCGGCCGTCGGCGCCGGCGGCGGAGCGGATGCGGGCGCTCCCGAGCTCAGGAACTCGGCCACCTGACGCAGCGTGCGCAGCGTGCCCAGCTGGTCCGGCCTGACGGCCGGCGCTCCGGGAAGCTTTTCCTGCATGGCTGAAAGAATCTCAACCCGCTTTATCGAATCAATGCCGAGGTCCGAGTCCAGCCCCATATCGAGGTTGAGCATCTCCGCCGGATAGCCGGTTTTCTCGGCGACGACCTCCAGCAGAACCTTCTCGGCGGCGGCCAAGTCGACACCGCCGGCCGCGGCGGCCGGCGCGGCGGCGCTCATACCGGAAGTCAAAAAATCAACGACCTGCCGCAAGGTCCGCAGCGTGCCCAGCTGGTCCGGCTTGACCGCCGGCGCTCCGGGCAGCTTCTCCTGCAGCGAGGACAAGATCTCCACCCGCTTGATTGAATCGATGCCCAAATCGGAGTCCAGCCCCATATCGAGGTTCAGCATCTCGGCGGGATAGCCGGTCTTCTCGGACACCACGGAGAGCAGGACGAATTCGACCCGGCCGCGGTCGACGGCGGGCGGCGCGGCGACGCTCATACCGGAAGTCAAAAAATCAACTACCTGCCGCAAGGTCCGCAGCGTGCCCAGCTGGTCCGGCTTGACCGTCGGCGCTCCGGGCAGCTTCTCCTGCAAAGAGGACAGGATCTCCACGCGCTTGATTGAATCGATGCCGAGATCGGAGTCCAGCCCCATATCGAGGTTCAGCATCTCGACGGGATAGCCGGTCTTCTCGGACACTACGGCGAGCAGGACGGCTTCGACTTGGCCGCTGCCGACGGCGGGCGCGGCGGCGGGAACCGGCACGGATACTGCCGCCGGAACCGCCGGCGCGGCGGCAGGAATAGGCGTCCCGGCCGGCGCCGCCTGCTCCCCGCTGATCAAAGTCTGAATAGTCTTCAGCGCCGCTTCCTGTCCCTCGAGGAACTTGGCATGCAGCAGCGCGGTCTGCTCCTGAATCCGCTGCAGCGCAATTAGGTGCTCCTGCGTACGCAGCAGAGCGCCCTGCGCCGGTGCGGCGGCGGGAGCGGAAACGAAGGTCAGCGGCGCAGCGGAAGCCGGCTGAGCGGCCGCGGGACGCGGCCGGCTGGTCGGCGGCTTGGCCTTGCGCGGCGCGCGATAGTTCGCGGCCGACAGGGGAACGGTGAACGCGGCCTTGCCGCCCGCGTTCCTTTCCGGCAGCGCGAAGCCCTCATCCCACCTGCCCAGAGCCACGGCATGCCCGCGCGCGGCCAGCTGCGCCAGCGCCCGGGCCAGATCGGCGATACCGGAGCGCTTCCCGCCGGAAGCGTCCACAGCGGCGGCGGCGAACTCCTTGCCTTCAAGGATCGCCTTGACCAATCCCGTCAACCGCGCTCCCGGCCCCACCTCCAGAAAGGTGCGGACGCCGGAAGCGTACAGGTTCTCTATCTCGCGCACGAACTCCACCGGGCAGGCCAGCTGTCCCGCCAGCAGCAGACGCGACTTGGCGGCGCTGTCCGGATAAGCCTCGGCGCTGGTGTTGGCGAAGACGGGGAAGGCCGACTTCTTGAAGGCCACGTCCTTGAGCGCCTGCGCAAACGGCTCACGCGCGCCGGCGACCAGCTTGCTGTGAAAAGCCGCGGCCACGGGAAGGCGCTTGCAGCGCAGCCCCTGCTCCGCGAGGGATTTCTCGGCCCGCTCGATTTCCCCGGTCGCGCCGGAGAGCACCACTTGGCTGGGAGCGTTCTTATTGGCAAGCACCAGGTCGAAGCCGCCTTTCTCGACGGCCGCTTCCACCTGGTCGATAGGAGCCTGCACCGCGAGCATGGAACCCAAATCTCCTTTGCCCTCGCCCATCAGGCGGCCGCGCAGCTCGGACAGCTTAAAGAGCGTCGAAGCGTCGAAGCGTCCGGCCGCGCACAGCGCGCTCAGCTCGCCGTAGCTGTGGCCGGCCGCGGCCTGCGGGCAAACGGCGAAATCCTCAAGCACGCGCAAGGCGCCCAGGCTTACCGCCCCGATCGCCGGCTGGGCGACCTGGGTCGCGCGCAGGGCTTTATCGTCGCGCGCTTTATCCTCGTCATTAAACGTCGGCGGCGGATAGATCAAGTCCGACAGCCGCTCGGCGCCGCCGCAGTCCACCGCGTCGTTGGCCTCGGCGAGGGTATCGAGCATCCGCGGGAACTGGCAGGCCAGATCGCGGAGCATGCCCGTATACTGCGAGCCCTGTCCGGAAAACAGCAGGCCGAGACCTCCCGGAGCATCTCCCGAACCGAAATAGATGCCGTTGGGGGCGCTCCAGCTTTTGGCGGACGGATCCTTCTTGAGCAGCATCCGCGCCTGCGCCAGCAGCGCTCCGGCGTCGCCGTCTTTCTCGAGAACGGCCAGCAAGCGGCAGGGAGCCTGCGGAGCGAAGTCCGCGCGGGACTCGGCCGCGCGCGCGCGCAGCTGCGGCCAGGGAAGGTCCGCCGGGAAGGCGCCGAGCGCCGCGTCGATTCCGGCCGCGTCGCGCCCCGAGAAGGCGACGATCTGCGCGTCGCCGTCCCAGTCCGCCGCCGCTTTCTTCGCGTCGTACTCTTCAACCACGCAGTGAAAATTGCTGCCGCCGAAACCGAGAGCGCTCAGCGCGGCGCGGCGCGGATGCTCCGCGCGCGGCAGCCATGGACGCTTGCACGTATTGACATAGAACGGAGTACTTCTCGGGGCCACCTTCTCGTTGGGATTCGTAACCTTAAGCGTCGGCGGCAAAGTCTTGTTTTTGAGCGCCAGCACCGCCTTGATCAGGCCGGCGGAGCCGGACGCCGCCTTGGTATGTCCGATCATGGACTTGACCGAACCCAGCGCGCACCAGGTGCCCTCACGCCGGTATTCGCGGTACACCTCGGTAAGCGCCGACACCTCGGTGGCGTCGCCGACCTTGGTCCCGGTGCCGTGCGCCTCAACGAGCTCCACCGTATCCGGCGACACCCCGGAAAGCCGGTAGGCGTTCTTGAGCGCCCGCGACTGGCCGCGCGCGCTCGGCTCATAGATCGCGGCGCCCTTGCCGTCGCTCGACGAGCCGACGCCCTTGATCACGGCATGGATCCGGTCGCCGTCCCGCTGCGCGTCGGCGAGCCGCTTGAGAACCACCATGCCCAGCCCCTCCCCGAGGATGGTGCCGTCGCCGGAAGCGTCGAAGGACCGGCAGTCGCCCGTGGGCGAGAGCGCCGGCGTCTTGGAAAAGCACGTGAACATGAAGATATCGTTGAAGGTATCCACCCCGCCGGTCACGACCATATCGGAGCGGCCGCTCTCCAGTTCCAGACCGGCCAAGTGAATGGCCGAGAGCGAACTGGCGCAGGCGGCGTCGACCACGCAGTTGGTCCCGTGCAGGTCGAGCCGGTTGGCGATGCGGCCCGCGACCACATTGCCGAGCAGGCCCGGAAAAGAGTTCTCCTGCCAGCCGACATAGGAGTCGGCGATGCGGCCGACGGCGTCTTCGACGGCGGCCTCCTCGATTCCCGCCTCCCGCATGGCCTTGCGCCAGAGGGGATGGCCGAGACGCGCGCCGAGCGGAATAACGAGCTCGAGCGCGCCGGTCACGCCGAGGATCACGCTGGTGCGGCCGTGGTCGAAATCTCTTTGCGGACCGTAGCCGGCATCCTTGAGCGCGTCCTGCGCGGCCATCATCCCCAGCAGCTGCGAGGTGTCCGTGGCTTCGATATCCCGGGGCGCCATCCCGAACTCCATCGGATTGAAATCGGCCGGGGACAGGAAGCCGCCGCGGCGGCCATAGGTCATATCCGGCTTCTTGGGGTCGGCGTTGAAGTACTCTTCCGGGTTCCAGTGCGTCGCGGGAATATCAACAATGGCGTCGACGCCGTTTTTTATATTTTTCCAGTACGCCTCGAGATCGTCGGCTTTGGGAAATCGGCAGGCGATGCCGATAATCGCCAGGGGCTGGGCTGTTTTTTCTTTCTTCACCGGAAGTACTCCTCTAGCACGGAAGACGCGACCGGACGGATGGTCGCGGCGGCGCGCGGAAAAACGACGCCTTGGCTCCGCAGGATGTTAAGCCGCGACTGCA
The DNA here is from genome assembly GCA_043827405.1 of Elusimicrobiota bacterium. Taxonomy (GTDB): domain Bacteria; phylum Elusimicrobiota; class Elusimicrobia; order UBA1565; family UBA1565; genus JBDRPD01. Next base: position 14,218 of record JBDRPD010000040.1, on the reverse strand, counting down.
GCGCGGCGCCGAATAAAATGTTCTTGGCGACATCGACGATGCGGCGGTTCTCCGGGCGCTCCAGAAACGTCCCCTTGGCCCATTCGTTGAAGGCGCCCATCGCCGGGCCGCACCAGATCTGGTAGTCGATGCGCCGCGACGGCTCGCCGGCATTGGCCCAGCGGGAAGCCTGCCCCAGATACCAGCGGAAGACCAGCGCCATGCGGTGCTTGGGGTCGGCCTCGGCGCGGACGATCTGCGCCGGATCGCGCACGGCGAAGAAAGCGCGCGTCTGCGTCCAGATGTCCTCAAGCGGGGCCAGAAACACCTGCCGCTCCAGCAGGCTGCGCTCGGCGGCCGGAATCGCATCGAGTCCGGCGCAGGCATGGTAAAGCTCGTAGAGCTTGGCGGCACGCATCGCGAACATGGTTCCCCGCTTGAGAACCTGCACCTTGGCGCCCAGCTCGAACATATCGGCCGCCGGCGCCGTGGCCGTGTCGGCCTGGCCGCATTCGGCCAGCATCCTGCGCACCGCATCGCAGCTGCCGGATTCCACGCAGGCCTGATGCGCCGAGCCGAGCAGCACATAGGCCGCTCCCATAGCGAACGCCGAAGCGGCCGCAAGCGGCGTCGAGATGCCGCCGGCCGCGCCCACGCGCAGGGCATCGGCGTAGCCGAAGCGTTCCTGCAGGCGGTCGCGCAGTGAAATCATGGTCGGCAGCAAGGTCACTAACGGACGCCCGTCGGTATGGCCGCCCGAATCGGCCTCGACGGTAAGGTCCTGCGCCACCGGGATATGCGCCGCGAGCTCGACCTCCTGCGCCGTGATGCGGCCGGCGGCGGCGAGCTCGCGCAGCATGCCCGCGGGCGCCGGGCTGAAGAACTTCTCGGCGACCTCGACCCGCGAAACCTTGGCGACGACGCGGTTGGGCGCCGTAATCGAACCGTCGTCCGCTCGCCGCAGACCCTGCGCGCGATAGCGCACGATCGCCGGGGTCAGCCCCATGAAAGCCGAAGCCTCCACCCGCCGCACGCCCTTGCGGATGTAGAGCTCGGTAATCGCGTCCTCGAGATCGGGCTCGTTGGGACTGTGGATGAGGTTGCAGCCGTACGGCAGCCCGTCGAGCGAGCTCTGCAAGCGGTCGATCGCCTGCTCGACGACGGCGGGCGTCAGGCCGGCGGCGCCGAAAAAGCCGAGCATCCCTTCCCGCGCCAGCGCCTCGCAGATTTCGGCTGAGCCGATGCCGTTGGCCATCGCGCCGGAAACATAGGCGAAGCGCAGGCCGTGGTCGCGGAGAAAAGCGGGGTCGCCGAGAGCCGCGGGAAGCCCCGCCGGAGCATGGGCCAGCACGGGGAGACCCTCGCCGCCGGGCCCGAAAACGGCGGCGCCGCCGGCCGCTGCGGCCGGGCCATGGTCCGTATCCAGAACATAGAAGGGTTCGTTGAGCTTTATGAGGGCGGCGCGAAGCCCCTCGGCATCGGCCGCGGGCTCATCCGCGCCGGAACGCCAAGTACCCAAGCACTTCTTAGGAGGGGTAAGGCAGAGGGGCATAATCTACGAAAAATTCAAATATTGAAAGCTGATTCTACCAAATTCCACCCCTTCCCAGAAGCGCAATTTTAGGGTGATTTTAGGCCCAAAGCGGCGATTTTTTCCGCGCAGCCGGAGCATGAAAGCATGGCTGGGGTCATTTTTCACGGTGCGATAGCCGGGATCATGCTCAAGCCATAGAGCGTGGCTCTCAAATTCGCGATAGAGGCTTTTTATTTTCGGGAACCGAATCGCCTCCTGAATCGTATGCAAAGGCATGGGAGAAAATCCTATGCCCGAAGCGATTGAGGGATCAATTCTGCTCATTCGGGGGCGCCGGGTCATGCTCGACAGGGATCTCGCCGCGCTATATGGTGTACCCACGAAGCAGTTGAATCGAGCGGTGAAGCGGCACGAGCGGAGGTTTCCAGCTGACTTCATGTTCCAGATGAATCCGACAGAGTTTAAGAATTGGAGGTGCCAATTCGGCACCTCCAATCCGCGCCTCAAGATGGGACTACGACGGCGCCCCTATTTGTTCACTGAGCAAGGCGTGGCGATGCTCTCCAGCGTGCTCAACAGCGAGCGTGCCATCCTCGTCAACATCACGATAATGCGGGCTTTCGTGAGGATCAAGGAAACGCTATTTCTACACCAAGGACTGTCCGTCAAGCTCAAAGAATTAGAGCGACGGATAGAAGGACACGACGATCATATCCGAAGCATTTTCGACGCGATCCGAGAGCTGATGGCACCGGATCCGAAGGACCGAAAACGGATCGGGTTTGAGCCTTAGACGAACCCGCCCTAAAAGAAAGTGGAGTAATAGCTGAAAGCCGAAGTCTCATGCCGCACAAACCATCCTCCCGGAGAGCGATTCTCGACTCGCAAGTAGCGCTGCCCCTTCCCGTCCGGCGGCGGCCTCCCGTCAAGCAGGAAGTCGACGCGGACGACATATTCGTTCTTCCCGCTCCGGCGCACGGACAACCCGGTGATTTCGACCTTGCTGAGAGCCTGCTGCTTGGCCGCGGCGGCAAGCACCTTTTTCCCGGCATCCTCCGTCAAGTTCTCGGCCGCCTCATCCAGCGCCTCTTCCAGTTCACCGCCATGATAGGTATTAACAACCCAATGCTTGACTTCCTCCGCCGGCCCGCCCGTCGGGAAATTGACTCCCAGCCGGACCCACTGGAACCCGCCGATCCCAATAAGGACCAAAACAGCCATAATTGCCTGCGGCCCCTTCAGCTGCACCTTGATTTCCTCGCTCATCGGCCCCTCCTCCGGTCCCTGACTATAACAAACACCCGCGCCCTCAATCCCGCGCCGACTGTTGCCGGCAACAGTTGCTCCGGCTTCATTGATATAATGGCGGCGTGACCAAACTCGCCAAGATCAGCGTTCTCGGCGCCGGCAGCTGGGGCACCGGGCTGGCGGCGGTCGCCGCCCCGCAAGCCGAGCGCGTGCTGCTGTGGGACATCGACCAAGAAGTCCTGTCCGCGATCCATGACCGGCACGAGAACACCCGCTACCTCCCCGGCATCGAGCTCGATCCCAAAATCGACGCCGCGCCCGATATCCGGGAAGTCCTGCGCGGCGCCGAGGCCGTCATCATCGCGGTACCCACGGTGGCCATCGCCCAAGTGCTGTCGCCGGTTAAGGAACTTATTGCGGCGAACATCCCGATTATCAGCGCCGCGAAAGGACTGGGCGAAGCCCAGCTCCGCTTCCCGTCCCAGATTATCCGCGACAGCCTGGCGCGCAAGGACCGGGGCGGGATATTCGTCCTGTCCGGGCCGTCATTCGCCAAGGAAACGGCCCGCGGCATGCCTACGGCCGTCGCCTTCGCGGGCGAGGATATCGCGGCGGCCGAAAGATGGGCCGGGCTGTTTCACTCCCCCTTCTTTCGCACCTATCCCTCCGACGATATGATGGGCGTCGAAGTGGCCGGCGCCTTCAAGAACGTCATCGCCATCGCGGCGGGCGCGGTGGACGGCTTGGGCTACGGCGACAATGCCCGGGCCGCGATCATCACCCGGGGCCTGGCCGAGATCATGCGCGCGGGGCGGCATTTCGGCGCCCAGCCCTTGACCTTCCAAGGGCTCGCCGGCATGGGCGATCTGGTCCTAACCTGCACCAGCCGGCAGAGCCGCAACTGCCGGCTCGGCTACCTGATGGCCAAGGGGAAAAGCCTGGAGGAAAGTCTCGACGAGCTCGGCGAAACGGCGGAAGGAATGTATACCGCCAAGGCGGCCCGCAAGCTCAGCCGGGAACAGCACGTGGACCTGCCTATCGCCAACGAGATCTACGCCGCCCTCTACGAGGGCAAGCCCCCGCGCGATGTCGCCGAGACCTTAATGACGCGCCCCATGCGGGCCGACGTCGAGCAGGCGTGAAAAAGAAGCAGAGCGCCAAAGACAAGAAGGCCAAATACAAGCGCATGCTCGACGGGCTCAAGGACAAGCCCGGAGCGAAAAAAGAATACTCGGTCTACATCCTGACCTGCGCCGGCGGCACCCTCTATACCGGCATCGCCAAGGATGTGCGGGCGCGCCTCAAGCAGCATCGCGCGGGCAAGGGCGCAGCCTATACCCGGACGCACCTGCCCGTCCGACTGGTCTACCAAGAGGACGGCTTCACCCGCTCCGAAGCGCTGGTGCGCGAAGCCCGGATTAAGGCTTTTCCGGTGCAGAAGAAGCGCGCCCTGCTGGCAGCAGACTCCGCTTCCTAAGAAAAGCCAGGATTTCTTCCGCGACGACGGCGTTGCCGCGCGGCGTATAGTGGCAGAAATCCTGAAACAGCTCCTCCGCTTGGCGCCCGCGCAGCGGCGGCAGCAGGTCCAGGCAGGGGATATTCGCGTCCCGGCAGAAAGCCGCGAAGTCGCGCTGCGGCTCATCGACGAACGGCTCGCGCACCTCGGTGTAGACCTGGGCATGCAGCGGGAAAATCACGACGGCAAATTCCCCGCCCTGGCCGCGGACATAATCGCGCATCGCCCGGATGCGCTTGAACATCGCCTGGCGGCTGGCGGCGTTCCAGCCGTCGCCGAAATCGTACTTCGCCAGCCGCAGGAGCTCCGCCAGCGACTCGGGCTTAACCCGCCATTCATGCTTCTGGTCGACGTAATGCTTCACCCAGCGGAAGCGATTGGACTTATGCTCCGAAACCTTGACCGCCTGCTCGACGAGCGATTTGCGCAGCGCTCCGTAGAACAAGCCCACGAAGTAGCTGCGGCGCAGCAGCGGGTTGGCCTGAATCCAGCGGATGACGGGATTCCGGTAGACGACCTCCTCGGGGAAGCCCACCGGCGGGCGGCCGTCGTTGAGATACCAGCCGAGCACCACGAGGTCCGGGCGCAGGCGCATGCCGGCCGCGCGCAGCACCGCGTCCTCTTCGGTGAGTCCGGCGTCGGCGTAGCCCGCGTTGATCACCTCATAGCGGGCGCCCAGCGCGCGGCCGATATGCTCGACGAAAACGTCTTCTTCCCGCAGCCGCCAGCCGATGGTGATCGAATCGCCGAGAAACAGCAGCCGGCTGACGCCGGGGGGCTTGCGCAAGTCGATATCCTTTCCGCGAAAGCCGTGCGCATTGATACGGAACGCCGCCTTTCCCTTGCCGTCCCATAGCGGCTGATAGCCGGTCCGGTTCGGGATATGGTGGCGCATGCCGGCGGTATCGATGTAGTAGTAAAGGTCCCGGTCTTCGACCGCGAGCTGCGCGACGGTGCGGCGAAACACCAGCCAGCTCGCCGCCTCGGCGAGCAGCAGGCCGCACAGCAGACCGCAGGCGGCCAGCAGCGCCGTACGGGCCCACGCGCGTCGCGGCGTTGCGCCCATTACTTTGCCCGCGGCGCCGCTCCTTTCATTATGGGGCTTTTCGGCCGGAAGCCGATCTGGTGCAGCTTGGGATCATTCTCCAGATTCGCGGTGACGGCGGGAAACGCCACCACCGAGATGATCGCCTGCCGCGGGATGTAAATATGAGCGCGGCAGAACTGCTCGCCCTTCGGCCCGGAGAGCTTGATGATCGGCGTCGGACAGACGCGAAATGAGTTCGTCTCCAGCCACAGGCCATCCTGCTCCATTTTATAAACCTTGGCGAACAGCGGTGACCCCTCGATGCCGCAGTATTTCAAATGCGGTAAAAACTCGGGATCGAGCTGCAGGATGACTTGCTTGCCTTTGAGTTTGTAGTCGAACATTACTTCTTCCCCCTCTACTTAAATAAGCGGACCGCCCGGCTCTCGACCAGGTACACCGACGAGTCGGGCGAGCGGGCGACGTCCCCGAACAGAGCCGACATCCGGATCATCTCGTTGAAGTGCGGCAGGAACGCCGCCAGCTTATCATTGCTCATCCGCAGCAGGAGGTAGCGGTTGAAGGCCAGCCGCCCGCGCTCCTTGACCCACTTGGTCCGGTGCCCCAGCATGGCGCTGTAAATGGACGCCGTATGCGGCGTGATATTGGGCGGGATGATGAAGCGGCCGGCGAGCGGGCTGCGCACGCGTTTGCCCTGGAAGCGCGCCAGCCCCGCCTTGCCCAGCTCCTTAATGGCCTGGTCGAGTTCGGCCTTGGTAAGACCGGTGATCTTCGCGAGCTCCGGACGATCCATCCACCCCCAGCTATTGGCCAGCACGATATGGCAGGCATAGGCGGCGGCGCTTTTGGCCACAACCCGGTACTGCTCCAGCGTCAGCTGAATGGAACGCTGACGGGTTCCTTGGCGCGAAGCCGCTTCGGCGAGCGCGAGGCTGGGCGGCAGGGGATTGGGCGCCGCCGCGGCCAGCAGCGGCCGCAGGAGCTTGTCCGAACCCAGCACATCCTTGAGATAGGCATAGACGAGCTCTTTACCTCCCTTTGAGTTCGAAACCAGGCCGAGCGCCGACATAAGCTTCGGCAGGCGCGAGCCTTTCGGCAGGCTCCGTCCCCGCTCAAGAGCGAGATAGTTGGCAAACGAGAGCCCGAGCCCGCGCTTGCCGCCCCGGCTTTGGTAGAAGGCATGCGCCGTCGGATAGCCGTGCTCGCGGCGCAAGCGCGTTAATACCGTGCCGAACGGGTACTTACCGGCCATAGCCATATGCAAGCAAATTCATATTTTCACTCGACCTCTTCATTGCGGATTCTTGGTCAGCCGGTCCCGGCTGCGGCGGATCATTTCACCGACCGCCGCGTCCTCCGCCGGCGCGGCGACCGCCAGCGCGCGGCCATAGGTCGCGAGCGCTTCGGCCCGGCGCCCCAGGCCCTCGTAGACGCTGCCCAGATCGCGGTACGCCGCCAGGCGCTTCGGCGCGCGCCGTATCGCCTCCTGAAAATCCACGATCGCCCGCTCGGCCGAACCGTCGAGAAACTCGCAGACGCCTTTCTCGCGGTAGAACTCGGCGTCTTCCGGCCGCTCGGCCGCCAGCCGCCGCAGGATCTCCGCCGCGCGGCCGAACTCTTTCGCTTCCTGATAGAGCAGGGCCAAACGCCGCCGCTGCGCAAAGGTCAGAGACAGCGCCGCCGCCTGGGCGCGGGACGCAGCGGCCGCTTCGAGATTCCCCGCGCCCAACGCAAGCCCGGCATGCCGCAGGCGCAGCCCGCCGTCCTGCGGCGCCGCCGCGACCATGCGCTCGAGAACGGCGAGCGCCCGGCGGTTCTCGCCCAAGGCGCCGTAAAGCGTCGCGATCTCCCCGCGCCAGCGCGCGTCGGTGGTCAGCTTTTCCGCCTGCGCCAGCTGAGCGAGAGCCTTATCCCGCTCGCCGGCCCGCTGCGCCGCCACCGCCCGCTCGATCCACAGCGACACATCGGAGGCCGGCCGCGGCTTGAGCTTCGCCGGCTGCTTGGGATCGGACGTCGCGCTGGGCCGCTCCCCCAGACGCGGGATCTTCGCCGCCAGCCGCTCGATCTGCCGCTCCTGCTGCGGCAAGGTCTGAAGCGCGCGCGCCCGCCGCAGGGACTCCGCCGCCGCCTTTGCGTCCTTGACGCTCTCCGCGGCGCGCGCCCGCTCCATCCACTCGTCGGCGCCCAGCAGGCCCGAGGGCACGGCCTTGTTCCAGGCCGCGAAGGCGCGGCGCTCATCGCCTAATTCACCATAGAGCCGGGCGGCGCGAACGGCGAGCGCGCCGGAAAGCCCCAGCTTTTCGGCCCGGGCCAGCGCGGCGCCCGCGGCTGCGCGGTCGCCGCCGCGCAGCGCCTCCCGGGCGCGATCCACATGCAGGTCCGCTTTGCCGGGATGGCGCAAAATGAGCGCATCAAGGACATTGAAGCCGCCCGGCTCCGCCCCCGGCGCCGCGGCGGGCGACCAGCCCTCGACGAGCCTGAGCACCGCGGCCGCCGCGTTCTCCGCGATCAGGCGGCGGCCGGCTGGCGTCGCATGCCCGAACACGACGGCGAAGCGGTCGGTAAAGTAATCCTCGTAGCGCCCCTGGCGGAGAGCACGGGCGAAGTTGCTCTCGTTGCCGAGAAAGACGACATCTTCGGCGTCGCCGAGAAATTCCTTAAGCTCGCGCACGGGCTTGTTCGGATACTGCATGGCGATGTAGCCCACTTTTCCAGCGCGCAGGATTTCGTGCAGCTTCCGGTAGTGGTAGCGCGTGACCTCGCTCGCCCGCCGCGTCTCGCCGACGCGCAGGTAGCGGAGGTTGCGGCTCAGAAACTTCTCAATAAACCGCTTCGAGGCCCCCTTGAGCCGGTAGACTTCGGCCAGACGCTGGTACGCCCGGGGAGTTCCCGGAGCGAGCTCCGCCGCGCGCGCGAGGCATCGCTCGGCGAGGTCGAGCTTGCCCGCCTGCAGATGGGTTTCCCCCAGGGCCAGCCATAGGGCATGGTCCCGCGGCGCGATATCGCGCACCGACCGCGCCACCAGATCGCCGCCGTCCGCCGCGCGGCGCGTCCGGCATTCGCTCCAGGCCCGCACGACATCGGCATGCCGCGTCGTTTCCAGCAGCCGTCGATACAGCGCATCCGCCCGGTCCGCATCGGCGCCCCGGCAGGCCGCATCCGCCCGGCGCAGAGCGCTGCGCCCCTGTTCGTCCATCATGACCGCCGCCGGGCCTGCGCCGCGGGAACGAAGCGCGAGCAGCGCCCGCCGGCCGACCTTAAACAAGCGCAGCCGCCGCAGCGCCGCGCCCAGCGAGCCTTGCGGCGCCGCGGTCCAATAGAGGTTGTCGTAGTCGTCATTGATCCCCATCATGGTGATGACGAGGTGCGGGTCGTAGCGCTCGAGGCTGCCCTCCAGCTCGGCGACGATAAACGGAGTGGAGGTGCCGGGGACCGCGGCATTGTAAACCTTATAGCGGCGGGACTTGGTTTGGGCGTTGAGAATGCGTTCGAGAAGATGCGGCCAGTTATCGCCGCCGGCCGTCGTGGACTCCCCCAGCGTTACGATACGGTAGGCCGCCGCGTCCGCGTCCGCCGGGCGATTGCTCAACGCCTGCGGCAGGCCGGACAGGAAACCCGCCAGCCGCAGCCCCGACTCCAGAAGCACGAGTCCGGCGATGGTGCCGGCCAATACCGCGGCGGCCTTCCCCCGAACGCCGCTCGCTCCCGCACGCGCGCGCTTTTTCGGCATAAAGCTAAAGTAGCATATTATCGTGGCACGATAACCCGACGCCCGGGCGCTATCGTCGCGCGCCACGGACCTTGGGGCAGGGGGTTGTTACCCAAGGCCTCTATATCATGCTCTCGACGTACGCTAACCTAAATGGGCATGAAAGCGATCCCGCTCCTTCTCGGCGCCCTATTGGCCGCCGCTCCCGCCGCGGCGAGCGTACGCGTTCCCGCCTATGCTCAGGACCTCGCCCCGCACGGGACCTACGGCTCCTCCGGACCCTATGTGCCGGCATGGGCGCGCCGGGCGTCATCGGCAGAAGCCGCGGACTACTTCGACGGGACGCCGGAGCGCGCGGAGAAAACCTTCGCGGTTAAGGGCTTCGTCCTGGAGCCGGGAGCCCTTGCCGTCCCGGAAACCGGCGCCCGCCGTTCGTTCGCCGCGCTGTCGCCGGCCGCGCCCGGCCGCGCCTATCGGCGCACCTTGCCCGAACCGGTCTTCGTCGAGCATGCGCCGCGAACCGCGGACAAAACCGCGGCGAAAGACGGCGCGCTGAGCGCCGCCCTCTCGGGCGGCTTCTTCGGCCTTCTCGCCTATCTGGTCAATCCCCTCATTGGGATCGGCATGATCGTCGGCAGCGTCGGCGCCGCCTACGCCGACTAGTCAAATCGAGACGGCTGGTCCCACCCCCCCGCCCCCCCGCAAGCCCCGGTTTTACTATGATTGACACTATGGTCGAGAAGCGTTTCTTTAAGAAAAAAAGATTTTGGCTCACGGCCGGCATCGCCGTCGCTGTCGGCGCCGGCGGCTGGTACGGATACCAGCGCCGGCAGAAGAAAAAAAAGGAAGCGGCGGAGAAATCAGAAGCCGAGCTGACCGCCGTCACGCGCGGCGACCTTGAGGTCCGCTTCAAGGAGATCGGCGAGATCGACGCCAAAGATTTCGTGGATGTCGCCTCCAAGGTGTCCGGCCGCATCATCAAGCTCCATGTCGAGGAAGGCGACCGCATCCAGAAGGGCCAGCCGATCTGCGTGGTCCAGCCGGGAAAAACCGGCGCCGAGAAGTATCTCCCTTCGACGGTCATCGCCCCCCTGTCGGGCATACTGACCCGCTTCACCCGCGAATCGAACAACCGCAGCGATGTCTCCCACTTCACCAAGGTAGGCGACTACGTCACCGGGCTCTTCGAATCGGGCACCCCCACCTATCTCATGACCATCGCCGACCTGAAGGCCCTCGTCGTTCGGCTCAAGATCAGCGAGATGGACGTCTTCAAGCTGCGGGAAGACATGCTTGTTGAGGTCAGCGTGGACGCCATTCCGGGCAAGAAGTTCCCCGCCGTCATCAGCATGATCTCGCCCAAAGCCGAGCTCGACGGCTCGGGCCTGAAGGTATTCCGCGTCGAGGTCGAGCTCAAGCACAAGGATAAGCAGCTCATGCCCGGCATCACGGCCAGAATCGACGCCCTGCTCGAGAAGAAGTCCGGAGTCCTCAAGCTCAAGCGCTCGGGGCTCTTCGAGGAAGCGGGGAAGTTCTTCGTCTATCTCCACAACCCCGAGGGCCAAGCCAAGCAGGTCGAAGTCAAGACCGGCCTCAAGACCGCGCTCGACGCCGAAATCCTCGAGGGGCTCAAGGAAGGCGACAAGGTCCACACCGAGAAGCCCAAGGACTTCATCGCCCTCGGCAAGTGAACATCCTCGAGGCGGCGCGCACCGGCTCGGTCGAGATCTACTCGCACAAAATGCGCTCTTTTCTCAGCTTCATCGCCGTCGCCTTCGGTGTGGCCGCGATCCTCTACACCTTCGCCCAAGTCAACCGCATGTACGAACAGCGCACCAAGGCCTTCGACCTGGTCGGGCCGGGACGCATGGAAATACAAAAGGAGCGCGGCTATAAATCGCAGGGGCTCTCCCGCGGCTTGACCGCGTCCGATGCGGACGTCATCCGCGCGGGCCTGCCGAACCTGTACATGGTCTCGCCGGTCTCCCGGCAATGGGGGGTGCGCTTCATTTCCGGCGACTTCGTGGAAAAGGGCCTGCTCGCCTGGGGCGTCACTCCGGAATGGCGCCGCCGCGACTGGGTATACCGGCTGCAGGGCCGGTTCATCGACGACGACGACATGCGCAGCTTCGCCCGCGTCTGCGTTATCGACGTCCCCGGCGGCTGGGACAAGAAGCCGTTCTGGGCGCATCACTTTCCGGTAGGGCCGTTCGAGACCTTCATCAAGCACCGCGACCTCGTCGGCAAAACCGTGCGTCTCGGCGACCACCTTTACGAGGTCATCGGCATGGTGCACAACCCGCCGCGGGATAAAGACCCGCGCTGGTTTAGAATGGGCTTCGGCGGCGGCGGCTCGATCTACGTCCCCCTCACGACCTACCAGCGTTTTATCGCGTCAAGCCAGCAGCGCCAGAACGGCGCCGCCTGGGACGCGGTGGATGAAATCCAGGTGGACACCGGAGATGAGAAGACGGTCCCCGCGGTCAAGCGCATGCTCGAAATTCTGCTCGAGGACCTGCACCGGGGCGAGAAAGATTACAAGATCACCGACTTCCGCGAGACCATCCAGGGGATTCTCAAGCGCACGCGCGAGTACGCGGTCGCCGTGCTCGCGGTCGGGATCATCGCCATTCTCGCCGGCGGCATCGGCATCATGAACGTGACCTTGGCCACCATCTACTCGCGCATCCGCGAGATCGGCGTGCGCCGCGCGGTCGGCGCGACCAAGTCGGACATCCTGCTGCAGTTCGTCGTCGAGGCGATGATCCTCGGCACCCTCGGCGGCTTCGCGGGAATCGCCCTGGGGCTCGCCGGAATTTACTACCTCGACCCGCGCGACGGCCTCGAGATCATCATCGCGCTGAAGGGCTGGCACTTCGCGGCCACGCTCGCGATCGCCACGGGCGCGGGCCTGCTGTTTTCCATCTACCCGGCCTACCAGGCCTCGAAGCTGGATCCCGTCGAAGCCCTGCGCTACGAGTAATCAGCGCGTCAGCTTCTTGTAGTGGATGCGCCGCGGATGCACGTCCTCGCCCAGGCGCTTCTTCATATCCTCTTCGTACTCGCTGTAGTTCCCCTCGAACCAGCGGGCGCTGCTCTCGCCCTCGAAGGCGAGGATGTGGGTGGCCAGACGGTCGAGAAACCACCGGTCATGGCTGATGATCACGCAGCAGCCGGCGAAGTGCGCCAAGCCCTGCTCGAGCGCGCGCAGGGTATGGACGTCGAGGTCATTGGTCGGCTCGTCCAATAGCAGAACGTTGCCCGGATCGCGCAGCATCCGCGCCAGGTGGGCGCGGTTGCGCTCGCCGCCGGAGAGGTCTTCGACTTTCTTCTGCTGGTCCGGTCCCGAGAAGTTGAAGTTGCCGACATAGGCGCGCGAGTTGATCTCGAACTTGCCCAGCGCGATCACGTCGAGCTCATCGGTAATCGCCTCCCAAACGGTCTTGCCCGGCGCCAGAGCCGAACGGTCCTGATCGACGTAGGAGAGCTTGACCGTGTCGCCGATCTTAAACGATCCGCTGTCGGGCTTCTCGGCGCCGGTAATGAGCCGGAACAAGGTCGTCTTGCCGGCGCCGTTGGGGCCGACGACCCCGACGATGCCGCCCTTGGGCAGGCTGAAGCTCAGATCCTCGAAGAGCAGCTTGTCGTCGTAGGACTTGGTGACCTTCTGCGCCTCGATGACCGAGTCCCCGAGCCGCGGTCCCGGCGGAATATAAATTTCGAGCTCGCGCGCCTTCTTCTCCGGAGCCTCATCGAGCATTTCTTCATAGGACTTCAGGCGCGCCTTGCCCTTGGCTTGCCGTCCCTTGGTACCGGCGCGCACCCAGTCGAGCTCGCGCGCCAGCGCCTTCTGGTACTTGGATTCCTCTTTTTCCTGCTGGGCCAGCTGCGTCTGGCGCTGCTCCAGCCAGGAGGCGTAGTTCCCCTCGAAGGGCACGCCCACGCCCCGGCGCAGCTCCAGGATCCATTGGGTCACCTTATCGAGGAAGTAGCGGTCGTGGGTGGCCACGATCACGGTGCCCTCGTACTCGCGCAGGTGATGCTCGATCCAGGCCACCGACTCGGCGTCCAGATGGTTGGTCGGCTCGTCAAGCAGCAGGATCTTCGGCTTCATCAGCAGCAGCCGGCACAGGGCGACCCGGCGCTTCTCGCCGCCGGACAGCGACTCGATCTTCTGGTCGGGCGGAGGGCAGCGCAGGGCGTCCATGGCGACCTCGAGGGTATTCTCGAGCTCCCAGGCATTGAGCGCGTCGATCCGGTCCTGGAGCTTGCCCTGCTTCTCCAGCGCCTTATCCATCTCCTCGGGCGACATCTCCTCGCCGAGCTTCTCGCTGATGTCGTTGAAGTCGTCGAGCAGCTTTTTGGTCTCGGCGACGCCTTCTTCGACGATTTCCTTGACGGTCTTCGTCGGATCGAGCTGGGGCTCCTGCTCCAGGATGCCCACGTCGTAACCCTTGGAGCGCGTGATCTCGCCCGAATAGTCCTCGTCGAGCCCCGCGATGATCTTCAGCAAGGTACTCTTGCCGCTGCCGTTGTCGCCGATCAGCCCGATCTTGGCGCCGTAGTAGAACGACAGGTAGATTTCCTTAAGGACTTCGCGCTTGGGCGGATAGAGCTTGCCCACTTCGATTAGGGAGAAAATTATTTTTTTAGTGTCGACTGTGCTTGCCATAGTTGGATTTTAGCAATAAAGCCGGAACGGCGGAACGGCGTGGGCGCGGGGACAAATTAGTTGGAATGTCGGCGCCGCAGCCCGCGAGAAATTATGAGCGAAACCGCCGCCCCCGCCCGCCGGCAGTGGACCATCCTCCGTGAGTTGTGGAGGGTATAAAAAGGTCTATTTCATGAGTTTCGATTGTAGGTTTCCGACGGAAATCAGTAGTTATCATAATATCTTGGCGGAGCGCGGCACCCACGGCCTAGCGGCCGAGGAGGAAGCCCATGTCGTTGCCCAAGAGAAACCGCACGCGCATCAGCCAGACGACGACCGTCAGGACGAGGAGCGCGCCGATGACCGGCCAGCGAATCTTGCCGGGCCAGCGGGTCCCCAGCACAAAGCCGGCGAGCGCCGGCGGCAGAAGGAGCCCGGCTTCCCACATGACGGACGGGAAGCCCCAGCTGAAGAGCCCGGACCAGCCCGGCGAGACGGGGATGAGCCGCAGCGGGAAGAAGAAGCGCTGCTTG
>JBDRPD010000039.1:0-167829 GCA_043827405.1 Elusimicrobiota bacterium | reverse complement strand
CGACTGGCGAGATTCACATAGTTGCGGACCATCTCCAAAGTCGAGTGCCCGAGGATCGCCTGAAGGCTGAACGGATCGCCGCCGTTTCGGATGTACTGGGTGGCGAAGGTATGCCGCAGCGTATGCGGTGAGACCCGTACTCCTTCGATCCCCGCCGTCTTGCCGTAGCGTTTGATCGTGATCTGTACATGGCGCGTACAGATTTTACCGCCGAACTGATCCAGAAAGAAGATATCTTGCCCGGCGACTTCCCCCCGCCACTGGGCGTACTCCCATAACGCCTTCTTGACCGCCACGCCGAAAGGCACCGTTCGCTCTTTATCCCCCTTGCCCTGCACGAGGAACCGGCTCCCCTGCCAGTCGATCCGGTCCCGGCGCAGACTCAATATCTCGCTGAGCCGCAACCCCGTATCCAACAAGGTCAGCATCATCACCCAGTTGCGAAAGCCCACAAAGGTCTTGGTCCGAGGCTGCGCCAAAAGCAGCCTGACCTGATCCAAATTCAAAGGTTTGATGAGGGGTTTGCTCTTCTTAGGCTTCTCGACCAGAGTTATCGGATTCTGAGGAATGATCCGCTCCTGGGATAGGTAGCGGAAGAAACAACGAAGCCCGCCGTAGGTCCGGTCGATGGTGATGGACGACAGCCCGCGCCGCCTCAGGGAATCCAGATAGGCTCTCAGGTGGTTCGGGGTGGTCTCGCGCGGCGAAGCCTCCAGGAAGCGCGTGAGGCCGCCTAGGAGGAATTTGTACCACTCGATGCTATGCGCCGACAGGTTCTTCGAACGGCACCGCAGCATGAAGAGATCAACAGCTTGAGCATAGTTCGCTACGCCACGACCGCCAATATTTCCGGTCCACAGTTTCCGCATGTCCGCCTCCGGTTTTACGGCTAACCTTGCGAACTCGCGGACCTCCCTCCGAAACCGCTTTCTCGACGAGAATCTTGACCTTCCGAGGGGAAACTGCTACCCTATTTCTGCGGGGTAGAGCAGCCTGGTAGCTCGCAAGGCTCATAACCTTGAGGTCGCAGGTTCAAATCCTGCCCCCGCACCCTTGAAGAAGTTAAAAAGGCCCGCGACCAGCGGGCCTTTTTTGTCGCGGGTTTTAATCCTCCCCGATTAGAACCGGCGACCTTGTTATCTGCCTTTGCCGAATGAATTATAGACCCGGCACGAAACGGTCAGGCAACCCGCTGCTCAAATCCAAATCAGCGCTTGAAACGATTCTGGTGATTGTTGGCAAGACATCAACAATCGTGTTATAATAGTCAACAAGATGGGGATACTCGAAAAACTCTTCTCCTCCCGGACCCGGGCCAAGCTGATCGGACTCTTTACGACGCGGCCCGGAGAGCGTTTCTACCTAAGGGAAGTCGCGCGCCTGATCCAGGAAGACGTCAGTTCCGTCAAGCGGGAATTGGACCACCTGGAGCGCTTGGGATTTCTGCGCAGCGAGGCATCGGGCAACCGACGATACATCCAGGCCGATACCCGGTTCAGCCTGTTCCCGGAACTCAAGCGCCTGGTCCTAAAAACCTCGGGCCTGGGGGATACGCTGCGCGAATCCCTCGACAAACTGCGCGGAATCCGCTTCGCCTTCATCTACGGCTCGGTGGCCAAGGGCTCGGAACGCCCCGCCAGCGACGTCGACCTCTTTATCGTGGGCCGGGTCCCCGGTCCGACGTTGCATAAGGCCTTAGCCCGGGCAAAGATAGCCCTGCATCGCGAAATCAACACATCGCGCTTCGACCTCTCGGAATTGAAGTCCCGCCTTAAACGCGGGGACTCCTTCCTCAAAACCGTGGTCCAAGATAAGAAAATTTTTATAATAGGCACCGAGAATGAGTTTGAAAGAACTATTGGCGGCCGGGCGGCTTAAGCCGCATAAGACCACCCCCCAAGAGCTAAAAAAGCTCTTCGCAGTGGTGGACCGGGACATGAAGGATGCGCGGGTGGTGGGGCTCTCCGCGGACCGGCGGTTTACGATCGCGTACAACGCGGTCCTGCAGACGGGCCGGGCGCTTCTTGCTGCCCAAGGTTACCGCACCTCCGGCCAAGGACACCATGCGGCGGTCTTCCGTGCACTTCATAGCCTGCTGCCCAAGGAGCACCGCCCCCTGCTGGATTATTTCGACGACTGCAGGTCCAAGCGCAACCTGGCCGAATACATCGGCACTGGGGTCACCTCCAAGCAGGAAGCGGCGGACCTCGTCAAACAAGCCGAGACCTTTTCCCGAATCGTCCGCAAGCTCATTGAGAAACGACGCCCGTAGCTTCTCAAACCTAATAGAAGGGCCACAACCCGACGCAAGTAAGATCGCGACGGTGCAGGAGAGTCTCCGACGGGCGGCTCATACGCGCTTCCGGGTTCGCAGGCTGTCGTAAGGAGCGCTTAGAGCTTGCTTAACCCTTATGAACCGCTCAAAAACGGCTTTATTTGCGTTATTCGGCCTTCTCACAAGTAGTGTTCGGGCCCCCGCACCCATCACCGTCGGACCCGCTCAGTATGGCGGGTCCGATTTTCTTTCCAGACACCCTGAAAATCGCCCCTGAGTGCGCAAGGTTAGACAGCCCTTCGGTTACATGAGGTCGAAGCGGTCCAAGCTCATGACTTTGGCCCACGCCTGCACGAAGTCATGGACGAACTTAGCCTCGCCGTCGTTCTCGGCATAGACTTCGGCGATTGCGCGCAGTTCGGAATGAGACCCGAACACGAGGTCGACCGGCGTGGCCGTCCACTTCAGTTTGCCGCTTTCCCGGCCCACGCCTTCGAATATCCCGCTCATTTTCTGCGACTTCCTCCATTGGGTAGACATATCGAGCAGGTTCACAAAGAAGTCATTGGTCAGCGTTTCCGGCTGCTCCGTGAAGACGCCGTGGTTCGACCCACCGGTATTGGCGTCGAGCACGCGCATGCCGCCGACCAAGGCGGTCATCTCCGGGACCGTCAGTGTCAACAAGTTCGCCTTGTCCACCAGCATATCGGCAGGCGAGCGGTGGGAATTTTCGTCGTAGTAGTTCCGGAACCCGTCGGCTTTCGGCTCCAGCACGGCAAACGCTTTTACATCCGTCTGCTCTTGAGAAGCGTCGGTGCGCCCCGGCATGAACGGAACAAGCACTCGGTGCCCGGCTCTCTCTGCGGCCGCTTCGATGGCCGCGGCGCCGCCTAAGACAATGACGTCCGCGAGAGAGACCTTCTTCCCCCCCGAAGCCGAGCGGTTGAAGTCAAGCTGGATCGAGCTCAAGCGCTTGAGTATCTTCGCGAGTTCGTCGGGATCGTTAGCTTCCCAGTCCTTTTGCGGAGCGAGACGGATCCTGGCGCCGTTGGCCCCGCCGCGCATGTCGCTTCCGCGAAAGCTGGCGGCCGAGGCCCAGGCCGTCCGGACCAACTGCTGGACGGAGAGGCCGGATTTCAAGACCTCCCCCTTCAGCTTCTCGGCGTCTTGCGAATTGATCAGCGGGTGATCCACCGGAGGCAGAGGGTCCTGCCACGCGAAGGTCTCCTTAGGAACGTCGCTGCCGAGATAGCGGCTCCGCGGGCCCATATCCCGGTGGGTCAGCTTGAACCAGGCATTGGCGAAGGCGAGCTCGAACTCCTTGGGGTCATTCATGAAGCGCTGCGCGATCTTCCGGTAGCTGGGATCCTCTTTGAGGGCGAGGTCCGTCGTCAACATGATCGGGGCGTGGAACTTCCCCTTGATATGCGCGTCAGGCACGGATTGCGCCGCGATGTTATCTTTAGGGATCCACTGAGTCGCGCCGGCCGGGCTCTTCGTCTTCTCCCAGTCATGAGCGAACAGGTTCTGCAGGAACATCTGGGACCATTTCGCAGGCGTACTCGTCCAGGCCCCTTCCAGGCCGCTGCTGGTCGTGTCCGCGCCGTTGCCCGTACCGCACTTGTTCTTCCAACCGAAACCCTGTTCCTCGATTCCCGCCCCGGCGGGTTCGACGCCGACGCACTTCGCAGGCGGGTGGGCGCCATGGACCTTGCCGAAGGTGTGGCCGCCGGCGATCAGGGCGACCGTCTCCTCGTCGTCCATCGCCATGCGCCCGAAGGACAGGCGGATGTCTTTCGCCGCCGAGAGCGGGTCGTGATTGCCGCCGGGGCCTTCAGGGTTCACGTAGATGAGGCCCATCTGAACCGCCGCGAGGGGCTGCTCGAGTTCCCGGTCCCCCTGGAACCGCTCATCGGCGAGCATTTTGGTCTCCGGGCCCCAGTAGACGAGATCGGCTTCCCAATCGTCCTTGCGTCCGCCGGCGAAGCCGCTGGTATTAAATCCCATGGATTCCATGGCGACGTTCCCGGTCAGGACTATGAGATCCGCCCAAGAGATCGCGCGACCGTATTTTCTCTTGACGGGCCAAAGCAGACGCCGCGCCTTATCGAGGTTGACGTTGTCGGGCCAGCTGTTGAGCGGTTCGAACCGTTGTTGGCCGCCGCCGGCTCCGCCGCGGCCGTCATGCATGCGATAGGTGCCGGCACTATGCCATGCCATCCGGATGAAGAACGGGCCGTAGTGGCCGTAGTCTGCGGGCCACCAGTCCTGGGACGTCGTCATCAGTTTCTTGACATCCTTCTTCACCGCAGCCAGGTCGAGCTTCTTAAACTCCTCGGCGTAATCGAACTTGCCGCCCATCGGATCGGACTCGGCAGCTTGTTGACGAAGCGGCTGCAGGCTGACCTGCTCCGGCCACCAGAACTTGTTGGGCTTCGCTTCGCCTTTCGCGAACATATTTTCCGCCGCGGCGAACCCGCCGCCGGCGGCGACGAGGACCGCCGCGGCAATTATCATTCTCAATCTCATTATGTTAGTCATCGCATCTCTCCCCTTTCTCCTGCACTCTGAACTCATCGAGCATCGCCGCGAACCCGAACTCCAACTCGATGCGCTTGCCCCGATCCAGTGCCTGCGCGTCCAGGGCGCGCTTGATGGAGTGGCATGCCTACAGTATATGCCCCGGGAGGCATTCAGCAAATTAGATAATATGGAGACTAATCATCAGTTTATTGTATGACCCAGGCCGGCGATATTAGAGCCTGGCGGCAGGTTCAAATCCCGCCCCCGCACCCAGCTAAATGAAAAGCCCTCGCAACAGCGAGGGCTTTTCATTTTTATCGGAAAAATCTCAGCTCAGCTTTTCTTGCCGCGCCACAGCCGCCGCAGCGACTCCGGCAGGTGCGCTTCAACTTCGAGCGCCACGCTGGAGATCACGTCGTAAAATCCCCAGGCCGCCAGGGCCGCGAACGTGTACATGTAGTACGGGTTCGTCACCGCGAGAGCGAGGCCGCTCATGAGGGCCTGCAGCACGTAGCCCCGAGCCATCTTCGCCGGGCCTTTTTCCGGCGACTTGACCGGCTGATACAGCGCGGCGAAGAGCGCCGAGGCGACGCCGGTAACGGCCATGGCGTCGACCGCCAGCGCCAGCAGCTGCGGCACGGCCGCTATCTGCACCCCGATGCTGAGTCCCAGCGCCGCGGCCACGGCCGGGAATACCGCCATGATCCGGTCCGCCGACGAGGTCTTCGGGTCCTGGAACTTGCCCTGGAATGCGCCCTGGCCAAGAGCCGCGGTAGCCAAAGCGGCAGGAAGAGCGGTGATCCCGACGGTCTTAAGGCCGAGGAAGAGGACCTGCGTGACATCCATGAGGACGTACGCCCCGGCGCCGGCCAGCAGGCCGAAGCGCAAAACCTGGCCCAGAACCTGGGCTCCACTCATTGCCTCGCCGTCCTTGCCGCGTGAGGCGATCAGCCCGTAAACGACGCCCGCGGCCGCGGCGGCCGCGGTGATTACCGGCTGATACGCAGTCAGGTAGGCAAGCGAAGCGGCGACCGCAGTCGGCGCGCCGGCCGCCAAAGCGATCGTGGGGGCCGCGAAGAGCAGCGCCGCGGCGAGAACCGCGGCGGCGATCTTCAAGCCGTGAGAAGAAGCCGGCTTGACCGCGGCGGGCACCGCGACCTCGACCTGCTGAGTCGCTTTCGCTGCCGCCTTGCTGAGCCCGGACGCATGCCTGAGGTAGCGGCCCGTCACGGCAGGCACGGCTCCGTCCTGCCCCTGGCGGCGCTGGCCCAAGCCGTCGAAGAGCCTGTTGAGCCGCAGTCCGACTTTGCCGCCGGACTTCATTCCCGGCGATTTCACGGCGACGGTCTCGCGCAAAGTATTTATGGTCCCCTGAACGCCCTTTGCTTCGGCCTGCTTGTTAATGACTGCGGAAAGATTCGGCGCGGCGACCATCGGCATCACCTTAAGCGAGTGGTCCACCGTCACTGAGGGCGCCGAATCAATCCGAAAGGACGGCATGAGCGTGAGGTTGGAGGGCAGCACGGGCGTAAATAGCGGCATGCCGGCCTGAGATGTGCGCACAGCCTGTAGCGCCGCGCCGGCCGCCCCGACAGCGGAGGCCGCGCCGGAAGCGGCGACCGGAGCTGAGATGACCCGCGCCGACGCCTGAGCGGCCGGCAATACGGAGAGAGATAAAGATAGTGCTGCTCGCAATAACGCGGTATGTTTGCGCATCATGGTTATACCTCGGCCTCCATGATATAACGAGGCGGCATCAGCCGTATGGAGCAAAAGGGCAGCTAGGCGGCGGATTTTGGACCTACTGTCATATAGGTTCTTGGGTCCCCCTGGCATTTTTCATATTTTCATGCCATAATTCCGCGAATGGCACATCATCTTGAAGCCTTTGTCGCGGAGCGGGCCCAGCTCGAGCATATGGCCCTTAAGCTGCCGTCGGCCAAGGTGGTCGATCTTGCCGCCGACCTATGCCTCCTGCCGGTGACCGCGGCGGTCAAGGCCGACATCACCGGCTCCGACGAGCCGGCCTTCGCGGGCCTCGACCTGTCCGAGAAACTCGCGCAGCTGGCCCAGGAATGCTCGCGCGCCGGCGCCATCGCCTATATCGAGGCGCACTATCTCAAGGGCCGCGACCACCAGGCGAGCGCGTTCTGGTCGCAGAACAAGATGACGCTGGAGCCCTCGATCGAGGACACCCCCTGGGATCCGCGCGAAAGCAACGACACCCGCCCGGTCAACAAGGTGCTGCGCATCCTCGGCCTCAAGCCGGGCTCCTTCGATGATGAATGGGACGCCGCCGGACTGACCCGCCACAATGCGACCGAGAACTGGGCCAAGTAGCGGCGCTTAGTCAGCGGCCCGGCGACACCCAGCCGCGCAGGCGGTCCCACAACGACTTCCCATTGGACCGCCGCGGCTTGGCCGGCTTGGAGCCGCCGTCAAAAGAAGGCAGCTGCGCCGCTTCTACCGCGTCCAGATCGAAATCATGCCGCGCATTGCGCGCCGAGAAAACCGCCGGCTGGATCGCGATCGCCGTTTTGACATAGGCGATATGGCCATGCTCCTCCCCGAGAAACTCATGGAAGCGTACCGCCAGCCCCAGCGCTTTCGGGTGCCGTTCGAACGCCGCGCGGTAGCGCAGCTGAAGATAAACCGGCCCGCGGTTGTTCGGGCTGATATCCAGCGACCCGTCCGGCAGCAGCTCCTTTAGCTGCGCCGCCGTCAGCGTCTGCTGCATGCGCTCAAGCTTTGCCGGCTTGGCGTCCAACGACAAGCCGACATGCGGCTCCATGCAGTCGTAGAGCCGGCCGATAGCCCCCTCCAGCTCTTTGCGCTCCAGGCTCTTGCTGCCGTCGGCGTCGAGGCCGCAGACCCTCGCATAATCGTCCAGGTGGAACTTGAAAGCCAATTGGATATCGTTTTCCCGCACCTCAATTTGCGAGCTGCTGGTATTGAGGGGATGGGCGCCGGCGGGAAACGCGCGCAGCAGAAAAACGACGGCGATGACCGCAGCGGCCGGATGTATCGGGTTGGTCACCGCACAAGTATAGACCTTGCGCATCATGCTGACAAGCCGGGGCCGGGGCCGCGCGGCTTTTTTTCCAGCGCCCGGGCCGCTTCCCGCCGGACATGCGCATCCGGATCATCCAGCGCCCGGGCCAAGGCCGAAACAGACGCCCGGGGAACAGGCTTGAGCGCGACCAAAGCCGAGACCGCCTCGCGGCGGACCTCGGCCTCGCTGTCGGCCAGCGCCTGCGTCAGCGCCGCCGCCGCCCGGCGCGGCAGGGGCCGCACCTTGGCCAGCGCCAGCGCCGCGTTCGCCCGCAGGCGCGGGGACCGCGCGCTGAGCGCTCGAATCAGCGGGGCCGCGGCCTTAACAGGCAGCCGGGGCAGCCGCGACAAAGCATAAGCCGCCTCGACGCCCACCCTTTCTTCGCCGTCGCTTAACGCGCGGAGCAAAGCCGCGGCGCTTTCCGCTCGCGGGGCGCGCGCCAATGCCACGGCGGCATGCTCCCGGGTTTGCGCATCGGGATCGCGCAAGACCCGCAGCAGCGCCGGACCGCCGCCGGAGGGCGTTCGCGTCAGCGCCAGGACGCCGTATCTCCGGGTCTGCGCGTCGGCGGACCGGAGCAGCGCCGTCAACGGACGCACCGCCTTGCGCGGCAGCCGCTCATACTTCGCCAATGCCAAGGCGCCGTAGCGGCGGACCTCCGTATCCGCGTCACGCAGCGCGCGCAGCAGCGCGCCGATCGCTTCCCGCGGCGGCGGCTCCAGCCGCGACAGCGCATGCACCGCGCTCTGCCGAATCAGCGCGTCGGTGTCGCGCAGCGCCCGCCGCAGCGCCGGCACGGCCCCGCGCGCGGCGCTGCCCAGGCCGCCCAGCGCCAAGGCGGCCTCGCGGCGGACATGATGGTCCGCATCGCCCAGCAGAACGCGGCATAGCGCGGGAACGACGCCGGCGGAATCGGCGCCGGTCGCACCCAGCAGGATATGGGAGCTGCTGCGCATCGGCGGCGAGAGCTCGCCGGACCGCATGCGGCGCCGCAGCGCATCGATATAGGACCGCTCCTCGGCGTTAAGCAGTGAGCCGAACTCGCCGCCGCCGAAACGCAGCAGGTACTTTTTGCGGATGCCCTTGCAGGCGGGCTTCATGAAGCGGACGCAGCGGTAGCACTTCTCCGCTACGAAGTAGTTCAGCAGCTGCTTCTGATGGATCAGCGGCAGCGCCCGCAGCCGCGCCAGGTTCCGCCGCCGGTTGGCCGCCGAAAAGCTCCCCCGCCGGCCGAAGAAGTTCGGCTCGATCAGGCAGTGGCTGGCGGTGCAGCCGGTTAAATAGGTGATAGGAAAGCCGGCGCCGCGCAGCCCCTTATGCAGGTGCGGACGCACCCGGCTGAAGCGGACCATGGAACCGCCGGCGTCATTTTCCTGATTGAAGAAAATCGAAGCGGAGACGCGCCCCCGAAAGCTCCGGCGCACATAGGCGACCCAGCCGGGAAAATCCGCGTAGTTCTGCGCGCTCAGGACATGCGAGAAGACAATCGGGATATCCGCATTAAGCAGATTGCGAATGCCCTGGATGGTGCGGCGAAAGCCCTTGGTCCCGGTTATTTTATTGTAGACAGTCTCTTTATGCGAGTGCATGGACAGCACGCAGGAAAAATCCAATCCCGCATACCTGGCTAGATAGCGTTTGTCCGCGAAACGCATGCCATGAGTATTGATGACGGCCTCGAGGCCGGCGCGGCGCGCCGCGCGCACCATTGCGGGCAAGTCGGGATGCAGCGTGGGTTCCCCCCCCGTAAAGCAGACCGTCTTATGCCCCATTTTCCGGATATGCGGCAGCTGTGCCTTGACCGCCGACAGCGGCGTCATCCGTCCGCCCGCTTTGGGCGTCTTGGTCCGGGTGATGCAGAAGACGCAGCGATAGCCGCATACCTCGGTGATATCGAGCGTGTAGAAGGACTCCAAATCCATTGTAATAGCTTATCTATTTTGTGCGATTCGCTATAATGACGCTCGTGCTGAAGAAGCTTGCTCCGAATGCCAAATTAGCATGGACCGCGATCCTGATTTTTCTCGCGGTCTTTGGCCTGACCGTGCCGTTTTGCGGGCTCTACCTGGATGATTTCGGTCTGGTCCTCGAGCTGCAGAACGCAACCGGCAAGCAGCTCTGGTGGTACTTCCAGCACTACGTGCCGGGACGCTTCCTTCATATCCCGCTGCTGCTCGCGATACTCAAGCTATCGGGCGGCTCGATCGCCGGCATCCATCTCATCAGCCTGGCCGTTGACGCCGCCAACGTCGGCGCGGCCTTTCTCCTGGCCTATTCCCTCACCGGCCTGGCCTCGCTCGCTTTGCCCGCGGCGCTGATCTTCGCCTTGATGACCAATCACGGCGAGACTCACTTCTGGGCTTATCACATCCCCGCCACCCTCATGTCCACGACCATGGTTCTCACCGCCTTCATCCTGGCGCTGCGGCGGCGGGGCTCGCTCACGGGACGGCTGATTCCGGCGCTGGCCGTCTATACGGCCGCGTTTTTCACCTATGACCAGGTCTGCGTGCTGTGGCCGCTGCTCATCGCCGCCGCCTACTTTCACGAGGCACGCCCCGGGGACAGAAAGCTGCCGGCAGCGGCGGCCGCCGCGTATTTCGTCTGCCTCAACCTGATCCATCTGGCGCTGCGCTACTTCTCGGCCCATGCCGCGGGCGGACGTCCTTTAGTCCATCCGGGACAGGTCCCCCGGCGCATCTACGATGCCCTCCGCTCCGCCATGACCGGGACCTTCCAGCAGCCCAGCTGGGGCGCCCTGCCGCATTGGAGCCTGATCGCACTCTTGGTCCTGGCCGCGCTCGCGCTCGGCATTTTCGCCGCCCGCAGGATCGCGGCGGCGGCGGCGGTGGAGAAGACCGAGCGCAGCGGCTTCTTCTCCGCGCGCGAATGGCGGCGGACGGCGGCCTTCGGCGCGGCCTGGTTCTTCCTCGCTTATGTCCCGAACTTTTTCAACTTCCTCAGCCCGCGGCACGGCTACCTGCCGTCATTCGGCTGGGCGCTGCTGTGGACCGTATTGCTGAGCGCGGCGTACCGCCGCTGGGAGAAAGCGCGGCGGCCGATTCTGGTTCTGGGAGTCCTGCTGTTCGCCAACGCCGTCGTCGGCAACGTGCACGAGGGCAGCGAATGGATGCTCTCCGCCGCCCACCACCGGCGCTACTTGCGGGAAGCCGGCCGCCTCTCTTCGCCGCTGGACAACATCTTCCTGGTGGGCGCGCCGCGCTCGTTTCGGCGCGCGCCGGGCTTCAAGCTCATGCACGACGTGCGGCTCAGCGTCAAAAACCTCCTGCATGAACCGACCGAGCTCGGCGACAACCATCTGCTGCCGACGGACCGCGGCGGATTCTTCCAGGCCGATCTCTCTTCATGGCCGCGCGATTTCTTTTTCTGGCTGCCGCTGGACAGGATCAACCTGGTGAGCTACCGTCCCGCAGAGGGCTACCGCTGCGCCCGCGCGCTGCGGCTGCTGCCCCCCGAAGGGGAAGCGAGCCGCCGGCCGCTGCGGCCCAGCGACGGCTGCGCGGACGAACCTTCCCTGCGCCAGGAAGTCGCGCTGAGCGCCGTGGAGAAGCTGCCGCCGCACGGCGGCGCTCCGCTCGCCGAGCTGCCGGGACTTAAGCTGGTCGGGGCCGAGTTCTCGGCCCGCCCCGGCCTGCTGCGCGCGGTGCTGGAGTGGGAAGGTGAGGCGCCCGCCAGGGGCTTTTTCGCCTACCTGCCGAGCCTGCGCTCGCCCGCGGGCGAGCTTGTCTATGAGCCGGTTTACCGCAGCGAAGCGCTGCGCAGCGACGTTATCTGGCCCTGGGCCAATGACCGCCCGGCCGCGGCGGGCCGGATTCGCGAAACATTCGTCGCCCGCACACGACGCGACATAGCGCCGGGAACGTATGCCGCGAAGCTCGACGTCTACCGCATCGAAGCCGGCATCCGGGCGCAGAGCCTCGGCAGCGTCGAATTCAAAGCCGAAATCCGCTAATATTTCGTGGGGGACACAAATATGCTCAAGAATATTCTAGCCGGCGCCCTGCTCACCGCCGTCGCGCTGCCCGTCCAAGCGAAAACGGTGGAGCGCGCCGCGGCGCAGATCGTCAAGAACATCCTGGACCAGGGCCTGCTCAAGGAGCAGAAAGTCGCTGTCGGCAGCCTCAAGGACCCGCAAGGCCGGCTGACCGCGCTCTCCACGCTGCTGGCGCAGGAGCTCGAATCGTCGCTGGCGGGGCAGGCCAAGGCGTACAAGTTTCAGCTGCTCGACCGCAGCAATACCCAGACCCTGGTCGACGAATGGAAGCTCGGCATGCAGGGGCTCGTCGATGAGGAGACCGCCGCCCAGGCGGGAAAGCTCGTCGGCATGGACGTGCTGTTCGTCGGCAAATACGTCGTGCGGGATGATGAAATCTCCTGGCAGGTTTCCCTCATCGACACCGAGACCGGAGAGATCAAGGGCGTGGCGTCCGCCGCGATCAAAACCCAGGACGATCTCAAGGCGCTGCATGAGAAGGCCGTTGGAATGAAGGCGGAGGCCGAAGGGCAAGGAGGCCTCATCCGGCTCATGCTGTGGAGCGCGAAGAACGAGTACAAGATCGGCGAGAGCATGCAGTTCCACGTCAGCGCCGACCAGGACTGCTACCTGACTTTAATCGACGTCGGAACCAGCGGCTCGGCCACCATCATCTTTCCCAACAACTACTCGCCGAGCAACTGGGTCAAGAAAGGAGTCACCTACACCATACCGGACCGCGACGCCGGCTTCGAGTTCGAGGTCGGCGGACCCCAGGGCGTCGAGCTCGTGCGGGCCATCGCCTCCCGCCATCCGTCGGTGGATCTCAAAGACGCCATGAAGAGCTTCAGCGAGGACGCGCCCTTCGCCGGCGTCGACGATCCCGGCATCCTCACCCGCGACATCTCGGTCAAGAAGAAAAAGGCCAAGCCGGGCGAGTGGACCGAGGCGGTCCTGAAGATCCGGATCCGCTGATCAGTTAAAGAGGCCGCGCACCGCGGACAGAATATCGCGGTAGATCGCTTCCACCTTGCCCGCGGCGTCGCGCGGCCTGATGACGGACGCGCTGCGGCCGAGCTTCTCGATCGCGGGCTCGGTCTGCTCGTGGTAGACCTTCATCCGTTCGCGAAAGACCTCTGCGCTGTCGTCGGCGCGGCCCCGCGCCTGGATGCGGCGCAGGAGCTCGGCTTCCGGCACGTCCAGGCGGATCATGGCGTCGATCGCGCCCTCCCGGCCCAGCATCTCCGTCAGCGCCTCCTCTTCCACCAGGCGCCGCGGAAATCCGTCGAGGATGAAGCCGCGGCGCTGGACGTCGGGCCGCGACAGCCGTTCACGGACGACGCCCATGACCAAATCGGTATCCACAAGTTTTCCCGCGTTCATGCGCTGCGCCACCGCGGGATGGTTCCGCGCATGCTCGCGCAGCAGCTGTCCGGCGGAGATATGCACGACGCCCAGGTCCTTGGCCAGCAGCTTCGCCTGGGTGGATTTCCCCGATCCCGGCGGGCCGACGATGGCCAGCTTGACCGGCGGCGCGACGCCGTCAAAGACGGCCGAGAATTTGGCGCTCTCGGTACGCTTGGAATCCTTGGCGCTAAGGACGGTAAGCGCTTCTTTGGCCGTCCGCTGCGTCTTGACCGGCGCCGAGATTCCCGGGGCCTTGACCTGCGGCAGGACGTTCGGCAAAAACGAATCGAACTTGAGGTTCTGCCGCAGCAGCGGCGCCGACAGGATCGAGCCGCCGGCGCCCGGCAAGACGCCCAGCTGTCCGATCCCCTGCACCGAAGACAGCGACGCCGGCGCCAGCTTGATCTTGACCAGGGCTTCGCCCGGCGCCGCGCCCAGCAGGAGCGCCAAACCGAGCACGACCGAATGCAGCCTCATGCCTTTATTTTGCGGTGAAATTCGTTAATTCGAAAGGGTCGATCGGCCTTCGCGCGGCCGGGCCGGACGGCCTAGCGCCGCAAGGCCTTAAACACGGCGCCCGGACATTCCTTCTGCGGCAAATGCCCGCAGGCGGGGACGATATCGAGCGTTGAACCGGAAAGGGCGCGATGGAATAGTTCACCCTGGGACGGCGGCACGATGCCGTCGGAGGCTCCCCAGATAATGGAAGTCGGAACTCCCAGTTTCCCGATATGCCCGTCCAGGTAATCCTCATCCTCAATCGCCTCGAGGATGGCGCGGGTCGGGCGCCCGCGCACGCGTTCGGAAATCTGCGCCAAAGCCCGCGGCGGAATCTTGCGCGGCCGGTGGTAGGCCTTGCTCATAAACAGCGCCATGGTCTCCGGTGAAGCTTCGAGCAGAGCCTCGCCGGAACGCCGGCTCATGCCGCTGGGATCGCGCAGCCCCGCCGTGCCGATCAGCACCAGACGCTCGACTCCCTGCGGCCAGTCCAGCGCGGTCCAAGCGGCGATCCAGCCGCCGAGGCTGTTGCCGGCCAGCGTCCACGACGCGCAGCGGCTTTGCATGGCGCGCGCCAGCGCGCCCGATTGTTCCTTGATGCCGTAGCCGGCGGCGGTCGGCGGCGGCGCGGAACCGTCGGTGCCGGGCATATTGAAGGCGTAGAGCCGGCTGCCCCGCATCTCCCCGCGCGCCGTCAGGATGCGCTCCCAGGTGACGGCCGAGTCGCCCAATCCGTGCACCAAAGCGACGCAGCGGCAGGCGCGGCCCTCCTCGCAGTAGTCCCGGACCAGCGTCCGCAGACCGGATACGCGCTCATAGCGCACCCCGGCCCGCCATAGGCGGAGGGCCGCCGAGACTTCATATATGCGCAGCGGAAAGAGCCAGAAAGGGATGACCAGCAGCAGCGCGCATATCGCCGCAGCGGCCGGCAGCTTCCGGGTGCATCCCTGACAGCGAGCGACGTTCATATCCCCCCGTCGTACGGCTGAGGGATTATAGCAACTGACGGGGAGCTTCGATGAGGTCGACGAGGCGCGCCATAAAGCGCGCCGCCTCGGCGCCGTCAAGGACGCGGTGGTCGAATGACAGCACCAGGTTCATCACTTTGCGGATGACGATCTCGCCGCCGCGGACCTTGGGCTCCTCGCGCATCTTCATCAGCGCGAGGATGCCGGTTTGGGGATGCAGAATGATCGGCGTGGCATAGAGCCCGCCGATGGGGCCGATATTGGTGATGGTAAACGTCCCGCCCTGGATATCTTGAAGCTTGATGCGATTGGCCCGTACCTGGCCGGCCAGCTCGGCGATCTCACCGCCCAGCTCCCAGAGGTCCTTGCGCTCCGCGTTTTTGACCACGGGGACGATAAGCCCCTGCTCCGCCGCCACGGCGACGCCGAGGTTGTAGTATTTTTTCAGGACGATTTCCTGCTTCTCTTCGTCGAGGACCGCGTTTAAAGACGGGAACTCTTTGAGCGCCGTGACCAGCGCCTTGGCGATGAAGGGCAGAAAGGTCAGCTTGCGGCCGCGCTTCTCGGCCGCGGGCTTAAGCTCTTCGCGCAGCGCGGCAAGCTCCGTAACGTCGGCTTCCTCGCAATGGCTTACATGCGGAATCCTGCGCATCGACTCGACCATCTTCTCGCCCGTGCGGCGCCGGATCAGGCGGTAGGGGACTCGCTCCTCGAGGTTCAGCTCTCCTCGATCGCCAAAAGGATCTCGCCCACTTTGACTTTCGCCCCCTCCGGCGCATGCAGCTTGACGATCTTGCCCGCCTTCGGAGACGGCAGCTCGATCATGGCCTTGTCGGTCAGGATCTCGGCCAGGTTTTGATCCTCCTGCACCGGGTCGCCCTCCTTCACCAGCCATTTGACGACCTCCGCCTCGATGAGACCCTCGCCCAGATCGGGCAGCTTGAATTCAAATACCATAGACGCTCCTTGCTTGCCGGCTGCCGGGTGAGCATATCAACTATCATACGCTGGCGCCAGAGCGCAGGG
This sequence comes from Elusimicrobiota bacterium, assembly GCA_043827405.1. GTDB lineage: Bacteria > Elusimicrobiota > Elusimicrobia > UBA1565 > UBA1565 > JBDRPD01. The sequence continues at coordinate 152,086 of JBDRPD010000039.1, read as the reverse complement.
CGCCGATCGTTCGCCGCGCCCCTTTCGCGATCCGGTGCACGTCGGGGATATAGTGCTTCTCCAGCCGGAACAGCGGCTGGCGGATGTCCCAGGAACCGATCCGGCTTACCGGCGCCTTCAGGTCGCGGAAAGCCCGCTCATGGATAAGCGAACTGATCTCCGCCGCCCAGGAGCCGGTATTGGGCGCTTCGTGGGCGATAAGGGCATGCCCGGTCTTTCTCACCGAGGCCAGGACCGCGTCCAGATCGAGGGGCGTGAGAGTGCGCAGATCCAGCACTTCGGCGGAAATGCCGCCTTGGCCCAACTCAATGGCGGCCTTCATGCAGGTATGCACCATGGCGCCCCAGGTGATAAGCGTAATATCGCCGCCTTCGCGCGCGATGCGCGCTTTGCCGATCGGCGTCTCTCGACGCCCAGCCGGGACCTCGCCCAGAGCGGATCGATAAAGGCGCTTCGGCTCAAAATAGATGACGGGATCGGGATCCCTGATCGCGGCCAGCATCAGGCCCTTCGCGTCTTCGGGAGTCGACGGCATCACGACCTTGATGCCGGGCGTATGGGTAAAATGGGCTTCCAGGCTCTCGGAGTGGTGCTCCGGCGCGTGAATCAGACCGCCCATAGGCGCCCGGATCACCAGCGGCAGCGTGGTCCGCCCCTGGGTCCGGTTGCGCATCCGGCCGAGGTGGCACATCACCTGATCCATCACCGACGGCAGAAAACCGCTGAACTGAATCTCGCATACCGGCCGGTAGCCGGCCGCGGCCAGACCGACCGCGGCTCCGACGATCCCCAGCTCGGCCAAAGGAGTGTCGACGACACGCTCCGCACCGAAGGTTTGCTGCAAGCCGTCGGTCACGCGAAACACGCCGCCGTTTTTGCCCACGTCCTCGCCGAAGACCACGACCCTGTCATCGTCTTCCATCGCCAGTCGGAGACCGGCGTTGATTCCCTGCAGTAAATTCATCTGGGCCATAGTCCCCCCGCTTACGGAAACCGGCCTTCGGCGGCCGGCAGTTCCTCGATCTCGTTGCGGTAGCGTTTATCCTCGAGAAGGTTCTCCAGCTCCGTCCGCTGTTCGATCAGATGCCACGGCGCCTGCGCGTAATTGTGCGCGAACATGTCGAGCGGATTGGGCGGCCCGAATTCCTCGTAGGCCTTAACCTCGGCCTGCACCATAAGCTCCGCCTCTCGGCTAATCCTCTCGTCGTCCGCCGGCGTCAGGAGGCCCTCCGCCCCGAGGTACTTGCGCAGACGTTCGATAGGGTCTTTTTTCCGCCAACTCTCCGTCTCTTCTTTACTGCGATAGCGGTTGGCGTCATCGGCCGTCGTATGGTGGCCCATGCGATAGGTGACGCATTCGACGACGCTCGCCCCGCCGCCCTGACGGCCGCGCGCAACGGCCTCGTTGACGGTCCGGTAGACGGCCAAGGGATCATTGCCGTCCGCCTGCACGCCGTGAATGCCGTAGCCGTGGGCCTTCTGCGCCAAGGTCGGCGCTCCGCACTGGGCGGCACGCGGGGTGGATATCGCATACTGATTATTTTCAATAAGCACGACCAGCGGCAGCTTCCGCACTCCGGCAAAAGTCAGGGCCTCATGGAAATCCCCCTTCGAGGACCCGCCGTCGCCCGAATAGCACAGGACCACGTCGCCGGATTTTCTCAGCTGCTGCGCCCAGGCGAGACCGGCGGCCTGCGTCATATGCGAGCCCACCGGCACCGCGAAATCGAAGTTGCAGGTCCCGGCCATGGAACGTCCGAAACGGTGGTCACCGCCCCAGTACAGCAGGCTCTCCATCAGCCTTACGCCTCGCGCGAAGTAGGCGCCATGCCCGCGATAGGTCGGAACCAGCCAATCCTTGTCCCGCAAACACAGCGCGGGGACGATCTGGGTAGCCTCCTGCCCGAGGATTTGCGGATAGGTCCCCAACCGGCCCTGCCGCTGCAGCTTGAAGGCGCGCTCATCGAATACGCGCAGCTGGACCATCTTCTCATAGATCGTCCGCATCATCTTGGCGTCCATACCGGCCGATAGCGTCCGGTCGACGCGGCCATCGACATCCAGGATCTTGATGCGCTCGGTTTTCGTCTGCGCGACAGTTTCTATAGGCATAGGTACCCTATCAGTGTACCCGCCGCACCCTTGCATGTCTAATCAATTGTTTGCATTGGAACAATAGAGGAAGCCGATGCATCGTCGAACGCTGGACGGTCTTAGCGTCCGACCTTGCCCGCGAAATGGCAGGCCACGAGGTGGGACCCGTCGTCGGCTCCCGGCGCGTCGCTCAGCGGCGGCGTCTCGGACCGGCAGCGGTCTTTGGCGAAGATGCAGCGGGTATGGAAGGCGCACCCCGGGGGAGGATTTCGCGGACTCGGCACATCGCCCTCGAGGACCTGCTTGGTCGAGAGATCGCGGGTAGGATCGGGCACGGGGATCGCCGAGAGCAGCGCCTGGGTGTAGGGATGGAGCGGCTTCCGGTAAATTTCGTCGGCGCCGGTGAACTCGACAATCTTGCCCAGGTACATCACGGCGATGCGGTCGGATACATGCTTGACGACCGCCAGATCATGGGCGATAAAGATATAGGCCAGGCCCATCTCGCTCTGCAGCTGCAAAAGCAGGTTCAGGATCTGCGACTGGATCGACACGTCGAGCGCGGAAACGGGCTCGTCGCAGATGATAAGCTTGGGCTTGAGCGCTATCGCGCGCGCGATGCCGATGCGCTGGCGCTGGCCGCCCGAGAACTCGTGGGGGAAGCGGTCCATGGCGCTCTCCGACAGGCCGACCTTATCCAGCAGCCTGAGCGCCTCCGCCTTGCGCCACTCGGCGGTGCCGACATTATGGATAACGAAAGGCTCCTGCACGATCCGGCCGACCGTATGCGTCTGATTGAGCGACTCGTAGGGATCCTGAAATATGATCTGGATATCCTTGCGCGCTTTGCGCAGCTCGCGCGATTTCAGGCGCGCGAGATCCCGGTCCTCGAAAAGCACCTGCCCCGCCGTCGGATCCTCGAGCCGCAGGATCGCCTTGCCGAGCGTGCTCTTGCCGCAGCCCGATTCGCCGACCAGTCCGACGGTTTCCCCCGGCTTGACGTTGAAAGAGACTCCGTCGACCGCATAGACGGTGGCGATGCGACGGAACAGCAGTCCCCCATGGATCGGGAAATGCATCTTGACGCCCCGGACCTCGAGGAGGTATTCGCTCATCCGAGCTCCTCGGTCTTCACGCAGCGGCTCAGGCGCCCTTCGCCCACGACCACCGGCGGAGGCGTCTGCACCTGGCAGCGCTCGTCGACATAGCGGCAGCGGTTTTGAAAGCTGCAGCCGCGCGGCAGCTTGGCGAAGTCCGGCACCATGCCCGGGATGGTGCTGAGCATGGTCTTGCGCTTGCTCTCCAGGCGCGGAATCGACTCGAGCAGGCCCTTGGTGTAGGGGTGCTTCGGGCTCTTAAACAGCTCCACGATCGGCGCCCGTTCGACGATGCGGCCGGCGTACATGACGACGACCTCATCGCAGACCTCGGCGATAACGCCCAAGTCATGCGTGATAAAGATGATCGACATGCCGTATTCCGCCTGCAGGCGCTTCATCAAGGTCAGGATCTGCGCCTGAATCGTGACATCAAGAGCCGTCGTCGGCTCATCGGCGATGAGGATGTCCGGCCGGCAGGCCAAAGCGATCGCGATCATGACCCGCTGCCGCATGCCGCCCGAAAGCTGATGCGGATACTCTTCCATGCGCTTGGTCGGATCGGGGATCCCGACGTCTTCAAGCAGCTTGATCGATGCCGCCTTGATCTCCGGCGGCTTCATCTGCGGGTGATGCAGAATATAGCTCTCCCCCAGCTGGTCGCGCACCTTGTGCACGGGGTTGAGCGCGGTCATCGGCTCCTGGAAAATCATCGAGATGCGGTTGCCGCGGATCTTCGTCATCTCTTTGGCGGGGATCTTGGAAATATCCTCGCCCCCCATGAATATCTCCCCGCCCTCGACGACACCCGAGGGCTTCGGCAGCAGGCGCATTATGGCCAGCGACGTCACGCTCTTGCCCGAGCCCGATTCGCCGACGATCCCGAGGGTGCGGCCCTTGGCGAGCTCGAAATCGATGCCGCGCACGACGTGCACCGGCCCCGCCTCGGTATCGAAGCGGACGCGCAGGTCCTTGACTTCAAGCAGGTTTTCGCCCATACGCGCTCAGCCTTTCTTGTTCCTCTTATCGACGATCGTGACCGCCTCGAACGTTTTGCCGGCCTTCATCGCCGCCTCGGTCTCCTTGCGCGTCTCCTCGTCGATCCAGTAGGTGCCTCCCCAATCGCCGTCAAACGGGTAGACGAACATATCTTTGGAGTGCTTGGTGGCCGGCGGGTCCGGCAGCTTCACCCAGCGCCAGTAGCCGGTACGGATATAGGGCGCAGCGTAGAGCGGGATATAGTAGACCTCATCGTGCAGGACCTGCTGGATCTCGCGCGCCAGCGCCTGCTTCTTCTCCTGGGAGAACTCGCTGCGGTAAGCCTCAATGAGCTTATCGAGCTTCGGATCGGCGGTGTTCGAAAAGTTGTTGGTCTGGGGCTTGCTGGCGTTCACCGAATGGTACTGGCCCCAGTACTGCATGCGGTCCTGGGCCCCCCAGCCGGTGTAGGCGATCTCATGCTGCTTCTCGAGCATCGACTTAAACGACGACGCCGAGTCCAGCAGCTGCAAGGTCAGCTCGATGCCTGCCTTCTTCGCCTCCTCCTTGAGGATGACGAGGCGGTCGGTATGATGCGGGACGCCGTAGGTGACGCGTGCGGAAAGGCGCTTGCCGTCCTTGACGCGGATGCCGTCGGCGCCGCGCTTGCCCCACCCCGCCTTGACCAGGTGCGCCTCGGCCTTTTGCAGGTCGAACGGCCGCGCCCGGATCTTTTCATTGTAGAACTTGCCGTGCCCCAAGGTGTTGGTGTGCAGGCGGTCGTAGTCGCCGCGGAGCACGGTCTTGAGGACCTTGTCGACGTTCATCGCGTAGGCGAAGGCGATGCGCACGTCCCGGTCCTTGAACATGTCGAGCGCCTGGTTCATGTAGAGCGCCGTCACCGGCTGAGGCCGGTCGTGGTAGAACCACAGCTTATGGGCGTAGCCCTTCTCGAACATGGGGATATTGGACTTCTTGTGCCAGTAGTCGGGTATGACGAGGTCGAAGGTGTCGATCTTCCCCTTTTTGAAGTGCTCCCAGGCGATATTGCGGTCGCGGATGACTGAAATCTTCACCTTGTCCACATTAAAGCGGTTGCGCATGTACTTAAGATCCTTCGCCCACCAGTCCGGCTTGCGCTTGAAGATCACGTACTTCCCCTTCTCGACCTTGGTGACCTTGTAGGGCCCGGTATTGGGCTCGATCTTCCAGTTATAGTCCCTGACCCAGTCCTTGTCGAGCTTGTGGAAGTGGCGCGCGCGCGGCCCGATGGCGTAGTAGTAGGCCATGTCCATCAGGTTCTTGCGCTCCTTGCCGACGAGGGCGAAGGTATGGTCGTCGAACACCACGACTTTCTCGAATTTCTCTTCGTAGTAGGTGTTGTACCAGGGTGCGACGATATCCTTTGAACGATAGAATTTCAGCGCGAAGGCGAAATCGAGCGCGGTCACCGGCACGCCGTCCGACCAGCGCGCCCGGGGATCGAGCTTCAGGTAGAGCGTCTTCTGGTCCTTGCCCGCCGCCCAGTGCGTGGCCAGCGCCGGGACGATGTTCCCGGTCTCAGGATGCAGGCTCAGCGCGCCCATCTGGTTGTCGAGCAGAAACGAGCGGAAGGCGCCGTTTGAGTCCGGGCCGACGGTGCGCAGGGTCAGAGGAAACGACAGCATATAGGTATAGAAGGTCCCGCCCTTCTTGGCCTGGGGCGAGGCGAATACCGGATCCTTGTCGTTGGTCAGCCACTTAATGTCCTTGGGCAGCACGCCCTGCTCGACAAAAGGCTCATTAAACAGCGCGGCGTCGTCGGCGGCTGATGCTTTCACCCCGTCCTTGACCGCTTCCTCGGCCTTCTTCGAACAGGCGGCTCCGACGAGCGCCACCGCCAAGGCCAGCATCGCAAAACGCTTCATAATCGCACCTCTTGGGTGTTCACTCATAGATCGTGTGTTTTTTAGGGTCGGAGGCCTCGCGCACGGCCTCGCCGACGAAGGTCACCATGGTCAGGAGCACGATCATCGAACAGACGACCGACATCGCGATCCACATGGAATCCAGATTCGCCGTGCCCTGCTTGAGCAGCTCGCCCCAGCTCGGCGTCGGCGCCGGCAGCCCGAAGCCGAGATAGTCCAGGGAGGTCAGGACCACCACCCCGTAGGAGATGGCGAAGGGCATGAAGGTTACGATAATCGATACCGTATTCGGGATGATATGCCGGAAAATGATGTACGCGTCGGTGGCGCCCAAAGCGCGCGCCGCCAGCACGTAGTCGCGGCTCTTCTGCTTGTAGGTGATGGTCCGCATATACCAGGTCATCTGCATCCAGCCGAAGAACAGCATGATAAGCATCAGCGTCAGGAAGTTCGGGACCATAATCGACGATACAATGATAATAATGTAGAGGAACGGGACATTCGACCAGATCTCGATGATGCGCTGGAAGAACAGGTCGAACTTGCCGCCGAAATACCCCATCGCGCAGCCGATCGAGATTCCGATCGTATAGTTGCAGGTCAAGAGCAGCAGGGAGAAGAATATCGCCGTACGGAAGCCGTAGACCAGGCGCGCCAGGACGTCCCGCCCCGAGGTGTCGGTCCCCAGATAATGCCGGCTCGCGAAGTCCGGCGGCGTCGGAGGGTAAATACCTTCCCTCAGATCATTCTCGTAAGCGCTGTAGGGCGCCGGCGGCATGAGAACGAAGTTCCCCCGCCCGTCCTCGCGGAAATGCTTCTGCAGATCACGGTACTTGGTCTCGTAATCATAGTCGAGGCCGAAAGTCCGACCGGGGAGCATCGAGCCGTAGGTCGGCAGGTAGTACTTGCCCTCGTAGCGCACCAGCAGCGCCCGGTTGTTTACAAAGAGCTCGGCGATCAGCGAGAGCAGAATCGCGGCCACGAGAATGACGCCGGAGTAGTAGCCGCGCTTGATCGACTTGAAGCGATCAACCTTCTTCCGGGTAAGAGGATCAAGCCGGAGCTGCATACTATTTGAACATGACGCGCGGGTCCACGATCGCCACGCAGATATCCGACAGGATATTGCCGATCAAAAACAGCAGGGACGATATGACCAGGATGCCCAGCACCACGGGGTAGTCGCGCTCGACGACCGATTCGAAGCCGAGCAGGCCGAAGCCGTTGATATTGAAAATGGTTTCGACGAGAAACGAGCCCATCAGGATCATCGAGATATTGCGGCCGAAGTGGGTGGCGAGGGGGATGAGGGAGTTGCGCATCGCATGCTTGACGACCGCGCCGTGGAAATCGCGGCCCTTGGCTATCGCCGTGCGCACATAGTCGGCCGCCAGGTTGTCCATCAGCGAATTTTTCATGAGGAACGTCATCACCGCGAAGCTCCCCGCCAGATAGGCGGTCAGCGGCAGGACGGCATGATAGAGGACATCTCCGGCCTTGCCCAGCAGAGTCAGGTCCTCGAAGTCATCGCCGGTAAAGCCGCCGAGCGGGAATATTTCCCAATGCGAAGCGAACAGCACAAGGACGAAGATGCCGACGACGTAGTTCGGGATCGCATAGCCGATAAATACGAACACCGAAGAGACATTATCAAGCACGGTCTTATGCTTGATGGCCTTAAGCACGCCCAGCGGGATGCAGATCGAATAGGTCAGCACGATAGTGACCAGCCCGTAGAAGATCGAGATCGGGAAGCGCCCCTTAATAAGATTCCAGACGGGCTCGTTGTAGCGGGTAGAATGCCCCAGATCGAGCTGAAAGACCTTCTTGATCCACAGGAAGTAGCTGATGAAAATCGGCTTATCGAGGCCGTAGTATTCCTTCAACTGGGAAATCTGCTCTTCGGACAGCGCCGCCTGGCCTACCCGGTCGGTGCCGGCCATGGTATCTCCCTGCATGGCCTGCGCCGCCGAAATCATGCGCTCGACCGGGCCGCCGGGGACGAAGCGGGTCACGGCGAAAACCAGCAGCGTGACGCCGAGAAATGTCGGAATGATCAGGAGAAAACGCCGGGCGAAGTAGGCGGTCATGAGCCCGCATTCTATCAAGTTTGTAGAATGTAGGCATACACCTGGAGGACATATGACGACAGCCGCCGAAAACCCCGTAGCGAACGCGCACCCCGATTTCTGCCTCGGCGCCGAGGCGCTGAAGAAACTCTCGGAAACGGCCCTGACCGGCCTCCGGCAGCGCTTGGACGAGTTGGCAGCGCTCCCGGAAGCGCAGCGCACATTCGCGAGCACCATGCAGGCTTTCGACCGCATCCTGGGAGACTTCAGCACGCTGACCGCCGCGACGACCTTCCCGAAGTACATCTCCACGGACCCGGAGGTACGCGAAGCCGCGCATGCCAGCGAGACGGAGATATCCAAATTCATGGTCGACCTTTTCGCCCGCGAAGACCTCTATGCGGCGCTCAAATCCTGCTCCCCGGACGCGGCGAAGCTCGCGCCGCGCGACCGAAAGCTCCTCGACTGGACCCTGCGCGATTTTCAACGCAATGGTCTGGACCTTGAACCCCTCGAGAAAACCCGCTTCGGCATCCTCAAGAAGCAGCTGCTTGACATGGAACTGACGTTTGGTAAAAACCTGAATGAAATAAAGGATTTCCTTCCGGTAACGCGCGAAGAACTTGACGGCCTGCCCAAAGACTACATTGAACGGTTGGAGCGCACGAAGGACGGGAAGTACAAGGTCACGATGGACTACCCGGATTATATCCCGTTCATCACCGAAGCCCACAGCGGCGACGCCCGGCGGCGGCTGGAACATATGTTTCATAACCGCGCGGTGCCGGACAATGCCGCCCTGCTGGAGGAAATCTTCCCTCTGCGGCGTCGGCTCGCGGGCATGCTGGGCTTCAAGTCCCATGCGCATTTCGTCATGGCGGAAATGATGGCAAAGGAACCCGAGCAGGTCACGGCCTTCCAATCGCGTCTGCGCGAGCGCCTGCAGGAGCCGGCAAGGCGCGAGCTTACCCGTCTGCTTGACCTGAAGAAGAAGGATGATCCGCAAGCAAACAAGATTGAGGCCTGGGACTTCGGCTACTACCATAATAAGCTGAAGAAAACCGAATATGACGTCGACGAGACGAAGATCATGGAGTACTTCCCCATGCGGCATGTCCTCGACCGCATGTTCGAGGTCTACCAAAGCCTGCTGGGAGTGCGCTTCGAGAAGATGGTATTGGGCGATGAATGGCATGCGGACGTCGAGTACTATGAGACCGCCGACGCGGAATCGGGCGAGCCGCTCGGCCGCTTCTACCTCGACCTGTTTCCCCGCGACGGCAAGTTCAAGCATGCGGCGGTCTTCCCGCTGGTGCCGGGCTTCCGCCGCTCCGACGGAGCCTACCACCTCCCCCTGGTCGCCATGGTGGCGAACTTCAACAAGCCGACCAAGGACAAGCCCTCGCTGCTGCGCCACAACGAGGTCGTGACCCTGTTCCATGAGTTCGGCCATATCATGCACGGCGTGCTGACCCGCGCCGAGCATTCGCGCTTCGCGGGGACCGGCGTGGTACGGGACTTTGTGGAAGCGCCGTCCCAGATGCTGGAGAACTGGGTCTGGCGCAAGGAGGTCCTGCGCGAGCTCTCCTCACACTTCCAAAGCGGGAAGCCGCTGCCCGACGACGTCCTGGAGCGCAAGCTCGCCGCCAAGAACCTGAACTCGGCCTGCATGAAGCTGCGCCAGCTGGCCTACGGCATGATCGACCAAGCCTACCATCTGCCCGAGCCGGCGGCGGCGCAGGAGGCCTTCCACCGGATTCACTCCGAGGTCGCCTTGGTAGAGTCGCAGCCGGGCACGCGGCCGGAAGCCAGCTTCGGGCACCTGGTCGGCTACGACGCCTCCTACTACAGCTATTTATGGGCCGAGGTATTCTCGGAGGACATGTTCTCGGTATTCGCCGAAGCCGGAGTCCTCGACCCGGCCGTGGGAAAGCGCTACCGGAAGACCGTGCTGGAGCGGGGCGGAGAGGGCGACGAAAAGGATTATGTTCGTGAGTTTCTCGGCCGCGAACCGAATGAAGAGGCGTTCCTCAAGAGCATCGGACTGACTTAACCCCGACTCACGTCGGGACAAACGGACTAGATACGGACAAAAACGCCGCGTGCCACCGAGGCTTCCATCGCCACGGTATTCTCGCCCACCGCCACCACGAACGCCGGCGAGCACTGCTCGACGCGGAGCTCCGCTCCGGGGACCACCCCCATCGACAGCAGGCGTTGGGTGTCCGGCTTGTCCGGAAACGTCAGGTAGGCGACGCGGCCGCACTCGCCCTCCGCCATGCGCTCAAGCGGCTGCAGTACCGCGCCGACCTCCTCGCGCGCCTCTTCGCAGCAGCGCCCATGCGGGATGGACTTCCCGTGCGGACAAGCTTCGGGGTGCCCGAGCAAAGTGCAGATGGCATCGGCCAACCCGTCGCTAAGGATATGCTCCAGGCGGCAAGCGCTCGCCTCCATCTGGTCTTCGGACAGAGTCAGGACGTCGGTCAGAATCCGCTCGGCGAGCCGGCTGCGGCGTATGATCCCCGCCGCCTCACGATCGCCTTTATCCGTCAGCAGGACCTTGTCGGCATCCAGCCGCACCAACCCTTCCGAAACCAGGCGGTCAAGCATCCCTTCGCGGATGCTCTGGTCCAACGACTCCCGGATCCTTTCCAAACTGTCGCTGCCCTTCTCACGGTGCAGCCAAATGAGGCTCAACGCCTCTTCGTGCTCCTCCTGGACGGGAGTGGGCAATGCGAATTTCTTAAACTTGCTCATATCTTAAGCGCCGAACACGAACCGCCAAACGACATTAAGCAGTCCGGCGACCGACAAAGAGTAACAGATTATCACGGACGTTATCACGCCGGTATAGCGCCAGCCGCGCTCGCGCAGTATCACCAGCCACTGCGCGATACAGGGCATAAACAAAGTGATGCAGACCAGGCTGACCGCCACCTGGCGCGGGTTCAACAGCCCGTCGCGATACAGCGAGAACAGCCCCGCCGCGCCGTAATCACGCCGCAAAAAGCCGGTAATGAAAGCTCCGGTCGCCTCACCCGGCAAGCCCAGGAAACTCTGGATCAGCGGCGCGCACAGCCGCTCGAGCAGCCTAAGCCCCCCGGTACGGTCCAGCACGTACAGCAGCAGCGTCGCATAAATAAACAGCGGAACGACTTCTATCATGTACCATTTCAGACGCGAGCCGACCTTGCGCAGAACGTTTACCAACCGGGGAATCCGCATCGGCGGGATGTCAATTACGAAAGGCGCCACCGCCCCGGGGAGGAAGCGCGACGCGGCCCATCCTGAAAGCACCAGCGAGCCGCCGACCACCCCCAGCCAGGTATACAGCACGGCCGGCCCGGCGCCGCTTGCCATGCCCAAAATAACGCCGAGCTGCGCCGAGCACGGAATTGTCAGGGCCAAAAGGAAGCTCACCAGCAGCCGCTCACGCCGGGTCTCAAGGATGCGCGTCGTCACGATAGCCATGGTGCCGCAGCCCAGCCCCAGCAGCATGGGGAGCACGGCCTTGCCGTTGAGACCGATGACCCGAAACAGCCGGTCGGTCACGACCGAGAAACGCGGCAGGTAGCCGGAATCTTCAAGTGTACTAAAAGCCAGGAAAAAAGTGGTCACGATCGGCAGCACGAGCGCGAAGGCATAGGTCAGCGCCATGGTAAAGATGCCGTAGGGCCCCACGAGCAGATCGCGCGCCCAGCCCCATGGCAGGATCCGCTCGACACCCGTCGTAAGGACGGGGTTGACCAGTCCCGCGAAAAGCCGTCCCTCAATAAAACCCACCGCGGTCTGCGCACCGAATACGCCCACAAACTGATACAGCAGCCACAGCATCAGCAGAGCGATCAGCCCGCCGGATACCGGCCGCAGCGTCCACCGCCCGAGGGAGTCCAATATCCGTCGTCCGGCATGTTCGCTCCCGCGGATTTTCCGGAAGGTGCGCGCCGCCAGTTCCTGTGCCCGCTCCCGCGCGGCCCGCATGTAAAGGAAGTCCGGCCGGCGTGAAAAGCGGCGCCGCAGCTTCCCGATCGCCGCCAACGACTCCTGCGGTATTCGTCCATAGGCGGCCAGCACGCGCCGGATATCGTCGTCCCCGGTGAACGCCAGCAGCGCCCACCGCGCGCGCTCCGGAGAGAGCAGCGCGGCGGTTTCCTCCACGGCACGGCGGACCTCAGAGGCCTGCTCAGGGACGCCCGCGGTACGCCGGCTGTCCTCAATAAGCTCCTTGAGCTCGGCGATGCCGCGCCCCCGCGTCGCCACGGTGGCGACCACCGGGATGCCGAGCAGCCCGGACAGTTCGTCGATATCGATCTCTATCCCCTTGGCGCAGGCTTCATCGAATAAATTCAGCGCCAGTATCATCGGCGCCCCGAGGCGCGCGAGATCGAGCGTCATCGTGAGCGTGCCGGGTAGGTCGGAGGCATTCCCCACATGGACGATCAGATCGGCGTCCCGGCGCAGCAGCTCGTCGCGCGTCACTTTCTCGTCCTCCGAACGCGCCACCAGCGAGAACAGCCCCGGAGTATCGAGCACCTCCATCGTTCCGTGCTTGACGCACGCGCGCCGCAGGTCCATGGTGGTCCCGGAATAGTTCGATACCGTCGCGTAGCGGCCGGTCAATGCGTGATACAAGACCGACTTGCCGACATTCGGCTTGCCCACAAGTATGACGCGGCGGAGCTTTTCAGCGACTAGAGCCATGGTTAGCTATATACTACTAATTTAGTCAGGATTGAGACAAGCGCGGCCGTTTCATCCTGTCAGAGTTCGCAACAGGTTTGGCCTTGCGTCCCCTCCGCGGGCAGGCTACCCTATGGCATCCCTGCCTAGACATGTCCAGACCTGTTGAACCCAAAATGACCTGCGCCTACCCCGGCTGCGCCAGGCGCGCGCAAAAAGCCGGCGTGCTGTACTGCGGCGACCATATAATCTGGCCGCAGGATTCCCCCACCGCCGCCGAGGCCAAGCGCGCGCCGGAGCGAAAGCCGGACCCGCCGCTGTAAAACGTCTCCGGAAATAGGTATAATGCCCTCGTAAGCTGAAGGTGCGTTTGACGTAGCTTCAAATAAAGACTTACAGACATTCGTAAAACACAAAGGAAGGAAAAAGCATGAAAGGTACTGTGAAGTGGTTCAATGACCAGAAGGGCTTCGGATTCGTTACGCCGGAGGACGGATCTAAGGACGTGTTCGTACACCACACCGCGATTTTGATCGACGGCTTCAAGACCCTCGCGGAGAACCAGCAGGTTGAGTTCGAAGTGACTGAGACGGATAAGGGGCCTCGGGCCGCTAACGTCAAACCGCTTAGCACTGTCAGCTAAACACGGTCGCTGAACCGAGAACCCCGCCCGGTACCGGGCGGGGTTCTTACTTTTCCGCCGAAAGCGCCGCCAGCATGTCCTCGATGCTGGTGAATTTATCCCTGGATTTCCCTACCTTTTTACCGTTTTCCATCTCCAACCGGTCTAAAACGCGCCAATCTTCGAAGGTAACGCATTCCGGCTGCTTGGCGCGCAGCATCGCCTCGGCGCCCTCCGGCGTCCAATCGTCTTTCACCGCCAGCTTGCCGTCTCGAATATCCTGCAATATCCGCTCGACGGTCGCGACGGAACAGGCGCGGTTTGTACCGATCAGCCCGCTGGGGCCCCGCTTCGCCCAGCCCACTACGTACTCGCCCCGGACGATCCCGCCGCTCTCCGGCTCGGCTACCCGGCCGTCCACATTGGATATCTTCCCCCGCCGCTGGTCGAACGGCACCCCCGGAATAGGCACGCCGCGGTAGCCCACTGAACGAAAAACAATACCGACAGGGAGCACCTCGAATTTCCCGGTGCCGCGGGGGCGGATGCGGCCGTCATCCGCCCGGTAGAGCTCGTTTCTTTCCAGACGGACGGCCTTGAGCCGCCCTTCCTCGCCGAGAAACTCCACCGGGGAAACCTTCAAGCGCAGGCGCACTTTCCGCTCCTGTTCCTCCTCGCCTTTTTCCAGCTCCCGCATGAGATAGTCGACGTTCTGCCTGGCATTGGCCCCCGCGTCGGTCGCCAGCGACTCTTTGGAGACCGGATCGAGCTCCATATCCTCCGCCGTGACGAGCAAATCGATGGCCGGGTCCTCCGATATGTCGCGGAACTCCTTGGGCGAAAAGGCCGCCTGCGCCGGGCCGCGCCGCCCGAGAACGAAGACCTCTTGAAGACGGCTCCGGCGCAGGGCGCTGAGCGCATGGCCGGCGATATCGGTGGCGGCCAGACTGTCGGGGGCCTTGGACAAAATGCGGGTAACGTCCAACGCGACGTTGCCGATACCGACGACGGCGGCCCGCCGGCAGGACAAATCGAATTCCCTGTCCCGGTAGTCGGGATGGCCGTTGTACCAGCCCACGAGCTCCGCCGCGCTGTGCACGCCCCGCAGGTCCTCACCGGGAATGCCCAGGCTGCGCGCGCGCTCCGCGCCGCAGGCATAGACGATCACCTGGTAGTGGCGGCGCAGATCCGCGACCTGCACGTCCGCGCCGAGACGCACATTGCCGAAGAAGCGGAACCTCGGCAGGTCCGCCGTACGCTCGAAAACCTTGGTCACGCCCTTTATCTTCGCATGATCCGGAGCGACGCCGCTGCGCACCAGGCCGTACGGCGTCGGCAGGCGATCCAGCAGGTCGACGCGAAATTCGGGGTCCCCGCTCTTGAGCAGGGCTTGCGCGGCGTAAAAGCCGGACGGCCCCGCTCCGACGACCGCCGCGCTGAGCACTATGCCGGCTCCTGCGAACCGCGCTTCGGTATGCGGTTCATATGGGACAGCGGAGGATGGCCGAGCACCGGCCGCACCCAGGAAACCGCGGCGCGAATCGCATCCGCTGAAAGCCCGGTCTCGGTTCCCTCGGCGGCAAAGGCGAACGCCAGATCTTCCAGGGCGACGTTGCCGGTAGCTCCGGGCGCATAGGGGCAGCCGCCGAGCCCGCCGGAAGATGCGTCAAAGCCGGAGATCCCGAACTCGCTCCAGGCGGTAAGGGCGTTGGCCACCGCCATCCCGTAGGTGTCGTGCAGATGCAGGAAGATATTGTCCGCCGGCAGGCGCTTGAGCAGCGGCGCCAGCAGCGCCCGAATACCGGACGGCGACGCCCGGCCGATGGTGTCGCCGATCGACAACTCGCTGATGCCGAGGCCCAGCAAGGCGTCCGCCACCGGGAGCACCGCCGCGGGAGCGATCGCCCCCTCGTACGGACAGTGGAAGGCGGTTGAAATGTAGGCGCGCAGCGGGAGCCCCTCCTTCAGCGCTCCGGCCGCCACCGGACGAAACCGTTCAATCGATTCCTTGATCGTTACCCTGATGTTACGCTGGTTGAACGTCTCCGAAGCGGCGGTAAAAACCGCGATCTTGTCCGCCTTGGCTTCCACGGCCCGCTCGAAGCCTTTCATATTGGGCACCAGCGCCGAATAGACGACGCCCGGCCGGCGCCGTATCCGCTTGAAGACCTCTGCGGAATCCGCCATCTGCGGCACCGCCTGGGGCGAAACGAAGGACCCGGCCTCGACCTCAATGACGCCGGACGCGGCAGCCGCTTCGACGTAGCGCACCTTGATATCCAGCGGGACGCGCGCGCGCTCGTTCTGCAGTCCGTCCCGGGGGCCGACGTCGACGAATCGCAGCGCGGCGCGCTTCACGAAATAATCTCGGAGACAGGAACCCAGACGGCGGGCCGTTTCTCCAGGAACGCGGTAAACCCCTCTTTCCCTTCTTTCGAAGCCCGCGCCTTGAGCAGCGTATCGACGGAGAAGCGGACGCGCGAACCGGACGGCAGAGCCGCGACCTTCCTGAGATATGCCTTGGCGATGCGCATGGCCTGCGGTCCGTTGCGCAGAATGTTCTTGATAAAGAAATCCCTCTTGGCGCCCAGCTCCGCCTCGGGAGCGACCTCATGGACGAGACCGATATGGCGCGCCATCTCCATGCCGAAGAGCTCACCCGAGAGGTAGAGCCGGCGGGCGTGACTCATCCCGATCTTAGGCAGTACGAAATGAGTGATCACCGCCGGGATGATCCCCAGCCGGCACTCGGAAAAGCACATACGCGTGCTCTCTTCGGCCACCACCATATCGCAGGCCGCCACCAGCCCCAGCCCGCCGCCGAACACTTTGCCGTGGATCACGCCGATTACGGGCAGCCGGCATTCGTCGATAGAACGGATCGCGTCCACCAGCCGCTGCGCGTCCTTCCTATTATTCGCCGCCGAGTAATCGGCCGCGCGGCGCATCCAGCGGATATCGGCGCCCGAACAAAAATCCTTGCCGGCGCCGCGCAGCACGACGGCGCGGGGAACGCTGGTCCGGGCCGGGCGGGGCGGCTTCCCCAGACCCTGAAAGCAGTGCGTCAGCTCCGCGAGCGTCTGTTCGTCCATCGCGTTGCGGACCTCCGGACGGTTCAAGGTGACCGTCGCGGTATCGCCCTGGATATCCAGGAGAATATGCTTGTATTCCATGCGCTTACATCCTGAAAACCGGGAATTTAGTCTCTTCAGCCGGAGCGATAGCGGCGGCGGCGAAGCACAGGCCGAGGACGCGGCGGGTATCGCTGGGAACCAGTATCCCGTCATCCCATAAACGCGCCGTGCCGAAATAGGGGTGCCCTTCCTCTTCGTACTGCCGGCGGATCGGGGCCGCGATCTTCTCCGCCTCTTTGTCCGTCAGAACCTTGTTCTGCCGCGCCAGCTTCTGCCGGTTCACAATCACCATAACCTGCGCCGCCTGTTCGGCTCCCATCACCGATATGCGCGCATTGGGCCAGGTGAACAGGAAGCGCGCCCCATAGGCGCGGCCGCACATCGCATAGTTGCCGGCGCCGTTGGATGAGCCGATGATAACGGTAATCTTCGGCACGCGAGCGGTGGAGACGGCCTGCACCATCTTGGCCCCATGCTTAATGATGCCGCCCTGCTCGACCTCTTTGCCGACCATGAAGCCCGTGATATTCTGCAGAAACAGCAGCGGGATATTGCGCTGCGCGCAGAGCTCGATGAAATGCGCGCCTTTCACCGAGGACTCCGACAGCAAAATGCCGCTGTTGCCGATAATGCCGACCGGTCTTCCCATCAGCCGGGCGAAGCCGCAGGTAAGCGTCACCCCGTAATGGCGCTTGAACTCATGGAAGCGGCTGCCGTCGACGATTCGCGCGATGACCTCCCGGATGTCTCCGGGACGGCGCAGGTCGCGGTGGACGATGCCGTAGAGCTCCGAGCTCGGATACAGCGGCTCCTCGACGTCCGTCGGCGGCGCGTAAAGCGGGGTGTTGAGATTTTCGACGATCGAGCGGCAAATCTGCAGGGCGTGCTCATCGTTGTCGGCGAGATGGTCGGTCACGCCGGATATCCGGCTGTGCATGTCGCCGCCGCCCAGTTCCTCCGCGGTCGAGTCCTCTCCGGTGGCCGCCTTGACCAGCGGCGGGCCGCCGAGGTAGATAGTGCCCGTGCCGCGCACGATCACGCTCTCGTCCGACATGGCCGGGACATAGGCGCCGCCGGCCGTGCACATACCCATCACGACCGAAATCTGCGGGATCCCCTTGGCGGAGAGCACCGCCTGGTTGTAAAAGATGCGGCCGAAGTGGAGCTTGTCCGGGAAAACGTCGGCCTGCTTGGGCAGGAACACCCCGCCGGAATCCACGAGATAAATACAGGGCAGGCGGTTCTCCTCGGCGATCTCCTGCGCCCGCAGATGCTTCTTGATCGTCTCCCGGTAGTAGGTCCCGCCCTTGACCGTAGCGTCGTTGGCCACCACCATGCAGATACGCCCGGCGATGATACCGATCCCGGTGATAACGCCCGCGGCCGGCACCTCGTTGTCGTACTTATTGAAGGCCGCCATGGGCGAGAGCTCGAGGAACTCCGTACCCGGATCGACGAGCACGGCGATACGGTCGCGCACCGGCATCTTGCCGCGCTTGCGGTGCAGGGCATGGGCTTTGTCCGGACCGCCGCGCCGAATTTTGTCCAGGTGCTCCTGCAGTCCGTCGATGATCTTCTCATGATAACGGACATTTTCCGCGTACTCCTTGCTCCCGCGGTTAATGGCCGTCTCCAGGACCGGCGTGTCGGCTTCTTCCATGATCATAGCTGTACCCTGCAGATGATTCTCCCGTATTGGAAGCGGTGAGTCAACCGCGAAGCAGGCCTTGATACAAAGCGTCCGCCGCGTCCACTGAAGCCTCCAGGCTGAAGCCCGCGCGCACCACCAAGCGCCCCTTGCGCGCCATATCTTTCGCTTCCCGGGAGTTCTCCAGCATCCACTGCATGTTGGCCGCCATAGATCCGGCGTCGCCGGGAGTACAGAGCCTGCCGGTCTCTCCGTCGCGGACGAGCTCGCCGTTGCCGGAAAGATCGCTGGCCACCACGGGGATTTCCATGGCCAGGGACTCGCGCAGCGCCCCGGACAACGCCTCTCCCGCCACCGCGGCGTTCACGCTCAAATCCGCGAGCGCCAGCACTTCCGGAACGTCCGTCCGGTACCCCGCCAGCGTCACCGCCGGCGCGAGCTTAAGGCGCTCCACGTGCTCCTTCATCCAGCGCGCATCGGTATCCCGGCCCACGAGCAGGAAATGCACGTCGCTCAGCTTCCGGCGCAGCAGGCTTGCGGCTTCCAGGAAGACGGACTGCCCCTTGGCCGGCGCGGCGTTGCCGACCAGCACGACCAGCCGTCCTTGCGCCGGCAGGCCCAGTTCCCGGCGCAGCGCCGGATCTCCCGTCCGCGGCGCGAACTTATCCATATCCACACCGCTGCGGATAACCGTGACCCGGTCCCCGGCGACCCCGGCGGCCGCCAGGTTCGCCTTGACGGCTTCAGCGACCGCGACATAGCGGTCGATCAGACCGCTGCGATACTTCCAGGAGCTGAAAACATTCCAGCCGACCCGGTAGGAAACCCGCCGG
Organism: Elusimicrobiota bacterium; assembly: GCA_043827405.1. GTDB lineage: Bacteria > Elusimicrobiota > Elusimicrobia > UBA1565 > UBA1565 > JBDRPD01. The sequence goes on along the minus strand of JBDRPD010000039.1, from coordinate 133,024 downwards.
CTGACGATCAGCTTGGGAGCGGCTTTTCCCCCGCTCCCTCCGAGCAGCAGCTTGGCGAGCAGACATACGGCATGGGCCTTGGGATGGTGCGCATGCAGCAGCGGTACGCCGTTATCCTTAATATAGCGCGCGATGCGATACGCCGCGACCACATCGTAATCCTGGCGGACCGGCACCGGAAGTATCCGCAGCCCCCCCCGCTCGGCGGGCGCCACCATGTCGCTTTGCGGATGGCAGGCGATAACGATATCCCAGCCTTTGCGTTTAAGTCCCAGAGAGGTCTCAAGGAGGCGCGCCAGCCCTCCGGTCCAGCCGGTCGCCTCGGAAACATGCAGTATCGATTTTTTCATGATGCGGTCGAGCAATTATACGCAATCTCCCGTTCGAATACCCTATCAAAGGGCCTAATTTTGCCTAGGTCTGATTCTCTTCAAAGACTTCCCCATCGGCCGTATGCAGGAGAGATGTTTTGGACGATAATGACTGCAGCCAGGGGGAACGATGAGATTCATAGCCGCCGCGATCAGCCTTCTTCTCGCGTTAGAGCCGGGAATTCTGCACGCCGCAAACGTCATGATCCGCGTCCAGCCGACGGCTCAAGTCGGCACCGGTGCGGCCGCCGCCGGCGCCGCCTTCCACTCCGTCGGCGTCCAGACCACGCTCAATCCCTCGTTTACTCCGTCGCTTAAGACATCGCTGGCGCTTCCCGAATCCGTCGCTTCGGTAAGCATCCCCGCGCTCTCGCATGCGGTCTCTTATAACGGAACAATAGTCCCCGAAGTCGTTCCCGTTAACAAGGCCGTATCCTCCCTGCACTATTATCCCGTTGACAAGCTCACCGCGAACTCCGCGAGCGCCCCCAAGCTGAAGACTCCCTTTACCCGGAAAGTGCTCGGCGTATCGCGGGCGGTGGCGCAGAGCGTAAAGGGTCTCGCGCATGCGGGTACGGCGGATGCCTATACCGGCGCCCGAACGCAAATAGATCTGCTGACCGGCCGCCTATCCCAGCCGACGCAGAGCGGGGCGGTCCAGGCGACCCCTTCCGGCACCCTGCGCGGCGGCCTTAAGGCAAGCTCGCAGCTCACCAAACTGCGGGAAGCCGCGCTCCCCGGAATCGAGGAAGCGCCGGCCAAAGCGCCCGTCAAGGCCGAGAAAGGCGGCATCCGCAAGTGGCTGAACAGTAAAACCCAAATCTTCCGCGAAGAGGAACGCAACAAGGCTTTCTGGCGCATGTTCCTGGGTGAAGCCATCTATCTCTTCGGCTTCCAGATGTACATCGTCGCGCTGCCGTTCTTGATGAAGTCGTTCACCAAGAATACCCTGCAGGAAAACGGCCAGCTGCGCGACACCACGGCAGAGGCGCTCAACGCCCTGGTGCGTGAAAACCGCAGCATGGCCCGCTTCATGCACTGGGCCGCGCAGGCGATAAGCTATATCGCCATCCCGCTGTTTACCAAAGACGGCAAGGCCGGTCCGAAAAAGTGGCTGGTGCGTTCGGCTTTGGCGCGCATGGGAATCCTTTTCGGAGTGCCGGCAATCTTCTTCGCCTCGGGCCTACTCTCGGCGCAGGCGGCGATTTGGGTGCTCCTGGGGCTCATCGCGGGCCAGTCGTTCTTCCAGGGCGTCTACGTCATCATGATGTCGGGCGCGACGGCCCGCCTCATGGGACACAAATCGGTCCTGCCCGCCGAGCGTCTGCGCGCCAACTCGATGCGCACCTTCCTGAGCGCTATTATCGCCATCATCGCACCCTTCATCGCGGGTCAGATCGCCGGCATCCCCGACTGGTTCGGCAAAGCCGGAACCGGAAGCGCGCTCATCTACGGAGTCTACGCGGCCGGCGTCGGCATAGCCGGCCTCATCTTCGCCACCATCCGCATGATCGGCTCAAAGCCGGCGCAGGAAGCGATCGAAGACGGCGAAGAGACCATGGGCGGACAAAACGTACAGATCACCGGCCTGTGGAGCGCGGTCAAGAACGCCGGCGTCTCCATGGTCAAGGGAATCAAGCTGGTCATGCAGAACCGCTACCTGCGGACCCTGATGATCATCGGCCTGATCTCCTCGCTGTTCGCTGATCCGCTGGTCTTCAACATCCTGCCGGAGTTCGTCGAGGGCGTCCTGGCGACCAATCCGGGCGCGCTGGACATGCTGCTCAATGTCCCGCTCCTGGGCTGGTTCTTCAAGGGGCTGGTCGGCACGCCGATGGGATTTTTCGCCCTGCTGGTCACCTCTTCGAGCCTGGGCAGCGCGGTCGCCTCCCTGATGATCAACCCCCTGCGCAAGCTGTTCATGAAGCTGGGGTTCACCACCGAGGAGCGGCTGACCATCCCCTTCTACGTCCTGTCCTTCCTGTCGGTGCCGGCCTTCTGGTGGATGATCAATACCGGCTCGGTGGTCGGCCTGCTCGCCCTCTACGGCCTGCAGACCTTCCTCGGCGGCTTCGTGGGCATGGTCATGACGGGCATCTACCAGAAAAAGATCCGCGGCTACAACGACCTGCAGATGAACCAGGTCCTGGCGGCGAACTCCTTCGTCGGCATCCTCGCGGCCATCGCCGCGACCCTGCTCTACGGGTTCGTGCTTAACGGCGTCGCGATCTCGACCAGCCTCTGGATCGCCGGCATCGCCACCACGGTCCTCGGCCTGATCCAGCTGTTCGCGCCGATGCTCCTGTTCAGCAAGGGAGAGCGGTCCAAGCCGGCGGCGCCGCCGGCGGCGGCGAAGCCGGCGGCGGACGCGGCGCAGACGCTGAGCGCGAGCGATGTGACGCTGCACGGCCATGAGCACCTGCCCAACCGGGCGGGGCACGGGCCGCTGCATATCGGACTGTAAGGCGCTCGGCACACCTCAGCGGCAATGCGGCAAGAGGAATTCACCGCCTGGCTAGCGCAGCGTCTCTTACCTGCTGCGCAGCTGCCACCGGCGTTGCGAAAATAAAACGGCCGCCCCCCGCATAGAGGAGCGGCCGTTGCGCGATTCCCTTGCGGTCTAGCGCGAGCCGCCGGTCAGCTGCAGCAGCTGCTTAAATGACGGGACCTTGCCGACGCGGAAATTCGCCGCCGGCCCCGCGCCGGGGACCAGACCGAGCACCGCCGAGGCCCGGGTCACATCCTCGCCGCGGCAGCCGTCGTCGGCGCAGACGTTCGATACCCGGCAGCCGTTGCGCCACACGTAGTCCTGCTCGCCGCGCACCAGAATGCCCTCGACCTGTCCGGTTACCGCGTTGAATACCGCGCTGCCGGAGTTGCCGCCATAGGTATCGAGGTTGGCCACGAAGTGGCCGTCCGAGCCCTGGTTGCGCACGTAAGCGCCGCCGGCGACCTTGGTCGGCAGTCCGGCGGGGTGCCCGATTACGATCAAGGGCGTCCCATTCGGGATACTGCCGCTGCGGTTGAGCTTCAGCGGCGCATGTCCGGCCACCGGGCGATCCAGCTTGACGATCGCCCAATCAGCTCCGGTTCCCACCTCTTCGCGGCCAAGGAGCTGCTTGCAGCTGTAGACATCCGCGGCCGGCACGCTCTTAGGATTCTTTCCTTTCTCGGTCACCGCGAAGCCGAAAACGAACTTCGTGGATTCGCAGGCTGACTGTGAACGCACGCAGTGCCCTGCGGTCATCAGCAGATCCGGACCGACCAGCGACCCCGAGCAGAACGCCGCCGTCTCCTGCTCGTAAAACGGCTCTTCCTGACAGAGCTGGTAGTCACCGGCATAGGACGAGGTATTAAGGCGGGCGATCCCGCCGGCTCCGTCGATCGTAACGTCGCCGCCGGAGATCAGCGCGATCGTTGAATCGGCCATGCGCCGGAGTTTGGGACTCTGGACCTGATAGAGGTCCAGCCGGTCATCATCGCCGTAGATAACGTCCGGACGAACCTGCGCGAACACCGCGGACGACAGCAGTAAAGAGCTCAGCAAACAGCTTATAAACTTCCCCATGCCTTCCCCCCCCTGAATGGTAGTACGTCGATCCCTGACGCATTTAAACAATTGCTCCCGCGAGAATGCAAGCCTTTCGCGGCCCTTGGTCCCGCATTTTTTTGGGCCCTAAGAACCATAAAAGAAAGCGGCCGGGGCGCCCTGTGATCGCCCCGGCCGCGTTGTTGATCTGTTAACGCGTCGCTTAGCGCGAGCCCCCGGTGAGCTGCATCAGCTGCTTAAGCGCCGGAACTTTGCCCATGCGGAACTTGGCCAACGGGCTCTTGTCCGGAACCAGGTCGTAAACCGCCGAGACCCGCGTCACGTCCTCGCCCCGGCAGCCGTCATCGGTGCAGACATTGGAGACCCGGCAGTTGCCGCGCCATACATAATCCGTGGCGCCGCGCACCAGAATGCCCTCGACCTTGCCGGTCACCGCGTTAAAGACCGCGCTGCCCGAATTGCCGCCGTAGGTGTCGAGGTTGGCTACGAAATGTCCTGCTGAGCCCTGGTTGCGCACGTAGGCGCCGCCGGCCACCTTGGTCGGCAGCCCCGCCGGGTGCCCGATCACGATCAGCGGCGTGCCGTTGGGCGAGCTGCCGGTTCGGTTGAGCTTGAGCACCTTATGCCCCGTCACCGCGCGATCGAGCTTGATGATCGCCCAGTCGGCGCCGGAGTTCTCCTGGGTGCGTCCCAGCAGCTTCTTGCAGCCGTATACATCACCGGCCGGGACGCTCTTGGGATTCTTGCCTTTCTCTTTCACCGCGAAGCCGAACACAAACTTCGTGCCCTCGCAGGAGGACTGCGACGTAATGCAGTGCCCCGCCGTCATGATCAGATCCGGGCCGACCAGCGAGCCGGAGCAGAACGCCGCCGTCTCCTGCTCATAGAATGGCTCATCCTCGCACAAGCTGTAGCTGGAGCTGTAGGACGTCGTCCGGATCGAGGCTTTAGCGCCTGCGATGGTAATTTTTTCGCTGCTCATCAGACCGACTGTAGAATCCGCCAGTTCACGAAGCACTCCGCTTTGGACCTGATAAACGTCCAAACGGTCGTCGTCGCCGTAAATGACATCGGGATTAACCTGCGCGAAGGCCGAGGACGTAAGAAAAAGCGCGCCCAACAAACCGCTGACGATCTTAACCATGTGCCACCCCCACGACTGGATCGTACGGATTTACTTGTTAAGGCATTGAAACAAATGGCCAATCCTAAATCAAGGGGAAATACCCCGAAAGTCCCAATTATTTTCTAGGACCGCAAATCAAACAATATAGGACTATAGGCCTAGGAAGATTTCCCGTCGTCCATCCACTCCCAGGCGCTGCGGTAATCCGCATTGTTCTGGGCGTATTCGAGGAAGCTGCGGTAGAAGGGATGCCGGCCGATGGTCACGCTGTCGCCGACGACGACCAGCAGGCGGCGCGCCCGCGTAAGCGCCACGTTCATGCGCCGAGTGTCGGCCAGGAAGCCGACTTCCCCGCGCTCATTCGCGCGCACCAGCGAGACGATCGTCACCTCCTTTTCCCGTCCCTGGAAGCCGTCGACCGTCCCGATCTCGAGGCCCTGCACCTGCAGCAGGGTGCGCAGCACATTCTTTTGCGCCATATACGGAGTAAGCACGGCCATATCTTCCGGCGCCACGCCGTCTTTAAGCAGCGATTGCGCGATATCCACCACCAGCTCCGCTTCCCGCATATTCTCCCGGCTCTGCAGCAGCTCGTTGAGAGTCTCTTCGTAGCCCGTGCCGGCGGTATCGACAAAAACCATCGGAACGGATGTCAGCTCGCCGGCGCGAACGCCGTCGAGCCCGCTGGCGAGATGCTCCCGCACCGCCTCGTCGGCGATCAGCTTGCCGCCGTAGAACTCCTGCGAAGAAAAGCCCATGATCGTCTCATGCATGCGGTACTGGACCCGAAGCAGCGTCTGCAGATTCGCCGGCAGGATCTTCTGCAGCCTTTCGAACAGCGTCACGGCGAGCCCCTCCGCGGCGGCCTCCCGGGAGAACAAAGTGGGAGGAAGCTGCATGGAGTCCCCGGCGATCACCACCTTGCCGGCTTTAAGGAGCGGAATCCAGGAAAGCGGCTCGGTCGCCTGGGACGCCTCATCGAGCGCCACCCAGTCGAATTCTCCGCGCAGGATTCTATCGGACATGCCGCCATGCGTGGTCAGCACCACCTGCGCCGACAGCGCCAGCCGCCGTGAGATCGCGAGCTCAATTTTGCGCGCCTCCTTCCACAGCCGCTTCACCTCCCGGCGCATCTCCTGCCGCTCCTCGCCCGAGACGCTGCGCGAGCCTTTGCGGGCCAGCTTGCGGCTGAGCTGTTCGCGCCAGGCGTCCATCTCCTGAACCGTCACAAACTGCGGGTCTTCCGCCGTCAGAATGCGGATATTGCCCGCCTGCACGCTTTCCAGCATGCGGGCCGGATGACCGAGCCGGACGACACGCAGCTCGTACGGAAGCAGCTTTTCGAGGATATTATCGACGGCGATATTCGAAGGGGCGGAAGCGAGAACGCGTCCGCCGCGCTCGACCGCCTGCAGGATGATCTCGACGAGCACCGTCGTCTTCCCGGTGCCGGGCGGGCCGTGGACGATGGAGATGTCTTTGGCCGCCAGCGCGCGCCGCACGGCGTCGCGCTGCCAGCGGTTGAGCGCGGTATTAAAGAACTTCAGAGCCGGCGGCGCGCCCGCCGCCGCCGCCCGCTCCCCCATGCAGATCTCGCGCAGCTCGGCTGTCCTATTGGCGCGCGCGCGCGCGGCCGCGGCCAGGGCTTTCTTCATCCGCTGATAGGTGGCATCGGAGCCGAGGAGATCGATATGGCATTTCCCCGCCGGCGGATTCTCCGGCAGCTGCGCATCCACCGCCACCGCGACCCGCGACTGCTCCAGGTACTCGAGGGTGCCGTCCACGAAGGGCGGCTCGATCCCGGCGGGAAAGGTGAGACGCACATTGTCGCCGCGGCTCATGGCATGGAAGGGCGTCAGCTCGCCCGGAGCCACCATGCGCGACAGCACGATCCGCTGGTAGCCGGCCGCGCCCTGCTCCACTCCGTCGATGGTCAGCCGCGAAACGGTTTTGCCCAGCGCCTCCCGGGTCGCCAGCGAATAACGCTCCAGCTCCAGCTGGCGCTGCGCCTTCTCCGCCTCGCGCTCACGCTCGCTGAGGCGCTGGAGCCGCGCAAAATGCTCCGGCGTAGAGAGCGGGCTCGCTTCGGTCATGAGGCCGATTCTACCAATTTGACAGTTTACTGCCATTTTGTTATCCGCTGCGCTTTTTTCTAAAGACCCTGGAAAAATTTTCCCCCGCAGTTTACACTTTCTCCATGAGACGCTTGCCCATCCTGGCCTCCCTGGGGCTCTTTCTGTGCGCGCTGGCGCAGCTCCCCGTACGCGCGGAATATGAAGAACGGGAGCAGGCGCTGCGCAGCGAGGTTGAGCAGGCCCGCACGCAGCTGCAGCAGGATGAAAATGAGGAGAAGCGGGCCGGGGAGCTGACCGACGGCTACTATGAGAACACGCGGGACTTTCGCAACCGCGCCAATATATCCCTCTTCCGCAAAGACCATTTCCAGAATAAAGCCAATACCGAGCAGCGCCACTACGAAGATGCGCGCAAAGCGGAAGAGCAGGCCCGCAGGAACAGCGACACGAGCGCCCGCGATTATCTTAAGGCGGAAGAGACGTACAAGAACGAGCTGGGCCACTATGTCTACCCGGACAAGCAGGAGTATTGGACCGGCCGTCTCGGTGAGGCCTATTCCGTAGAAAGCGGAAGAAAAAAACGCCGCGCGTCCGACGACGACGCCCCGGCGACCACCCAGGATATGATGCGCTCCGTCACCGACATGCAGAAGGCTTTCTCCGATCCGAACATGTCGCAGGGGCAGGCCGCGGGCTACGCCGAAGCCAAAACCAACCAGATCAAGGGCATGACGCGCGATATGATGGCCAATGCCCTCAAGACGATCGGCGCCAATACCGGCGGCGGAACTCCCGGCGCATACACGAGCGGCGCGGCGCGCCCTCTAACCGGCCGGATCCCGGCGGCACGACCGCCGGCCCGGCGAACCGACAAGCTGCGCGAACGCAAGAAAATGCCCCCGCGCGAACAACCGGGACGGTCCCGCAAGAAGGTAGAAATTTCGCCGGATCGCCGCCTGAAATCGCCGTACGCCAAGCAAAACGTGCGGCCGGTATATGATCTCCCCCTGCTCAGAAGCGGCGAGAACAAGCTGCTCAGCGGCGATCTCAAAGGCGCCCTGCGCGACGCCGAAGAGTACATCCGCCTGCACCCCGACAGCGCCATGGGCTATCAGCTCAAGGCTAAAATCCTCAGCCGCCAGCGGGAGTTTCAAAGCGCGGCCGAAGCGGCGCTCAGGAGCCTGAAAATCGATCCCAATAACGCCGATGCCCTGCGCACCCTGGCCTGGGCGCAGCTGCACATGAAGGACTATGAAGGAGTGATCGCAACCACGGACCGGCTGCTCAATATCAACCCCCGGGACGCCCAAGCCCTGCTCATGCGCGCTTTCGCCTATGAGAAGCTCGGGATGCGCGACGAGATGCTGGCGGCGTTAAAGGCGGCGGCGGAGATCGACCACCGCTATATGAACCATTACCTCAAAGCGCTTAACGAGGAGGAGCTGTTCAATCCGGACCGGACCGACAGCCGCTCGCTGCTTGACGAGATCGACTACACGCCGCCGTTCAAGCTCAGTCCCAAGATCGCCTTGGGCGGCGCCCTGATCCTCATCGCCCTAACGGCGGCCGCGCTGCCCGCCCTTATGCCGCTGTTCGCTACGCTGCTGCGGCGCTTTCGCCCCCGGCGCGCGGAACCGAAACCCGCCTCCGCCCAGCAGCCCGCGCCGGTGCCGGAACCCGCGGTCGAGGGCTCCATGCTCGGCGGGAAGTACAGCCTGCAGGGCATCATCGGGCACGGCGGGATGGGCAAGGTCTGGCGCGCCTACGACACCTCGCTCGAACGCGACGTCGCGGTCAAGCAGGCGCTCGCCAACCTCAGCGCCGACGAGACCGGCCTGCGCCAGCTCTATGTTAAGGAAGCCCGCATTATGGCGGAGCTCCGGCATCCCAACATCGTCAATATCTTTGAGATTTTCGACCGCCCGGACGGCGTCTTCCTTGTTTTGGAATATGTAACCGGCAAAACGCTCCAGCAGCTGCTGCTCAAGCACAAGCGAATAAGCTGGGAACGCACCCGTCCGATCCTCGCGGCGACCGCGGGCGCCTTAGTCTACGCCCACGAAAAAGGGATCATCCACCGCGACCTCAAGCCCTCCAATATCATGATCAGCGACCGGGGCTACGTCAAAGTAATGGACTTCGGCATCGCCCGGAACCTTGGAAGTACGGATACGCCGATGCCCGCCGCCGTGCAGCCGGCGCGCCAGGAAGTGCGCGTCGCCCACACCCAGCATCTGGCGGGAACTCCAGCCTATATGCCGCCGGAAGCCTACCAAGGCGTAGTCTCCCCGGCGACCGACACCTTCGCCCTGGGAGCCTGCCTTTACGAGATGCTGACGGGGGAGCCGCCGTTCGGGAACAGCGGCTTGCAGCCGGGCGCGGGCACCGGCTACCGGCCCGCGACCCAAGTCGTCGCCGGCCTCGATCCCCGCCTCGACGCGCTGATCGCCCGCTCACTCGAAATGGATCGAGAAAAGCGGATCGCCACACCCGGCGAGTTCGCCGCGCGGCTGCGCAGCATCGACTAACCGGGCAGACGACATTAGCGCGTTTTGCTCCGCGCCGTTGTTTGTATCATATCTTCCAGCCATGCCCTGGATAATGATCGAGGCGGCGAATTAGCTTATGCGCCGCCGACGCCCCCCGCGACCCGAACACCCCGGACGCCGTGATACCTCCTGGCAGGAAGCCAGCGGCTGGTACGGAAAGTCCGTGGGTGAGAAGGGGCATCACTACCATCGCAGCGTGGTCATTCCGGGAGTGCTGAAGCTGCTGGATATTCGGCACGCCGCGAGCGCGTCGCTTTTAGATCTCGGCTGCGGGCAGGGAGTCCTTTCACGCGCGCTTCCCTCCGGCGTCGACTATTGGGGCGTGGACGCGTCCCCGGCCTTGATCGAGCAGGCCCGCGAGCTCGGCGGACGCGGGCAATTTCTATGCGCGGACGCGACGGCGAACCTGCCGCTGGAGAAGTCCGACTTCACGCACGCGGCGCTGATCCTGGCACTGCAGAACATGTCCGACGCCGGCAAAGCGGTCAACAACGCCGCGCGCCGCCTGCGGCCGGGCGGCCGCGCCGTGGCCGTTGTGAATCATCCCTGCTTCCGGGTTCCCAAGCAGTCCTTTTGGGGCGTAGACAAGACGACGAACATGCAGTACCGGAAGCTCCAGCGCTATCTCTCGCCCCAACGCGTCTCCATTCGCATCCATCCCAGCCGGCGCGAGAAATCACCCATCGCTTGGACCTTCCATGAGCCCCTGGCGGGCGTCTGCAAGTGGTTCAGCGACGCGGGACTGCTGATCGAACGGCTGGAAGAATGGGTCTCGGACAAACGCAGTACCGGCCCGCAAGCCCGCCGCGAGGACATCGCCCGCATGGAGTTCCCGCTTTTTCTCGCGCTTTCGGCGCTCAAGCCGGGCTGATGGCATAATGGCTTTACACGCCGTTGTCGTCGCGGTCTGCTTCACTTCTCTAGCGCTGCTGGGCGTCGGGACCCTGGCCTCGCTCAAGATATTGGCGAGACCCTTCTCATCGCTCAAGAAGTCGGATGCCGTTGTGTTGGCGCTCCTGCTGGCCGGACACGTGTTCTTTGTCAAGCCGCTGCTGCCGCACAATATCTGGCACGAACAGCACGCGGTGGGCCTGCTCACCATAGTGGAGGGCTCCAATATGCTCGAAGACCTCCACGGGCCCTCCTACCGCGGCGCCATGACGGCGCTGCATGCGGTCTCCGGCGGAAAGCTGTCCGTATTTTCCCTGAATTACGCGGTCTCCTGCGTCTCGGCGCTCCTGCTTTTTCTGCTCGTATTCCTGCTCACCGGCGGCAGCTTGCCGGCTCAGTTCGCCTTCGCCATGCTGCTCTTTCTTCCCGTCCACATGCGCCTTTCCACGACGGAGAGCGTCTTCGTGCTGGCGGAGTTCTTCTCACTGCTCACCCTCACGCTCTTTCTTATCGCCGCCAGGACCCGCCGGCTCCCGGTATTCTTTCTCGGCCTGCTGTCCTTGGTGACCGTCATGCACATCCGCGCCGAGTTGGCGCCGCTCTTCCCGCTGGTCCTCCTCGTATACCTGCTGGGAATGCGGCACCGCCTGCCGCCCGGCCTCTACGGCAAGCGGGGGCTGTGGGCGGGCGCCGCCGCGGTCATGGTGCTGGGCATCCCGCGAGCCCTCGAGCTTCTCGGCCGCGGGGACTCGCGGGTAACCGGAGGGATGCCGCCGCAGGAGCTGCTCCTTACATGGCTGGACCGGCTCCCGCACCTCAACATCTTCTTCGATCCGGGATATACCCCGGCGGTATATATCGCGCTCTTTCTCGTCGGGCTCGCGTATTTATGCAAGGAGAACCGTCGTCTATTCTGGTGCGTGAACATGCACTGGCTGCTCCTATCCGTCTTTTATCTCGCCCACCTGAGCTGTCTTGCCTTGCGGGTGAGGACCGCCATGACGACCCAGTTCGTGTTCATCGGCACGGCGGCTTTCGGCCTCCACTCTCTCCTGCAAAGACTGCGGCAAAGAGAGCGCAAGATCGCCTCGATCGCGGCGCTCGCCCTCGTTTGCGCGCTGCCGGCGCTGCATCGGAAGTTCCTCCGCACCCTGTACACGAAACAGCAGGAATATCTCTTTCTCGTCCAGGCCGCCCGGCTCCTCCCTGATTCCTCGCTCTTCGTCCATTTATCCCCCACGGATCAGCCCGGCATCCGCCAGAACCTGGAATATCAGATGCGCCTGATCGTCCATGAGGCCGGCAAGCACGGGAAAACCATAACACCTATGGGCATCAAGGCCTTCCTCGATCTTCCGCCGGACGGGGAGGCCGGCGACGCGTTCTTCTACCGGGGAGTCTCCTGCTACTCAATCCCGCGCCTCACACCCGAGCCGCCGCACGGCGGCTCCGCGGATTACGTCCATCCGCTATGCGCGAGGATGGAAGAGCGCTTCGAGCTCGCTCCCGTACGCAGCATCGAGGTGGCCAGAATCCCCCACACCGAGTTCACCATGGAAGGGGAGAAGAGAGCGGTCAGTCTGAGCAGGATCGTGCGCCGCCGAAAGTCCTGACTCGCCGCGTCATCACGTCTCTCCTTCGTGCCGCTCCAATGAGCGCCGTCCCAGCCACCAGGGGATGATGAAGCCGGCACAGTTGACGGCGACAAAAAGCCCAACGCTCAATGCCACGTACTCCCACCGCCACGGGTCCGCGCGCCCCATGCGCGCATGGAAATGCATCTGCACCGGATAGGCCTCGATTGCGAGCACGGCGCCGATATAGGTCAGCGAACAGGCCATATAAAGGAAGCCGCCGGCCGAAGACTCGACCTGATGGATATTCTCGACGTTAAAGCGCGGGAAAACCGCACCCAGGCCGACGCCCATCGCACACAGCGTCCAGACGGCCGTCCATATCGTGACCAAGGACAGCCAGGAGACGAAGCGGTCGGCGCCTAAAAGGATGTTGGAGACCGCGATCAGTCCGGTCCCGACGACCAGCATCGGGATCAGCGAAAAGAAGAACTTCGCCGTCATCATTTCCTGAACTGTCAGCGGCGCGCTGCGCACCACCCAGAAGCTCCGGCCCTCCATGCTGATCGACGGAAAGGTAAAGCGGAGTCCCAGCGATGAAAGAACGAAGCCCGAGGCGCCGATATTCAGGAAGCAGATCAGGCTCTTCAGCTCGGGCGTGTCGAGCGGGAGCCGGTTGATGCTGAACAGGTAGACGCACATGAGCGCGCCGACGAGTACGATCTGGGACCAGTACTTTACATCGCGAAAAAACGTCAACCGGTCCTTCCAGAACAGCACCGCAAGCGGGCCCCGGACACGCAGCAGGGAGGCGAACCGCGACTCCACCGTCGGCGGTACATCGACATCCCGGCGGCCGCGGCGGCCCTCTTGGGCGCCGGAATAGCCCGCCGCATAGACGCGTCCCGACCAGAAGAGGAGGAAGCCGTAAACCACGGCGGCGGACAGCACCAGCATCGCCGCGTAGATGACGAAGGTGCGCATATTTCCGTGCGCGTAGCCTGCCAGCGCCTGCGTCAGCCACCAGGACGGCGCGTAGCGGGCGGTCGGCGCCTGCAAGTAGTTGAGGTACTCCGCCACGAACTGTAGCGCGTCCGGACGGATCAGCTTTTCCGGCTGCGAGAACCGCAGCAGCACATAAACCAAACCTACCGACAGGCTGGAGAGCACCCAGACCACGTCGCGCGTCCGCGACGACGGAAACAGGTACATTAGTCCCAGCGTAAACATCATGCCGAGCGCCGTCGCCAGCAGCAGAAAGGGGATGAGCAGCGCCCCGAAAACCGCGAAGAACCCGACACCGTAGCCCTGGACCTGGCCCAAAGCGATGATAAAAGGGAACACCGCCAGGCCGATCATCCAGGAAGAAAAGAAAGCGGTTTCGATGGATTTATCCGCGAACACCGCGCGCAGCGGCACGGGGGTACGCATCAGAAACCGGAGGTCCGCCGAGTAAAACAAGGTGGTCAGCGAGATGATGAGGCTGGAAAGCACCACCATGGCGAATGTCGTCAGCATCGCCATGGCCGTCAGCTTCCAGATGAGAATGCCGCCGATCAGCTGGATGCCGCTCAAGTAGCTCAACAGCCGCCAGAAGCCGTAGTGCAGGCCGGTCAGCATCCACAAGCCGACCAGGATAAAAGCCGAATTGCGCGTCCACTCCCACAGCGTCATGGCCCGCACGGAATTCACCAGCGACCGGAGCTTGCGCTCCGCCAGCAGCCTACAGGTGCTTAAGAAGATCCGCATACGCCTGCCCGCCGGTCATCTTCAGGAACACGTCCTCCAGCGGGACATCCTCCTCCCCCCCGCGCATGTCCGCTCTGGCGCGCAGCTCGCCGATCGTACCGACGCTGATGAGACGCCCGCCGATCATGATGCCGATGCGGTCGCAGAGGCGCTCGGCGATCTCCAGCACATGCGTGCACATGAAAATCGCGCAGCCGCGCGCCGCCAGCTTTTTGAATATCTCCTTGACCATCCGCGCGCTTTTGGGATCCAGCCCGACAAGCGGCTCGTCGAGCAGCAGCGCTTTCGGCTCATGCAGCAGGATGCCGGCGATCACCAGCTTCTGGCGCATGCCGTGCGAGTAGGTCTCAACGAGCTCGCCCCCCCAGTCCTGCAGCTCGAACATCTCCAGCAGCTCAGGAATCCGCGCCCGCTGCCGTCCATGCGGCACGCCGTAGAGGTCGCCGATCAGGCGCAGGAACTCCGCCCCCGTCAGCTTCGGATAGACAAAGGGTTCATCGGGCACAAGCCCGAGACAGCGTTTGGCCGCCATCGTTTGGGTGGTGATGTCGAAGCCGGCGATGCGCGCGGTACCCGCGGTCGGCTGCAGCAGACCGGTCAGCATCTTGACGGTGGTGGTCTTGCCGGCGCCGTTGGGACCCAGGAAGCCGAAAATCTCGCCGGCGGGGACGCGGAGCGTCAGGTCCGAGACCGCGGCCAGATCGCCGAAGCGCTTAGATAGGGAAATCAGTTCGATCAAATCGGCTACATGCCGCGTTCGCGCTGCTGCAGGAAGTTGCGGATATCCGCGGTCTGCGCACGGCGCTGCAGATAGTAGTTGATCGTATCAAGAGCCCGGTTCTGCTGCAGCTTGGCCGAAAAGGCCTGACGCTGCGCGTCGAACTCCATGATGGATCCGGCCTTCAGGCGGAGGTACTCCTCCCGCAGCTCGGAAGGGACCACTTTCGCGTTGCGAAACATCAGCGCCTTGAGCTTCGCGCTCAGCATGTCGCGGCGCTGGAACTTCTCGAACTGCTCCGGCGTCGACTGGTACTGAAAGCGGACCGCCTGGAAATACAGATTCTGGTCGAAGCGCCCCTCGCGTTGAAAACCGGGGGTCTGCTGAATCGACAACGCGAGCTCGGCGTCACTGACGCGGATGCCCATCTCACCCGCCTTGAGGGCGAGCAGCTCATTGACGATCATATCCCGCAGCATCTCCGACTTGATCTTATTGGTCGCATCGGTCGTGAGCTCCGCCTCCTGCGCCCGCATGGCATCGAGGTACTGATTGACGCGGGCCCGGTAACGGCGGTAGGGAATCTTTTGACCATCGACGACCGCGACCGACTCGGTGGTATCGGCCCCGGTAAAGAAGTAGCCGCCCAAGCCGACAAAGATACCGACAAGGAAGACCATCACGAACGAAACGATCAGGGGCTTGCGGTTCCGGCGCAGGAAAGAAATCATGAGGGGAGGCTCCCTTGCTCATCGCTCGCGGCCGTCGCCGGCTCCTCCGGCGCGGCCTTCTCAACGGCCGGATCCGGCTTCGCCTCGACGTCGCCCATGGTGCAGCTGCCGTCGAATATGGCGCCCTCTTCGATCAGCAGTTTGGCGGTGCGGATATTGCCCACCACCTTGCCGTTGTCTTTGATATCGAGCTGCTTGGCGGCGACAATGGAACCCTCGATGGTCCCGCTGACGGTCACAAACTCGGCGCAGACATCGCCCTTGATACGGCCGTTGGAGGCCACCGTAACCTCATTGGCTTCGTGGACGTTGCCCTCCACCTCTCCTTCGATGCGCAGCGAGCCGCGCACGGTAATGACGCCGTGAAAGTACGCCTCCGGCCCGATGACCGTCAGCATCACGCTCCCGCCGTCGTATTTCCCTTCCTTGTTTTTATTAAACATTGCCATATCGCGCTCAGCGGGAAGCGGTGACGTCGGCATCCGCCCGCATATACCTGATTGGGTTGACCGGCTTGCCGTGACGCCAGACCTCGTAATGCAGGTGGTTCCCGGTGGACCGCCCCGTGGTGCCCATATACGCGATCAGCTGTCCGCGCTGGACCCGGTCGCCCGCCTTTACGGCGGCCTTCGAGGTATGGGCGTACGCCGTGGTAAAACTCAAACCGTGGTCGATAATCACCAGCACGCCGAATCCGCTCGACCAGCCCGCGCGGCGGACGACGCCGTCGGCCGCCGCGACGATAGGCGTATCCGGCCTATTGGCGATATCGATACCTTCATGGAAAAACCGGTTGCCGTGCGCCCCGATCCGCCGCACCGGGGAGAAGCGGTAGCCATAGGACGACGTGATCCGCCCCCGGGTCGGCCAAATGCTGGGCGTCGCACGGACGATGCTTCTCTGGTTGGCGATGTACCAGGCGATCTCCTGAAAGCTCGCCAGCCGGCGCTCTGATTCGCTGCGAATCTCGACCATGAACTGCCGGATGCCGCGCTGAGGGACATCGGCCGCATCGGCGGCGCCGAAAGCCTGGTTGATGCGCATGCGGTCGAGAGCTGTCGGCCCGCCGAGCCCCTCCTCCCCATTTTGCAGAATCTTGTCGCGGCTGCCCATGCCCAGCAGAATGCGCATTTGTTTGTCGGTAGCCTGGGCCATTTCGAGCATCTCGCCGGACTTGGTGATCTCGTCGGCCATATACGTCATCTTTGTCTTGATCACCATATTATCGGCCTTGGTGATCCAGTAGTCGACATGCCGTCCGGCCAGAAAACCCGCCCAAATCGTAATCCCCGTCCACAAGCCGATCAGAAACAGCATAAAGGTCATGGAAAAACGGCCCCGCAGCATCGGCAGATTGGAATGCGGTATCACCAGCACGGTAACGTGCCGGCTCAGCATGCGCACAATCCGTTTAAAACGTTTCAATCGGTCCCTGGTTCGGCAGGAGAAATGCGTTCAGCTTCTGTTGTAGCAGAAGCGAGTATAGGTGTCAATACTCAGCATATATCATACAAATTAGAGGCTCCTTATATCGCCTGCCCGGGCACGAATCCGCCTCTTTTTTCCTGCCCCTTGCGGAAAATAGGAACCGGAGCTACACTTGGACTACCCGGAGGTGGCGCGGTGCGTCTAGTGATAGACGCACCGCATAGGATTTGTCATGAAACACAAACTACCTCCTCTCCTGGCCTTGCTTCTCCCCATCGCCGCGCCGTTTCTTGCCGCCGCCCAAGGCATCGTTCTTGAGGTCCCTGTTGCGCAGGCGAATATGGGCGGGGTCGGAGCCGCGGGCGCGTCCTTGACCGCGCCGCTTACATCACTGACCGGCCCCGGCGGCTTGACGGTCCCAACCATTGACGGCCAGACCTTGCCGTCGGTTGAGACCCCGAACCTCCGGGCGTTGCCGCCCGGACAGAAGGCCGTCAACGGCGGGAGCGATATCCGCGTGCAGGCCGCGCCGGGAAAAGCTCTGCCCGCCGGCGGCGAGGAAATAAGCCCCGCGAACTCGGCGCCCAAGCTGGGCAGTGAAGGATTCCAGAAGGCCCTCAGCGGCTTCCAGGACGGCAGCGGTAAGCTGCAGGGAAAGACCGACGGAGAAAGCGCGGGCGGAATCGGCGCCGAGCAAAGCGCGGGCATCAGCGCCAAGCTGTTCGACGGCTCCGGCAATCTTCCTGCCAGCGGCAAGGATGACGCCGTTGCGCCCGGCGGCGCGGGCAGAAACGGCTTTCAGGGTCCAAGCGGTTATAATTTCATCCGCTCCTTGGCGTACAACGGCGTCCCCAACGCGCAAATCCAGAAGCTTGCAGACATTCTCAAGACGCAGCATCCCGGCGACCAAAAAAAGGTCTACCACGGCCTGCTCCACTCCAAACGCGTGGCGGACACCATGGCGGGCGTCCTCGCCGGACCGGCTGGGAGCAAGCTGAGCCGGGCGGAAAAGGCCCTACTGCTCGTAGCCGCGGCGCTGCACGACGTGGATCCCCGTCGAACACCCGGCACCCCCGCCCGCGTGTCCGCGACGCTCGAATACCTCGACACCGATCCCGCCGCCCGCGCCCTCTTTAAGGACCTGGGGCTGGGAGACCGGGGACGAGGCCAGCTTAAGGCCTTAATCAAGTTTACCGATTTCAATCCCGACCAAGCGGCCATGGCGCAGATCCAACAGGACGCGGAACAAATGGCCAAAACTTATTTCGGGGAAGCGCTGGCCGCGAAGTGGACCACATTGGGACGGCTCTTGGCCTACGCGGATCAGACGGCAATGTACTTGGATTCGGCGGCTTTTGCCGACAGCGCGGTAAAGGGTCTGGCGCATGAGTTCCGGACCATGGCCCGAGCCGCTACGCCCACCGACGACATGGTCCGCAAGGGGACGTCCGGCTTCCTGAAGCCTCTGCTGGAGAACCCGTTCTTCAACCTGCTGCCGCCTAATCTGCGGGCGAACTTCCAGGATGTTTACGCCCATTTCCGCCGCGCCGCCGGCCTGCAAGCGCCGTCCCTTGCCCGGGCGCCCCCGGCGCCGGTCAAGGATAATCTGAGCCGGTCCATCGCCGATGCCGTCGATCCGTTCAAAAAGGCGGCCGGACGATTCCTGGCCTATGAACGCAGCCTGATGGGCGGAATGAAGCCTTCCGCCAAACAACACCGCGGCTTATTCACCCTATGGCTCAGTGACGAAAGCGGCATCAAGCCGAATTCCGAACTCGGACGCGCGCTGCTGACGCGTTTCTTTCCGCAGGAAGCCACGGCCAAATCCGGCGAGCGCGCGAAGGTTGAAGCCAGCTACCAGCATATCGCCGATTTGATCGTGGAGCTCGGACAGCAGGCGGCCGTAACAACGCAGCGAGTGCAGGAGCTCATCGCGAAGGATCCCGAGATCGACCGCCTGCTGCGCAGCAACCGCGACGAGAAGCTCGCACGGCGCATCCTGGTCCAAATCCTGCAGCGCGACCGCGTCGAGCGGCTCACCGCCGGCTTTCCGCACAACGCGCAGGGCGATTTCCTGCGGGAGATGGGGCAGGACATCCTAACCCCTTCGGGCAAGTCCATTGAGGAAATATCGCGTGCGGGAGCCTTCGCCTACGTAAACTTCAACGGCAACGCCGTGCGCGACGCGAAGACCGGCAGGGATCCGGACAACCGCTCCGCGGATCAGGTCTTTTACGTGGTGCTGGAGTCCGACGGACGCTGGACGATCGGCGGCTACCGCAAGAACATGAAGCGCGCGGGCACCGACGCCGAGTATGTCCGCATCTTCCGCAAGTGGCTGGTCGCCGGGGGAATTCCCGAGGGAGTCTTCTCGCCGTCTATGCCGTAAGGACCAGCTTGCCCTGCGTCGTTCCCGATTCCAGCGCCGCATGCGCCTCGGCCGCCCGCTGCAAAGGGAAGCAGGTAACCGGCGCCTTGCGGATTTTCCCCGCCGCGACCCAGCCCAGAAGTTCGGCCATCGCTCGGCGCACCAGCGCGCCGTCGGCGAACAGGTAGACGACATTAAAGCCTACTACCGCCCGGTTCTTCATCGTCATGTCCAACGGTGAGAAGCTCGGCACGCGCAGGTAATTCCAGGCCAAAGCGAGCCGTCCCGGGACGTCCTTGCCGCGCGGCATAATCTCGGCGAAGCCGTAAGCGACCAGGCGGCCGCCCGGAGCGAGATGCTCATAACCCCGGCGCAGCGTGGAGACGCCGTTGGCGTCGAAAATCGCGGCAAAACCGTCCGGCGCCGCGCGCCGGGCCGCCTTCCAGAGGTTCTCTTCGGCGCGCGTGATGACGGTGCCGCAGCCGAGATCGCGAGCGTAAACCGCTTTATGCGCGGCGCCGACCACGCCTACGGTAGGGCAGCCCTTAATATTGGCCAGCTGCACGAAGGCGGCCCCCGCGCCGCCGGCCGCCGAATGGATCAGCAGCTTCTCCCCCTTCTCGACCCGCGCCGCCCGGAACAGCCCGTAATAGGCCGTCAGAAAAACGGCGGGGAAGCCCGCACAGTCGGCGAAATCCCATTCCTCCGGGCAGCGCCACAGCAGCCGCGCATCCGCGACGATGCGGTCCGCGTAGCCGCCAAAACGGGTGATCCCGAACACCCGGTCTCCCGGCGCGAAGTCCGCTACGCCCTCGCCCGTACTCTCGACCGTGCCGGCGAACTCGAAGCCCGGGGTGATGGGATAGAGACCTTTGGCCGCCGCATAGTAGCCCATCCGCACCATGCAGTCCGCGTAGTTGACGCCCGCGGCGCGCACTTTGACGAGCGCCTGCCCTTCTCCGGGCCGCGGATCCGGCTCTTCAACGAGCGCCAGCACGTCATGTCCGCCCGGCTTGCCGACCAGAATCCTTTTCATTTCGGTACCTGTTATTAACATTAACTTTTCTAGATCTCACAACACAAAGAAGTAAAAAGTTAATGTTAATAACAGGGACCGGACGTTGTTTGCTACAATGAGCACGTGAGTGATTTACGCGAGAAATTCCTTACTTATTTTGACCACAAGGGCCATCACATAACGGCATCCACGCCGCTTATCCCTGAGGGCGATACGACGGTCATGTTCAACATCGCCGGCATGGTGCCCTTCAAGCCCTACTTCCTGGGGCTTAAAACGGGCACCAACCGCGCGGCCTCCTGCCAGAAGTGCTTCCGCACCGTCGACATCGACATCGTCGGCACCACGATCAGGCACATGACGTTCTTCGAGATGCTCGGCAATTTCTCATTCGGCGATTACTTCAAGCAGGACGCGATCCACTTTGCCTGGGATTTCCTGACCCATGTCATAGGCCTCGACCCGAAGCGCCTGTACGTGACGATATTCAAGGACGATGACGAAGCCGAAAAGCTGTGGGAAAAGGAAGGCATCCCGAACGAGATCTACCGTCTGGGCGAAGACACCAACTACTGGGCCATGGGCGAAACCGGCCCCTGCGGCCCCTGCTCCGAGATCTATTACGACCTCGGGCCGGAGATGGGCCGGGGACCCGGAGACGTCGTGGGCGGTGACGGCGACCGCTACATCGAAATCTGGAACCTGGTCTTCATGCAGTTCAACCGGCAGGAGGATGGGTCGCTCAAGACCCTGCCGAACCAGAACATCGATACCGGAATGGGGCTCGAACGTTTAGCCATGCTGGTGGAAGGCAAAGCGAGCCCCTTTCAGACCAGCCTCTTCGATCCCATCCGCCAAGCCGCGTCGGAACACCTCGGCGTACCGGCGCCCGTCTTCACCGGCCTGGTCCCCAAAGAGCAGGCCGAAACGGAAACGGCCTACCGCATCATCTCGGACCATATCCGCGCCGCCGTAATGCTCACCGCGGAGGGGATCATCCCATCGAACGTCGAACGGGGCTATGTCCTGCGCCGCCTCATCCGCCGCGCCTCGCGCTACGGGCGGCTGCTCGGCGCCAAAGAGCCGTTTCTGCACACTCTCGTCAAGCCGGCCATCGCGATCTTCAACGACACCTATCCGGAGCTGGGCGCGTCGCGGCCGCAGGTCGAAGCGACGCTTATGGCTGAAGAGAAGCGTTTCCTGGAGACGCTCGAGAAGGGCGAGCGCGAACTGCAGGACATCCTGAAAAGCAATGACAAGCGCCTGTCCGGCGAGCAGGCCTTCAAGCTCTACGACAGCTTCGGCTTTCCCCTTGAGCTGACGCGCGAGATCTGCCAGGCGAAAGGAATCACCCTCGACGAAAAGAGCTTCCATACGGCGCAGGAAAAGGCGGTCGAGACCGCACGTGCCGGCTGGAAGGGCTCGGGCGAAACCTCGAAGGACAAGTATCAGCGCTATGCCGCCGAAGGCTATGCCAGCGAATTTGTCGGCTACACGAAGACGGAACAAGAGACCAAGATCTCCGCCATCATCGGCGGCCAAGCGACGCTCGCCCCCGGCGACGAGGGCGAAATCCTTCTGGTGCGCACCCCCTTCTATCCGGAAGGCGGCGGCCAGGTCGGCGACGCAGGAGAACTCCTCGACGACGTCACGGAAAAGATCGTGGCCAAGGTGGTGGATACGCAAAAACCCCTCCCCGGGCTTATCATACACCGGATCATCGCGCATAAGGAGATTCGTCCGGGAACGCGCGTACTGGCGCGCGTCGACCTCGCCCGCCGTCGGACCACCGCCTACCATCATACGGCGACGCATCTGCTCAATGAAGCGCTGCAGCGCATCCTGGGCGATACGATCCGGCAGGCCGGCTCATTCGTAGCGCCCGATCGCCTGCGCTTCGACTTCACCTACCCGGAACCGCTCGACCGCGACGAGATATGGAAGATCGAAGAGATCGCCAACGAAGCGATTCTGGCTGATTATACCGTCGCCGCGCAGGAACGGGCGGCCGAGGACGCCAAGACGCTCAACGCCCGCACGCTGCTGGGCGAAAACTACGGCGAGAAGCCCCGCTTCCTGCTGATCGGCGCCCGCGGCTGGGACGACCCGCAGGACCGCTTCAGCCTCGAGCTCTGCGGCGGCACCCACGTCAAGCGCACGGGCGAGATCAAACAGTTCAAGGTCATCAAGCAGAGCTCGGTCGCCGCCGGCATTCGCCGCATCGAGGCTGTCGCGGGGCCCGCGCTCGATGAGCGTGAGCGGCAGGAAGAAAACCTCAAGCGCGAAGCGCTCAAAACGGCGCTTAAGGATTATATCGTCATCACCTCGAAGATCCAGTCCGTTTCGGGACTCCCGTATCGGGACGTGCTGCGCGACCTGCCCGACCCCGAGACCGCGCCGGCCGCCGAGATCGACAAGGCCTTGGCTTTGATGGAGAAGCTGGACAAGAAGCACCGGCGCCAGCTCACCGACCTCAAACGCGAGAAGCTTATGCAGCAGGCGCAGATCGGACTGATGCTGCTCGAGGTTGGCGGCATCAAGCTCTCAGTGCAGAAGTTCGACAGCGCCGAGCTGCAGACGCTGCGCACGATCTCCGATCAAGTCAAGCGCGAACTCGGCACCGGGGTGGTGTTTCTCGGCGCGGCGAACGACCACAAGCTGTCGTTCGTCGTCAGCGTCACCCAGGACCTGGTCGGCAAGGGCGTCGACGCCTCCAAGATCGCCAAAGCGGTAGCCGAGGCGCAGAAGGGCAAGGGCGGCGGCCGCAAGGACTTTGCCCAGGGCGGCGGGCCGGATGTCGACTGGGAAATGCTGATTAATACGGTCAAAGAGACGCTGTCCTAGATCCGGCATATGGCGACGACCCTGACCTACGCCCTGCTCTATTTCGGCTTCTGCCTGATGATGGGCGGCATCAAGGGCTATCTCGGCGGCGCGTTCGCGCTGCCCTATCTGCTGACCGCCTCGGTGGCGTCGATCATCATCGGCTTCCTGATGCGCGGCGCGGGGCGACCGGGCCGCCCGCCTTCCGGCGAGATGGCGAAAATGGTCATCGCCTCCGTCGTCGCGATCGCCTTCTTCGTCTTCGCCGCCCGCACGTCCGCCGCCATCGCTAAAAAAGAAGCGGCGAAGCCCCCGGCCGCCGAACAAAAATAAAACCCCGCGCTCCAGTAAAGGTGCCAGGCATGTTTACTGGGAAAAGAAGCAGAGCTGTTATTTTAGAAATGGTTTGCGCTCATCAGGAATCGAACCTGAACTTACAGCTCCGGAGGCTGTCGTGATATCCGTTTCACCATGAGCGCGTTTAACGGGCGGGAGTATATTCTACAAAAAACGCGCGCCGATCAGTTCGCGTAGTTCTGACAGGCGTAACAGTACCATGCCTGATACTGAGGCACGTAGCCCAGGCCGCCGCCGCAGGCCGGACAGGTATGCTGGGCGGGCGCCGAGGCCTGGTCAGGATAGCGCTGGCAAGCCATGCAGTACCACGACTGGTACTGATCGACATAGGTTAGGCCGCCGCCGCAAAAGGAACAAAAGCGCCGGCGCTGCGGCTGCGACGTATCGGGGTTCTTTTGGCAGTTATAGCAGTACCAGGCCTGGTAGTACGGGATATAGGTCAACTGCTGGCTGCAAATAGGACAGGGGCGCGGCGGCGGCGACGGGGCGGCCGGCATCTGCTGCGGCATTGCGCCGGGTCCGGGCTGCATCGCGCCGGGTCCGGGCGGCATCCCGCCGGGTCCGGGCTGCATCCCGCCGGGTGCAGGCGGCATCCCGCCGGGTGCGGCGGGCGCGGGCTGCGGCGGCGGGCTCGCCGCCGGCGCCGGTTGGCCCGGCTTCGGCGGCAGCTTGGGTCTGGGCGGCGGCTTGTTTTCGCTCTCTTCAGTCATGCGGATTACTTGTCTAGCGTATCACAAGAATTTGCACAATTCAAGAATATAATTAACGGCGCGCGGCGCTATTGAAATACCGGCTCCATCCTGGTAAAATGACGGCGCAGGGGTCACGGGAAACCGCATGTCGAATGTTCCCGCTGGGCATCGGTCCAGCGGGCTTTTTTAATCGATGGACGAAGAGAAGCAGGAAAAATTGTGGCCGTCCTACCGGAAAATGATCCGGAGGCTCGCGACCGCGCCGAAGCTGACCGCGTCGGCGGCGGCGTTCCTGCTCGCCGGCATCGCCATGGCGCTGGCCCGCCCGTGGATCCTCGGCAGCGCCGTAGACGCCCTGGAATCCGCCGATGCCGCTTCCGGTGAAATCGCGCGCGTCGGGCTGCGCTACGCTGCGCTTTTTTTCGGCGTTACGGCGCTGATGAACCTCTTCCGATTCGGCTACAACGCCGCGCGCGGCGCCATGGTGCAGGGCCTCGTTGCCGACCTGCGTGAGGAGGCGCTGGAGAAGCTCCACGTACTCTCTCCCGTATTCTACGGCAAACACGACTCGGGACAAATCATCGCGCGCGTATCGCGCGACATCCAGAAGATGCAGCCGTTTTTCGGGATCGTAATATTTACCCTCATCCAGCTGAGCCTCATGGTCGTGGGAACCTTCGTTCTGATAGCAGCGCGCAGCGCGCTGCTGGCCGCCGTGACCGCCGTCTGCTTCCTGCTGAGCGCCAGCCTGCTCTACTGGACGGCGCGAGGTCTGCAACCGCTCAACCGCAAGGCGGACGACGTCTATGACGGGGTCGCGCTCGACATAAAGGAAAATATCGAGGGGGTAAAGATCGTTAAATCCTTCGGCCGAGAAGGCGCCCAGCGCACGCGCTTCGTCGGCAAGCTCGACCATTATGTCAACAGCACCATCGACGTCACCGACTTCTGGAGCCTCCGCATGCCGCTGGCGCATACGCTCTTCGGGCTCAGCGTACCGCTGATCCTGCTGCTCGGCGGCAAGCTCGTCATCGCGGGCACCCTGGCCAAAGGCGCGGTCGTGGCCTGCCTCTTCTACGCGGGCAGGATATTCCACGAACTGCACAGCCTGACCCGTCTCGTCGCGATCTCGCAGGAGGCGGGCGTAAGCGCCCAGCGGCTCTTCGAGCTCATCGACAGCCCGCATACGGTCCCCCAGGACAGCTCCCCCTCCGTCCTGCCGCCGGGGCGCGGCGCCCTGGAATTCGCGGCGGTCGCCTTCGGCTACCCCGGCAGCGAGCGCGTGCTCAATGAGCTGTCTTTCGCGGTGCGTCCCGGAGAATGCGTGGCGCTCGTCGGCCCGACCGGCTGCGGCAAGTCGACCCTAATCTCTTTGCTGCTGCGGTTCTTCGACCCGCAGTCGGGGAGCATCCGTCTCGATGGAACGGATATACGCCGGCTCCCCCTAAAGGACCTGCGTCGCGCGATCGGCTGCGTTTTCCAGGAGACCTTTCTGTTCTCCGCCACGCTCCGCGAGAACCTGGCATTCGCGATGGACGAGGCGAACGACGAGAAAATCCTGGCCGCCGCCGGAACGGCGCAGCTCGCCGCCTTCGTCGAAGAGCTCTCCGACGGACTAGAGACCGTAGTCGGCGAGCGGGGAGTGACCTTGAGCGGCGGACAGAAGCAGCGGGTCGCTATCGCGCGCGCGCTTCTCGCCGACCCGCGCATTTTAGTGCTCGATGACGCCATGGCGAGCGTTGACGCGCAGACCGAGCGCGGCCTGGTCGAGGCGCTGCACGACGCGGCGACGGGCCGCACCACCCTGATCGTCACCCAGCGGCTTTCGGGCGTACTCCTGGCGGACCGCGTGATCGTGGTCGAAGCGGGGCGCGTCATCGACTCCGGCACCCATGAGGACCTGTTCGCTCGCTGCGCGGTCTACCGCGAACTATTCGCGGGACAGGTCTTGGACGCCGCGCCCGCCGCTGTGGAGCAAGGCCATGGCGGATAGCAAGGACTGGCGGCTGGAAGAGGAGCTCGCGCAGGCGCGGCCGACCTGGACCAACATGCGGCGTCTGGGCGGGTTCATCGCTCCCTACCGGAAACCGATCGTGACGGCGCTGGTGATGGAGATCGGCTGGTGCTTCTCCTATCTCGCCGGTCCGCATCTGGTGCGCATCGCGATCGACAGCTATCTCGTCGCGGGAGCGGAAACGGGACTGGCCCTCGTCTGTCTGGCCTACGCCGGCAATACGCTGCTGCGCGCCTGCTGGATCATCGTCGAGATCCGTCTGCTGGCCCGCTGCGGCCAGCGCATCCTTGGCGACATGCGGCGCGCGGTATTCGAGCATGTGCAGACGCTGTCGATGAGCTTCTTTGACCGCACCCAGCATGGACGCATCATCGCGCGCGTGGACCGCGACGTGGACGCCCTGGAGCATCCGCTCGTATGGGGGCCGGTGATTCTGACGAGCGCGGTATTCCTGCTTATTTTCGCCCTCTCATCCATGGCCTATTACGACTACCGGCTGTCCTTGGTGGTAATTATCTGCGTGCCGACGCTGGTGCTCTCCTCCGAGATATTCCGCCGGCGCGGAATGCGCGCCTACCGCGATGCGCGAGCGGCGCTCTCGCGCGTGACCGCGCACTACGCCGAGACGATAAACGGCATGCGCATCATCCAGGCCACGGTCCAGGAAAATAAAACCCTGGCCGAAGGACGCCGCCTGATCCGCCGGCTGCAGAAGACGGCCCTGCGTACGATCATGATATGGTCGGCGTATCTTCCGGCGGTCTCGATGCACTACGGGATCGGCGGCGCCGCTATCCTGATATACGGCGGCGCCCTGGTAATGCGCGGCGAGCTGACGATCGGCGAACTGGTAGCCTTTCTGCTGCTGCTGGAATCGGTATTCGAGCCGATCGAGCAGCTCGGCGAGCTCTACAACGAGCTGCTGGGAGCTGCGGCGGCGGGCGAGCGGGTCTTTCAGGTCCTCGACACCCAGCCGGAGATACAGGACCGGACCGGCGCCGGCGCTCTGTCCGAAGTCAAGGGCCGCGTGACGTTCTCCCATGTCCATTTCCGCTACGGCCCGGAGCTGCCCTGGATCGTGCGCGGCGCCTCGTTCGCGATCGAGCCGGGAACGACCGCCGCCTTCGTCGGCCATACCGGCGCCGGCAAGACCTCGATCATCGCCCTGCTGTGCCGCTTCTACGAAGCCCAGGAAGGACACGTCCGCATCGACGGCCGGGACGTCCGCGACATCCGGCTCACGTCCCTGCGCGATCACGTCGGCGTCATCCCGCAGGACGGCTACCTCTTCTCGGGGACGGTCATGGACAACCTGCGCTTCGGACATCCCGACGCGACGGACGATGAGATACTCAACGCCGCGAAATCCCTCGGCGCGCACGAAGTCCTGGAAGCGCTCGCCGACGGCTATGCGACGGATGTCGGCGAGCGCGGCGGCCGGCTGAGCCACGGCGAGCGCCAGGTCGTGTGCTACGTGCGGGCGCTGCTGGCCGATCCCGCGATCCTCGTGCTCGACGAGGCCACCAGCGCCATGGACGCGGCGACCGAGAAGACGTTGCAGCGGGCGCTCGCCCGCCTGACCACCGGCCGGACCACGGTCGTCATCGCGCACCGCCTTTCCACGGTACGTGCCGCCGACCGGATCTACGTCGTAGACCGCGGCACCATAGTGGAGCAAGGCGACCATGAGTCGCTGCTGCGCCTGAGCCGCCGTTACGCTGAGCTCTACGGCGATTACAAGCGCACCCGCCGCCGCCGGGCGGACGGCGGAAACGGCGGCGCATAATGCTTAAATAGGGCGTGGACCCGGGCGCCCGAAACCTGCTGTTTCTCGGCATTTTCTTCTGCGCCCTGCTCGCCGTCGGGACGCGCCTGCTCGAAAAAAGCGTACAGCCGAAGAGCGGGGTTGAAACCGCCGCCCCCAAGAGCGCGCCCGCAGCCGGCGTCCAGGCCGGTCCCGTAGCTGCGGTCGATCCCGAGACTCGGCGCCACAACCAACTGGGAATCGAACACCTGGCAGCCGGCCGCTACGATGAAGCGATCGCCGAGTTCATGCGTGCCCGCCACAACGACTTCGCCGACCAGGCGCTGCGGGCAAATCTAGCCGCAGCACACTTTCACAAGGGCCAAAGCGCCATCAAAGAAGGAAGCGGCCGGGAACGCTACGAACGCGCGTT
The DNA here is from genome assembly GCA_043827405.1 of Elusimicrobiota bacterium. GTDB lineage: Bacteria > Elusimicrobiota > Elusimicrobia > UBA1565 > UBA1565 > JBDRPD01. The sequence goes on along the minus strand of JBDRPD010000039.1, from coordinate 104,813 downwards.
GTCCTCTTTCCGCAGCGCCGCCGAAACGGACCCCTCCCGCGCCGTCTTTTCCTACACCGCGGGCTACTGCGCCTATCAGTCCGGGGATCCGCTGCAGGCCGCGACGGAGCTGGAAAGGACGGTCCGCGATTTCCCGGACGAGGCCAAAGCCTACGCCCTGCTGGGGCAAATCTATTACGAACAGGGACGGATCGCGGAGGCCGTGACGACGCTGGAGAAGGGGCTGACGCTGGATTCCGCGAGCGCGCAGATGTCCGCGCTGCTCGCCAAGGCCAAAGGCGAAAGCGGCTTTTCGAACGATTCGTCCATCCACTTCGACTTCCACTACAGCGGTCCCCGGCAGGCGGACTTTCTCCGCGCGAAGCCCCGCATCTCGCGGCTGCTGGACCGCGCGCATGTGGAGGTCGGACGAGAGCTGCTCTTTGAGCTCAAAGACCGCGTCCAGGTCCTGTTCTACGATCCCGTCGATTTCGCCGCCGCGCTCAAGCCCGACGCCTGGGCGGGCGCGCTGTTCGATGGAAAAATCCGCATCCCGCTCACCGACTACGACGCCGAACAGGAACGGATACGCGCCGTCGTCTTTCATGAGTACACGCATGCGGCGGTTTTCCGCCTTTCCCCCGCCTGCCCGCCATGGCTCAATGAGGGCCTCGCCCAGCTGGTGGAAGGCAAGGACAGCGCCGAGGCCGAGCGCCGGCTGCGCGCAGCGGGCGGCATTCTGCCGGCGGCACGGCTCAAGCAGCGCTTTGCCGGAATGGATACCCGCCAGGCGATTACCGCGTACGACATGTCCCTGTCGCTCGCGCGCCGCCTCAAACAGCGGCGAGGCTTCTACAACATCGTAGAGTACCTCAAGGAGCTGGGCGCCGGCGGCGACGAAGCGGCGCTTTTTCGCAAGCACTTCCACCGGACCTACGAGGAGTTTTTCGCGGACTGGAAGCGCGAAACAGGCCTCTAAGAACCGCTTGACGACGCCGACGCCGAACGCTACACTACATCCCTGGAATGAAGCCCAAGGCCCTAATTATCGACGACGACGAGGACCTCTCCACGCTGATGGCGAAGATGCTCCGCGACGAGGGCTTTGAGACCTTCTGCACGATGGAAGGCAAGAGCGGTATCGCCAAGGCGCATGATTGGAAGCCGGACATCGCCATCGTCGACCTCTTGATGCCGGGCCTCCATGGCTTCACCGTATGCGAGCGGCTGCGGGCCGATGACACCCTGCAGGGCATGCGCATCCTGGTCGCCTCCTCAAAAGTCTACGACAACGATAAAGCCGACGCCCTAAAAGTCGGCGCCGACGATTACCTCGTCAAGCCTTTCCGCCGCCAGCAGCTGATCGACAAGGTCCGCGCGCTTGTTCCCGAGTGAACCGGAGGTCGGAAGCCGCCAAGAAGCTGATCCTGGCGCTGCTAAGCGCCTGCGTGACGCTGGCTGCCGTTGAGGCGGGCCTGCGCGCCCGGGGATACGGCTGGCAGCCGAGGATTTATCCCAACGAGCCGACGATGCACGAGCCGGATCCCGAACTCGGCTGGCGCAGCAAAGCGGGACGCTACGTAATCCCGGCATATCAGGACGGCCTGCCGGATATCCGCATGACGTTTTGGGACGATGGGCTGCGCGCAACCGCCCCCGGGCGGACAGATACGAAACCCGCCGTCGTCGTCCTGGGCGGTTCCTTCACGCAAGGCTGGGCGGTCTCGGACGAGGACACGTACGCCTGGAAGCTGCGCGCGGATTTCCCCGGCACGACGGTGCTGAATTACGGAACGGGCGCGTACGGCACCTATCAATCCCTATTGGCGCTCAAGCGCCATGTCCTGCAGGGACGGCCGAATCCGCGCTTCGTGCTCTACGGCTTCGTGCAGCATCATGAACTGAGAAATGTCGGAGACCCCCGCTGGCTGCGTTTTCTTACCCTTTTTTCCCGGCGCGCCCATCTGCAGGTGCCCTACTGCCGGGCCGGGAACGGCGGTGAGCTTGATTGCCGCCCGCCGGCGGGCTACCCGATGAAGCGTCTCGACGAACGGTCGGCGCTCATATCGCTGATCCGGGACGCCTGGACCCGCAGACGCAGCGCCTCACATATCGCTCAGGCGGAGGAGGTCACCCGCAAACTGCTCGCGGAGCTTAACCGTTTTTCCCGGGCCGAAGGTTCGCGGCTGATCGTGGTGCTGCTAAACCTTTCTGCGGAAAAAGGAGAGCGGTACGCGGCGTTCTTCAGTGCGGCCGGCATCGACTACATCGACTGCCGTGTCCCCGGCATGTTCCGTCCGGAGTTCAAGGTCCCGGGCGAAGGCCATCCCAATGAGCGCCTGCACGGACTATGGGCCGGCTGCCTGAAAAAGGGCCTGGCGCCCCTGCTCAGCGCGACTTAAGCGGCGGCGGAGTCGGTGCGGCGCGACTTATTGCATTATTTCAGCAGGTCGGGTATACTCGTGAAAATGAGCGAAAAAATCTGCCTTATCACCCCGCCGTCGATCTTCCTGCTCGATGAGCGCGTCTTCATGACCCTGGGCATTCTCAAGATCGCCGCGGTCCTGGAAAAGGCGGGGCATGCGGTTGAAATGCTCGACCTCTCCGGCGTGGAGAATTTCGAAGAGGTCGCGGCCATCCATGCGGCGGCCTCCGGCGCCAAAATCTTCGGTCTTACCGCGACCACGCCGCAGCTCCCGGCGGCGACCAAAATCCTCAAGGTCCTGCGCGGCCAACGCCCGGATGCCCGCGTGATTCTGGGCGGCCCCCATATCACTCTGGTCAACGCGGCCTGCAAGCGGGAAAAAAAGCGGGGGACGCCGGGACGCGCGACCGCGGCCTTCAAGCAGCTGCAGGAGATGTACGACATCCTGGTCGCCGGCGACGGCGAGGACGCGATCTTCGAAGCGCTGAAGGGTGAACGGCAGCTCATCGACGCCGATGATCCGGCTTCGCCGCTGTTTCTGTCCAACCAGCGGCTCGACGAGCTGCCTTTTCCGGCCCGGCACCTGATCGACGCCGAGAGCTACCGCTACGAGATCGAAGGCCTGCGAGCCATGTCCATGATCGCCCAGCTCGGCTGTCCGTTCCAGTGCGGCTTTTGCGGCGGCCGCGAGTCGCCGATGCTGCGCCGGATACGCATGCGCAGCCCCGGGAATATCGTCGCCGAGATGGAGCATATCCACAAGACCTACGGCGTGCGCGGCTTCATGCTCTACGACGACGAGCTCAACGTCAACCCCCGCATCGTCGAGCTCATGCGCGCTATCCGCGCTCTGCAGGACCGCCTGGGCGTCGAGTTTCGCCTGCGCGGCTTTATTAAATCCCAGCTCTTCACCGACGTGCAGGCGGAGGCGATGCGCGAGGCGGGCTTCCGCTGGATCCTCACCGGCTTCGAATCCGGCTCGCCCCGCATCCTCGAGAACATCAGCAAGAAAGCCACGCGCGAGGATAATACCCGCTGCATGGAGATCGCCAGGCGCCACGACCTCAAGGTCAAGGCGCTGATGTCCGTCGGGCACCCGGGCGAATCCGAAAAGACCATCCGCGACACGAGCGACTGGCTGCTCGAGGTCAAGCCGGCGGATTTCGACATCACATTGATCACCACCTATCCCGGCACGCCGTACTACGACCGTGCCGTACCGGTCGCGGACAAAGTCGGCCTATGGGTCTACACTTACGAGAAGACGGGCGACAAGCTCTTCGCGCGCGAGGTCGACTACACGCAGGTGGCGGATTACTACAAGGGAGATCCGGACGGCGGCTACCAGTCATTTGTCTTTACCGAGCACCTAAGCGCTGAGCGCCTGGTGGAGCTGCGCGACGCGGCCGAGCGCGATGTCCGCGCCGCCCTAAGCATCCCCTTCAACCCGTCCGGCAACGCCCGGCGCTACGAGCACTCCATGGGACAGCCGGGGCCGCTGCCGGCCAGCATCCTGCGCGCGAGCGCAGCGAACGCCGCCCGCTGACATGGTGTTCACCCCCAAGGTCTCGGTTGTCATAGACAACTACAACTACGGCCGCTATCTCGGCGAGGCGATCGACGGCGTGCTGCGCCAGAAATACGACGGCGAGGTGGAATGCATCGTGGTCGACGACGGCTCGACCGACGACTCGCGCAGCGTCATCCGTTCCTTCGGCGAGCGGGTACGCGCGATACTGCAGGAGAACAGGGGACAGGCGACCGCCTTCAATACCGGCTTCGAGGCGGCGCGCGGCGACATCATCTGCCTGCTGGATTCGGACGACTACTGGAAGCCCGAGAAGCTGGCAGCGGTCGCCGCCCCCTTCGCCGACAAACGGGTCGGCATCGTCCAGCACTTCCTGCAGGACGTGGACGCCGCCGGGCGCCCGCTGCCCCAGCGTTTCCCGGACTGGCCGGAGAGCTATACGCTGGAAGACTTCCTGGACAAGCGCATCCACTTCACGGCGACCAGCGGACTGGCCTTCCGCCGGTCCGAGCTGGTCCGCGCGCTGCCCATCCCCAAGGACGTCTTCTATTACCTCGACGACATGCTCTTCGTGAAAGTACTGTTTCGCGCCAAGGCGGTCAACATCCCGAAGATTCTAGGGGTGCACCGCAACCATGGCGGAAATTTTTGCTTTGCAGGATACCGCAGCCCCCGGAAACTCGAACTCGACATGAAGATGAACGCGATCTTTCACCGGGAAATCGACCCGCTCTTGGACCTGCACGGCAAGGAGTTCACCGAGCGCTACCGGCAGCAGGAAGAGATGGAGTATTTTCGGCGGCGCATCCTGCTTTACCGGATGCGCGGCGAATGGCGCGAAGCCGCGGCGCAATGGTCCGAGCTGGCGCGCAGGTACGGCCGCACGCGCTTCGGCTTCTTCCGCACCGCCACCTGCCTGCTGGCCTTGCTGTCGACGGGGCTGTATCTGCGCTTTTACGAGCTCTACAGCCGCCTGCAGGGAGCGCACCTGCGCTTCCGGCTGTTTCCCGAATAGCCGGCTACTCGAGCGAAGCGCTCAGGATATAGTCCAGGCCGTCGAAGTGCCGGCGGAGGTAGTCATTGCCCTGGGTCTGAATCAGCCCTTGGTTCGGGCCGCGGCCGCGCGGCGGGCCGTCGCCGTAGCCGCCGTGCAACTGGTCGACGACCTCCATCCCCGAGACCACCCGGCCGAACGGCGTAAATCCCATGCCGTCGAGCATGCGGTTGTCCACGTAGTTGATGAAGAGCTGGACGGTCCTGGTGTTCGGGCCCGCCATGGCGAAGGAAATCGCGCCTCTCGCATTGGATTGCCCGATCGCCGGATCGTCCGGGATCTTCGCTTCGCGCCACTGGGCGCTGAGCGCCGGATCACCGTGAATGCCGAACTGGGCCATAAAGCCGGATACCACGCGGAAGCAGGCGACATTCTCAAAGTAGCCGAGCTTTACCAGATTGTAGAAGCGGTCGGCGCCGTGCGGCGACCAGGAACGGTGCGCCTCGATCACGAACTCCCCCTTGGTGGTCTTGAACCGCGCCTTGAAGGTCTCCGGCGCGGTCGCGGTGGCGTTGCCCGGTATGGGGGCCGCCGTCTTGACTGCCGCGGCGGGAATCGGGGCAGGCGCCGGCGGAGCGGACGCTGCCGGCGGCGTCTGTGTTTTAACCTGCGGCTCGCTCTTGGGAGCGCAGGCGCACAAAAGGGCTGCGACGAGCAGGAAGGCTGATTTTCTGTTCATGGAGACGAGCTTACCAATTTTTCATAGACTTGTAGCAGGGAGGGAAGCATGAAGCGAATTCTGACCGCATTATTCATCGGCGCGGCGCTGGCGGTGCCCGGCCGCTGCGAGATATTCGAGATTAAGTCGCTGGCGGAAGCCAAGGCGCACCTGTCCACGGGGACCTTGGTCATCTTCGATCTGGACAATACGGTGATGAAGCCCGCTCAGATGCTCGGCACCCATATGTGGTACGACGGGCTGGTCAAGGGCTACCTCAAGGAAGGGCTGAGCGAAGAGGACGCGCATAAACGGGCTATCGCCTTTTGGAACCGCGTGCATAAGATCTCAAGCATGGTCCCGGTCGAAAGCGGCGGCCCCAAGTTCATCCGCCTCATCCAGAAAGGCCATATGGTCATGGCCCTCACCGCCCGCGACCCCCGCTTCCACTGGGACACCTTCCGTCAGCTTCTCGAAGTCAATGTAGACTTCCGGAGCCGGCCCGCGGCCCCGGACGGCCTCACCCTCGACCTGCCTAAACCTGCGGCTTTTCACAACGGAGTGCTTTTCGCCCACGGCAATCCCAAAGGAGAGGTCCTCAAGCAGTTCCTGGACAAAGCAGGACTTAAGCCCGCGCGCATCGTCATGATCGACGACAAGCGCTACAATCTGGAGTCGGTCGAATCCAGCCTGTCGATTCCCTTCGTCGGCCTGCGCTACGGCGGCGCCGACGCCGACGAAAAGAATTTTGATCCCAGGATCGCGGAGATCCAAGGCCGCCACTTCGGCCGGATACTCTCGGACGATGACGCGCGCAGGTTAAAATAGGAGCCGCGATGATAAAACGCTGGGGCGGCAAGAACATCTGGAGCCTGTTCGGCTGCTTCGTTCTGATCGCGCTGCTGTGGAACACCCGCATCCTGCTGCCGCTGAAGATCCTCATCGTTTTCTTCCACGAGATCAGCCACGGGCTGGCGGCGATCGCGACCGGCGGCTCGCTCGAGCGGATCACGTTCGCAGCCAATCAAGGCGGCCTGGCCCTGACCCGCGGCGGCTCGCGCTTCCTCACCCTCAACGCCGGCTACCTGGGGAGCCTGCTCTTCGGCTCGGCGCTGATCATCGGCTCATCCTGGGCGCGGCGCGACAAGCTTTTGACCGGAGCCCTGGGCCTGCTGCTGGGCCTCGTGACCGCGCTCTACGTGCGCAACATCTTCGGCTTTGTCTTCGGCGCCGCCGCGACGGCCGCGCTGCTGGCCTCGGCGCGCTGGCTGCACGACGATGTCAACGACTTCATCCTCAAGCTCATCGGCGTGACCTCCTGCGGCTACGCGGTCCTCGATATCTGGAGCGACGTCATGGTCCGCTCCTGCCGCTCGGACGCCCGCATGCTCGCCGAGCTCACCTTGATCCCGGCCGCGGTCTGGGGCGTCTTGTGGATCGCGCTGTCGCTGCTGGCGATCTATCAGACGCTGCGCATCGCCAAGAACGTCCGGTAGCCAAACCCGCCGCGCCGCGCTATAATACCCGCGAGACGTCACCTAGGCCGGCATCTTTGGAGGCAGCGTGAAACAGGACGAGCCGATAACGTCGATCATGGCTAAGGACATCATCGCCGTCAACGAGGAGCAGAAACCCAGCGCAGCGCGCCACCTTCTCCTCGACAACAAGATCCATCACCTGCCGGTCGTCCGGGACCGGAAGCTGGTCGGCCTGATCAGCTCCCATGACATCATGCGCGCCGTGCTGCCCAGCGCCAACAAGGACGACGCCACCGCCGACGCCATCATGGACCGGCAGTTCTCGATCACCGACATCATGACCAAGAAGCTGATCACGATCTCCCGCTCGCATACCGTGCGCTATGCGGCCCAGGTCCTGTACAAGAACGGCTTTAACGCCGTCCCGGTTGTTGATGACGACGGGAACCTCGAGGGAATCGTTACCAGCACCGACATGATCCGCTACCTGCTGCAGCTCTACGAGTAGCTTCCCGGTTCAGGGATTGCTTGCGCCAACGAGCCGATTCACCTCAGCGAAGGCGAATCGGCTCCTTGAACTCTTCGCTGGAAACAAGCCGCGGGTTCTGTTCGCGATTCTCGCGCCGCGCCGCCTGATGGACCCGAGGCTGCAGGTACTCGTGAAGCGCATTAACGGTTATCTTACCGCGCATTTCGTTGAGTCCCCGCAAGAGGTAGTATGTGAACAGACCATGCCCCTGAGATTTCTCGGTCCCGGTAATCTCTTCGTCGCCCGCGGCGGCCAGAGCAACGAGCTTGCCCTTCACGCTGCTTAGACCGGTATCCACCTTCAGCACCAGCGGCCGGGCACCTTTAACCAAAACCGAACGGCCGCCCTGGCCGGAAAAGCAGGCATCCATGGCGACCACCACCTGCTTGGCTTTTAAAGCGTTTAGCTGCTTATAGAGTTTCCTGATCGGATAGGCGGTCTGCTCAAGGAAGCTGGGATCGCCGTCCCAAGGCACGAGATACGCTGATTTGCTGGCGATATCCGGCGCGCCGTGGCCGGAGAAATAGAAGAAGACCTGGGATTGTTCGGTCACGTTCTGCGGCAGCCAGGATTCGAGGAACTTAGTGATGTTGGTGCGAGTAGCTTTACGACCGGTCAGATAGATGAGATTCTGCGAAGGATAGCCCAAAGCCAGGAGATGCTCCCGCACCGCCCGGGCATCGCGCTCCGCGAAGTCGGCTCGGGGCAGGTTGTCATAGTCTTCGACGCCCACGACCATCGCATAATTAGCGGAATTCTCATTTTGCTCATAGGCGGGGAGGTCCACGTCGGAGTTGTATGCGCGGGGCTCGGCGGCCGGGGTTGTCGTCCCCCCGGAGCCCCCGCGCGCCCGGGCAAACTCCTGGAGCTTTTGTGAAGCCAATAGCGCGGTTTCCAATTGCTGCTGCGTTTCTTTAAAAGTACGCCTCATATTCCTCTGCTGGCCGTCCGTATCGTGTAATGAAATGCCCTCATTCTGGCTTCGCTGTTTCTTGCCGCGGAACACATCGAGTTCCCGGCCGCCAGGCACGAACATCGTCATGCCGGCATCGACTTTCACGCTCCCGAAAGCGCCCGGCGGCGGTTTCGCGTACACATCCAGAAGCGCGATCACATCCACCGGGCTGTTACCCAAATCCTCAAGCGAATCGATATCTGTCACCGACTTAAAATTGCGCTTAAGAATTGTCCAGTACCCCTCCATCTCGGTCTTAAGGATCACCGTAAAATGCGACGCGTTCCATTTCGCCCTGCTGCGCGCCATATTCTTTATCGTATTTTTGGACTGGACCACCCCGACGGTGAGGTCCTTGTACGGCGAATCGGCATTTGTAGTGACCGCCGCAGCCTGGATCTGCTTGATCAGCTGTCCGGTGTTCTGCTTAGGCGCAAAACAGCCCGCAAATACCTGCGCGAAAAAGACCATGCAGATCGGTAAAGTTGTTCTTGGTTTCATGGGGGCATCTCCCTGGGAGAGTGACTGTATGCTACACCATTCTAAAACGGCCGCACAATCACAGCCGGTTCAGGGATTGCTTGCGCGGCCGATATCCCTCGTTATCCCCAGGTAGATCGCTCCGATAGTCAGCAGCGCGCCGATAACCTGCACCGCCGCGAAGCGCTCTCCATAGATCAGCGCCCCCATGACGGTCGCCAAAGTCGGCTGCAGCAGCAGCACCAGCCCGGCCTTGGAAATGGGGACCTCGGCCAGCCCGGCGGTGATCAGCAGCCAGCCGCAGGTCTGGGGGCCGACGCCGAGAAGCATAAGCCACAGAAGGTCCTGGCCGCGCGGCACGGTGAGGGTCCCTTCGCCCAAGGCAAACAGCAGCAGGAAGACGCCGGCGCTTCCCGACATCCAGGTGAGGTTCCACAGCGTCCCTTTCTCTCCCAGGAGGAGCTCGGCCTTTCTGAGCAGGACGAGAAATCCGGTATACATAAAGCCGGTGGTCAGGCCGCAGACGACGCCGAGAAGGTAGTTCTCCCCCCGCAGCGCCGGAGCCTGATAGGCGGCGAGGAGATAGACGCCGATAAAGGCGGCGGGAACGGCGATCATAAAGCGCACAGTGACCGCTTCTTTATAAAAAAGGATGCCGATGGCCGCGACGTAGAAGACCTGGGTATTGGCGAGAATGGTCCCCATGCCGGCGCCGGTCCAGACCAGAGAGCGATGCCAGACGAAGAGATCGAGGGCGAAGAACAAGCCGGAACCGAGACAGAAGACAAGAACCTTCGGGTCCGGCATCCGCGCTCTGTCCGGACGCATTTTGGGGATGACGGCCAGCAGGACGAGCATGACCATGGTGGCGGCGGCGCAGCGATAGAATGCGATGGCGGTGGGGCCGAGGCTCGCGGCTTTGACGAGGATCGGAGCGAAGGAGATGATAAGGGCGCCGCAGACGAGCTTCTTCATGGGGTGAGATGGTATCAATTAAGAAACAGGAACGCTGTATGGAACTAATACTCGCCTGAAGCGTATCTATGGGAAGGCCCCTGCGCGCAGACGACCCTTGACGTGGTTCACCACTTATGGTACACTATATTAGTCCCATGCCGACCAAGAATCCGCGCCTCCAGGTTATGCTTGAAGGCCCCCTCTATGAGGCCGTCGCTGCGCTGGCCGGAGAGGACGGAGTCTCCATGTCCACCAAGGCCCGCGATCTCATACGCGAGGCCCTCGAACGCCTCGAGGACGTGACCTTGGAAAAGATCGTCGAGGAACGCGCGGCCAGGTCCGCGAAACCCCTCACCCTCAAGGGTATGGAAAAGCGTCTTGGTCGCTGACGCCTACGTCATCTTCTTCCGTCCCGAAGTCGAAGGAGATATCCGCGGCCTTGGGCGCGGCGCCCAGCAGAAGATTCTTAGGGCAATAAAACAGCGGCTGACGCAAAGCCCCGAAAAGTATGGCAAACCCCTCGGCGGCAGTTTGCGCGGGCTGCGCCGCATCCGCACCGGACACTACCGCATCGCCTATCAGGTACAGAAACGGAAGGTCCTCGTCTGGGCCGTCCTGCACCGCCGGACGATCTACGCCGAGATGGAGAAACGCTGCCGAGAATAGGCAGCTGCTTGCGCGGAGCTGATTTCACAATTCGTTGCAGAAAATTCGCCGCGCCGTAAATTTCCCCTTGAATGTCGGCCCTGCTGGGGTTATCCTCCCAAGGAAAGGTTCCCGAGCAATGCGGCCCCTCCTCCGCCTGCTACTTTGCGTTCTCCTCGTAAGCGATCCGCTATGGGCGGATCCCCTCCTCAACTCTGCCGCCGCGGCGGACCCCTTAGCCGGTGAAACAAAAGAGACGGAGGCCTTATGCGCCGTCTGGCCGGCGAAGCCCTGCGAATATGCGCGCCTTACCCTGCACGATTTGCGAGAAGCGTGCGCGAAATGGACGCCGGCCTGCGAGTCCACCCGCGGCGTTTTCTCAAAAGCGTTGACGATCTCCCAGCGCATAAGGGAGTGCGCAACCACCCCGTGCGAAACCGAGAAGCTCAAGGACCTGTCCGCAGATTATACGGTCATCGTCCGCCGTTTCTTTGACCTGCCTAAGGCGGATACGCGGCCGATATGGCTGTTTTCGCTGATCAATGACAGCGAGCCGCCGCTGGTTGAACAGGTCGATGCTTCCGTTGATGCGAAGCTGCGGGGACTTGCCGCGAGGATAGAAGGATTGCAGAATCAAACTCAGGCTTTGGAGGATGCGGTCGCGAAAGGCGGCGTGATGCAAGAGGCAAAGGCGGCTGAAAGCGTCGACTCTTTGGGCACGGAAGGGCATGCGGTTTTTACGGACTTCCAGCCTCTGTCGGGACTGATTGATCATTCTTTCACCCTGGGGGATGACAAGAAGAAGGCGGGGCCGCTGAGGGAAAAGAGGATTGCGGCCAATAAGATCGCGATCGAGTTGGGGAAGCTGCGCGACCGACTGATCCTGCTGCAGCGGCGTACCCGAAAGGAGCCGTCCCCAAGGCTGGACTTGAGCCGGGTATATAATCCTTCCGTTGAGGATGATGCGGGGAAGGAAGTGGAAGCTCCCGGGAGAACGATCGGGAAGATCAATCTGGCCAGGTTCAATAATCCGTTCGCGAAACGCACGGATTCGATGTCCGCAACCGGCATTATTAATGCCGCAGCGCGAGAGCATACGCGCATTAATCATCCACTAATTAACGCGGAACCGAAGAAGACGCTGTTGGATATTCCCGGCTCCGTACCGCCGCTGTTTGGGAAAAAGGGCGATACGATATCGCCGCCCTCGATCGAAGAAAAGGGGCCGGATGGCGCTTTTGACGCGTTTCTTCGCCTCTCCGGCTTTAAGGGTGAGCGCAAGAAGATCGACGCGATGCGCCGCAAGGGGCTGACCCAGACGGTGGGTGATCCGGCGCGGTATGCCGGTTTAGTGCACGAGCAAGAAAATGACACTTGCGCTCTGGTGACTCAGCAGCAAGTCCTCGAAGCTCATGGGTTTATTAAGAAGGGCGATCCTAAGGCGAATGAATTGCGCTTGCGCGAGGAAGCGATAAGGAAGGCGTATTTTAGAGGCGGGACTGCGTTTCAGTACGCTGGAAGCATGCTCGTCGATCACGGCCTTATAGTCACTAAGCATGACAAAGTGGGTCTCGAGGAGTTTGATAAAGCAGTTCTTAATGGGAAAATGGCCATCGCTAGCGTGGATGCCCGGTGGCTGTGGGGAATGGAGAGCTCACAGCGAGCGATGGGTCATTCGATCCTAGTGACTGGAGTCGAAGTTTCAAAAAAGACGGGGAAGGTGCTGGGCTACTACTATAATGATAGCGGCGATGATCCTCCAAAGGGAGCGGGATTCGTCCCCGTGGGGAAATTCCGAAAAGCTTACAAGATAAGAGGAGGACGGTTCACGGAAGTCCAATGAGAAAAAGTCTATTTATTCTGGCTGTACTGGTATTTCTTATGTCCTGCTCTGGCTGGAGAGGGTCAGACTCTATTGTGTCGAATAATCTAAAACGCATCGTGAACGGTCTTTATGGCGAGCCTCCGTGCAGTGCCGTCATCCCGATGGAATGGTCACCTTCCTGGCCGGTGCCAACGGGGGAGGCGGGCGGTGCGCAGTTTAAACTCTTTTACTATCCGATTAGACGCGTCAAAAAAAGTATTCAGCTTCATAAACCGCTCGGAGAGGCGATGTTTGAAACCGCGGGCGGCTCGATATCGTATTGTCGGCGGATTCCTGGAGAATTGCATGAGCTGCCCGGCACATCGATTGAGGATAAGGCCAAGCGGCATTCGACGAAGAAATTTCACGCACTTTTGGACCGACTCTACCTCTACAGCGAAAAAGTGTCCGTAATCTACGCCGCCAAAGAGCCGCCTTCCTACAGGCAAAAGAAGGTGATGCGCGAATACGGTGAGTTGTTTTTGGAATTTTCGGAACCCCCCATGCGGCCCTATTACTACCAGCTCAATCCTGATTTCTGGGAATGGCTGAGGGCCTCCGGGGCGCCATCTCTTCCCAAGCCCTAGACGTCCGACCAGCGCCTTGCCCTGCGGGCAAATTTAACAGGGCTGAATCGGCGGGAAGGCGCTACCAGTAGCGTACGCCGCCGATGTCGACGTGCACGAAGGTCGAGTACGTCCCCACCCCGCCGGCCTTGAGGGATTTGGCGTACTTGGCGACGGCGTAGCTCGAGACCCCGGGGATCTGGATGTCGGCGGCGATACCCTGCATGTGCAGGCTGTTCTTGGCGACCTTCTTGCTGCTCTGGCGCAGCTTGCTGTTGGTCTCCGGGCTGCGGTAGCCGCTGACGAGATGGATGGTCTTGTTTCCGAACCGCTGCTGGATCTTGGCCAGGGTGTCCACCAGGCCGACCGGGACGGCGCGGTACTTCCCGTTCCTTTCATCGCGGAAGATGCGGCTGATCTGCTGCAGCGCGCCCGCGTTGATGCGGCCGGCGGCGTTCTTGTAGGCGACGGTAATTTTCTCTCCCAGATCGTTGCGGATCGAGAGGCTCCCGGCGCCGGCGGCGCCGAGCTGCGGGGACGGCGGCTCCTGGGCCGAGCTCCGGAACTTGCGGGGCTGCTGCATCTTCAGCTCCGGCCGCGGCGGATAGCTGGAGGTCCCTCCGGCGTAGACGGCCGAGTTGCGCGTTAGGCCGGACAGGCTGCCGGCACCGTCAAAGGTCCTGGAAGCATTGTGGCGGAGCGACTCCGCGTCCGCCGCGGCGCCGCTACCGAGAGAGCGGGCCTGGACGGCGGATTGCCCGGCGCTTCCCAACCGGCTCTGCGCTTGGGAGGTGTCGGAGGCGGATGCCTCCTTGCTATTGGCGGCATAGGCGCGCGGGGACGAGTCGCCGCAGCTCTCGGCTTTGTCCCCCTTTTCCCGGCAGCCGACCAGGCTGAGGGTTAGGCAGAAGGTCAGGATGAAGCCCCGCTTGCTCATGCTCCCAGTATGTGGGCTATTGGGGGAAAGCGAAAGGTGAAAAAGTCCCACCGTTTTCTGGGACTAAAGACCTATGCGGGCAAACTGGAGAGGGCGATCCGCATGCTGCGTCCCAAGGATGGCGCCCCAGCGAGCTATGAGACATCCAGCGATCTAGACCTTCCACCGAGGTATCGGACTTCCTCGCTAATGCCCAGCTCATTAACGCTGACCAGCAGATAGTGATGGCTCCTTTCACCCGCTGGCCAAGGATAGAGCGGGGAACCGCCTCCTCCGGAAAGGACGTACTGCACACCCCGGTGCCTCGTACATGCCAGGGCGTGGATATGCCCCACATACACTCGGTCGACGCTCCGTTCGGATACGAGCCTTGCGAAAGCCTCGGCTCCCTTGCGGAAGCACGCCGAAGTCGGGATCCGAAACATGGACGTCCATTCCCGAATACAGGTGGGCGGAAAATGCGAAAAAACCAGCTTCTTCAGCGGGGTACGCAGCGCCCTATCCAACCATGAAAGCTGAAGCTGGGTCAGCCGCCGGTCGCTGGTGTCCAGGACGATAAACCTCGCCGGGCCGCAGTCGAACGCATAATTGCTCTTCCCGAAGAAAGCGCGAAAAAGGCTCGAATCCGACCGAAAATGCGGCGACCTGCGCTCATGATTGCCGGGCACTGGAAGAAACGGGATTCGCTGGTTGAACTCCGCGAGGGTTGCGAAGAGCCGCGCGTAGTTGGGCAAAGTGCCGCGGCTGACCATATCTCCAAGCTGAACGACGAATTCCACGCCGTCATCCGCAATAAGATCCATGAGCCGAGGGAAGACCCCCGGCGCGCCGAACATCGCTCGACTGAGCCAAAATCGTCCAGGCTCGCAGTCGCCTATCACCGCGAAGCGCAAAGTCCCGCCCGCGTCAAGCGGGCGCTCAGCCAGCCGGCGCAATTGGCGCCGGACTGAGAATGGCGCAGCAAAGCTGCGCAAACTCTCCAACTGCTGTTCAGATGACATTCAACACTTTTGGCTGCCGTTGGTCACGCGCTCTCATCTGCTCACAATACAACAACCACCCTACCAAATAGCTACACTGACTTTAGGTGCAGTAATGCAAGTCCCGATGCTCAGCGACCTACTCACAACGACGGCCGGTCTTCTCCACGACTTCTCTCCTCATTTCATCGGCTTTCTCACCCTCGTCATGGCCCTGGCCGCCTCGATGCATGTGCTGCTGAACAAGCGCGACACCCGGGCCGCGACCGGCTGGATCGGCCTCATTTGGCTTGCGCCGGTATTGGGCGCGGTGCTTTATCTGCTGTTCGGAATAAATCGGATTCGGCGCAAAGCGGCCCGGCTGCGCAAAAACGCGAGCATGCTCCGCTTCGCCGACTGCTGCGAACCTGCGGGGGAGCGGGAGATCCTCGACGCGGTCGGAGCGAATCACGGGCGAATGTTCTCGCTGGCGAAAATGACGGATCGGCTGACGCGCCGGCCGCTGCTGTCCAAAAACCGCATCGTCCCCCTCTTGGGCGGGGACCAAGCTTATCCCGCCATGATACAAGCCATCAACAAGGCAGAACGCTCGATAACTCTGGCATCCTACATCTTCGCCAACGACCGGGCGGGCTCCGAGTTCAAAAGCGCTCTGGCGAGCGCCGTGCGGCGCGGCATCCGGATCCGCGTCCTGCTTGACGCGGTCGGCGCGCGCTACTCCATGCCTCCCATCACCTCCTCTCTTCAGCGCGCGGGCGTGCGTGTCGCGCGCTTCATGCCCACGTATGCTCCGTGGCGCATGCCGTACATGAACCTGCGCAACCACAGAAAGATCATGGTGGTCGACGGCAGGACGGGCTTCACCGGCGGGATGAACATCGACCAGAACTGCCTGTCGGATGGCGACGACCGCCCGAAAGTGCGCGACCTGCACTTCAAGGTCGAAGGGCCGGTTGTCGCGGAGATGCAGGAGGTTTTCGCCGAGGACTGGCTGTGCGCAACGGGCGAGCAGTTGTCCGGAGAATCCTGGTTTCCGCAACTGCGCCCGGCCGGCAATACCGTAGTGCGCGCCATCGCGGACGGCCCCGACGAGGACTTTGACAAGCTGCGCTGGACGCTGTTGGGAGCCCTGGAGTGCGCCGAGCGTTCGGTGGCGGTGGTGACGCCCTATTTTCTTCCGGACGAGGCCTTGGCTACAGCGCTGTCGGTGGCGGCCATGACCGGCATCCGGGTAGACATCATACTGCCGGAACGCTCCAACCTGAGACTCGTTCAATGGGCGTCCACCCCCCTGCTGCCGGAACTGCTGAGCCACCGTTGCAGGATTTGGCTGACACCGGCCCCGTTCGACCACTCCAAGCTCATGATTGTGGATTCCTCGTGGGTCCTTCTGGGTTCGGGAAATTGGGACTCAAGGAGCCTGACGCTCAACTTCGAGTTCGACCTGGAATGCTACGGACGCGATCTCGCCGGGGAATTGGAGAAGCTCATCGAGGATAAACGCAGTTCGGCCAAGGAGCTGCGCCGTGAAGATTTACTGGGGCGCAACCTGCTTGTGCGGCTCAGGGACTCCGCTGCCCGTTTGCTCTCTCCCTATCTGTGATCGGCCGCGATTATCATACCTGGCACCTCCTGGCGAGCATGGAGAAACGCCGCCGAAGAATAGGTACCATACTCCCGTCATGAACCGGGCAGTCTTCGCGGCGCTTATTCTCGTCATGTCCCTCCCCGCCCAGGCCGCCTTCAAGCGCACAGCCACGACACGCAGCAAAAGCGGCAAGGTCGCGCGCGCCAAGTCCGACCTCAAAACCCACGGAACCCTGAGCAGCGCCGACAGCGCCGCCAACCTCGGAACCCAGATCCTCGAGACCGTCATCGGGACCCTGCTTTCCAGCCCCGACGACCTCGACAGCGACGGCGCCCCGCAGTCGATCGACGACGCCTTTTTCGACAGCGAGAACATGCGCCTCAAGGCTCCCAGCTCCCTAAACAAGGCGGCCATCTCCGCCGGCTATACCCGAATCCGCGTCTGGACCCAGCTTAAGACCGACTTTCAGTCCCCCTCCTTCAGCCGCATCTCCTGGCAGGCCCGGCCCAAGACCGCCGGCACCGGTTTTCAGGTCGCGATCCACAGCCTCGACTACAACCTGGGCGGCGTTGACATGGTCTTCGGCCGCGTCTGGGACACCTACAAGACCAACGAAATCGTCGCGGGCGGCGTCTACGTCCGCGAGATCGTCGCCACCGACATCTACTGGCTCGGCTTCGATATCAAAGCCGGGCGCTGGTTCTACATCAAGCTCAACGCCTCCGGCTACTTATGGAAGCTCGACACCCACGTCGAAACCAACGCTCCCGCCTACACCTATTCCGGCGTCACCGGCACCCGCATCTTCGGCGCTTTGCAGGCCGGCGTCGGCTTCGAGACCCATTGGAAGCATCCCCTTACCGGCTACGTCGAGGGCAGCGCCGGATTTACCTCTCGTTCCACGCCGATCATCGAATCCGCCATCGGCCACGTTTCCGCCGGGCTCCAGTACCGCTTCTAGACACCCCCGCGCGAAACTCTATATGCTGTACGTATAAATCACTCCGACGGAGCAGGCCATGGCAAAAACCAAAGCAACCCGCAAACACAATATGCACAGCGAGCAGGATGTCGAGGAGGACTTGACCGCCCACAGCCTTGAGCTCTCGTTCCGGGAACGCCGCCGGCTGTCGCTGGCCAAAGACAGATACACCGCGACCGACCATGACAATTTCATGAGCGCCGCGCTGACCGTGCGCGACCGCCTGTTCAAACGCTGGATCAAGACCCAGCAGGGCTATCACAAAAGCAACCGCAAGCGCGTCTACTACCTGTCGATGGAGTTTCTGATCGGCCGCCTGCTCAACCACTGCGTCTCCAACCTCAGCATCGAGGAGCCCCTGCGCAAGGCGCTTTCCGCTTACGGCCTGAAATACGAGGACCTGTGCGAGCAGGAACACGACGCCGCCCTCGGCAACGGAGGCCTCGGCCGCCTGGCGGCCTGCTTTATGGACTCCATGGCCACTTTGGGCCTGCCGGCGATCGGTTACGGCATCTTCTACAACTACGGCATCTTTCAGCAAAAAATCGTCAACGGCCATCAGATGGAGGTGCCCGACAAATGGCTGAGCCTGGGCACCCCCTGGGCGATCGGCCGCCCCGAATACACCATCCGGGTGCGCTTCTACGGCCGCACCGAGCACCGCACCGACGACCAAGGCCGCCTGCGCGTAAAATGGACAGGCACCGACGCCGTGCTTGCCATGCCCTTCGACTTCCCGGTCGCCGGCTACCGCAACGGCGTAGTCAACACGCTGCGCCTGTGGTCGGCCAAGGGAACGGAAGAACTGGATCTGAAGGACTTCAACAAGGGCAATTATATGCAGGCCTACGACCGCAAGATCCTGTCGGAGAACATCACCAAGGTCCTCTACCCGGAAGACAGCATGATCGCCGGCCGCGAGCTCCGCCTCAAGCAGGAGTACTTCTTTTGCGCCGCGTCTTTGGCCGACATCCTCCGCCGCTTCAAGGCGCACAACGCCGACCTCCACGAGCTGCCGAAGAAGGTCGTCATTCAGCTCAACGACACCCATCCCTCGCTGGCGGTGCCGGAGCTGATGCGCATCCTGCTCGACGAGGAAGGCCTGGAGTGGGATGAAGCCTGGGAGATCACCCGCGGCTGCTTCGCCTACACCAACCACACCTTGCTGCCGGAAGCGCTGGAGACCTGGCGCATCCCGATTCTCGGCAAGCTGCTCCCCCGCCACCTGGAGATCATCTATGAGATCAACGGCCGCTTCCTGCGCGACGTCGCCGATCGCTTTGTCGGCGACATAGACCGCATGCGGCGGATGTCGCTGATCGATGAGGGCGAACCGCAGCGGGTGCGCATGTCGCACCTGAGCATCGTGGGCAGCCTCTCGGTTAACGGCGTCTCGGCCCTCCACTCGGACCTGCTGACCAAGACGCTGTTCAAGGACTTTCACCAGATGTACCCGGAACGCTTCAACAACAAGACCAACGGCGTCACCCCGCGGCGCTGGATTCTGGAAGCCAACCCGCGCCTCTCGTCTTTGCTCACCGAGTCGATCGGCGAGCACTGGATCAACGACCTCTCCGACATCAAGCGCATCCTGCCGCTCAAGGAGGACGCGGCCTTCCGCGACGCCTGGCGCGAGGTAAAGCGCGCCAACAAGTGCGACTTCGCAACCTACATCGCGCAAAAGTCCGGGCTGGCGGTGGACCCGCAGTCGATCTTCGACGTGCAGATCAAGCGCATCCACGAATACAAGCGGCAGGTGATGTTCGCGCTCTACCTCATCCACCACTACCTGCGCATAAAGACCGATCCCGGCGGCGACTACACGCCGCGCACGGCGATCTTCGGCGGCAAAGCCGCGCCGGGCTACGGCGCCGCCAAGCTGATCATCAAGTTCATCAACTCCATCGCCGAAGTCATCAACGGCGACCCGACGGTGAGCGACCGGCTCAAGGTCATCTTCCTGGAAGACTACCGCGTGAGCCTGGCCCAGCGGGTCATCCCGGCGGCCGACCTCTCCGAGCAGATATCCACCGCCGGCTACGAGGCTTCCGGCACGGGCAATATGAAGTTCATGATGAACGGCACCCTGACGATCGGGACGCTCGACGGAGCCAACGTCGAGATCCACGAAGAAGTCGGCGACAAGAACATGTTCCTCTTCGGGCTGAAGGCCGACGAAGTACGGCGGCTTAAAGCCGAGGGCTACAGCCCCGGGAGCCGGCTGGAGAGGTCGGCGGAGCTGCAGCGGGTGCTCAAGCTCGTCATCTCGGACTTCTTCTCGAACAAGGAGACCGGCTTGTTCATGCCGCTGATGGACTCGCTGATGCGCTACGACACCTATATGGTGTTCGCCGACTTCGACGACTACCTAACCGCCCAGGAGGACGCGGAGAACCGCTACCGGGACCAGACGGCTTGGACAAAATCCTCCATCCTCAACGTCGCGCGCTCCGCGCGCTTCTCCAGCGACCGGACGATCCGGGACTACGCGCGTGAAATATGGGACGTCCCCTGCCGAGGAACCTAATGAACATCCTCGTACTCAACTGCGGATCCTCGACCCTCAAGTTCCAGATCATCGACACCGACCTCAAGCTCATAGAGCAGGACCGGGACCGCCGCATCGCCCGCGGCGTGATTGAGCGCATCGGAGGCCGCTGCCTGATCACCCTCGAAGTGAACGGCGGCAGGGAGAAGAAGGCGATGCCGCTGCGCGATCACCGCGAGGCCATCGACTTCGTCCTGCGCTGGATTATCTCCGAGGAGTCGCGAATCGAGAGCATCCGCTCGGTGGCGGACATCCACGCGGTCGGCCACCGGGTGGTGCACGGCGCCGAACGCTTCAGCGGCTCGGTCCGCATCACGCCGGAAGTCGTGGAGGGCCTTGAGGACTGCATCGAGCTGGCGCCGCTGCATAATCCGGCCAATATCAAGGGCATCCAGGCCGCCCAGCAGATCTTCGGCGAAGGGGTAGCCCAGGTAGCGGTCTTCGACACCGCATTTCACCAGACCATGCCTCCGGACTCCTTTCTTTACGGCATTCCCTACCAGCTCTACCGCCGGTATAAGATACGGCGCTACGGCTTCCACGGGACCTCGCACCGCTACGTGGCCTACCGCTACCGTAAGCTGAACAAGCTCAAGCCCGAGCAGGTGAACATCATCACTTTGCATCTCGGCAACGGCGCCTCCGCCTGCGCCATCAAGAGCGGCAAATCCTACGACACCTCCATGGGCTTCACCCCGCTCGAGGGCCTGGTCATGGGCACGCGCGCGGGCGACATGGACCCATCCATTATCGACTTTCTCGCGCATAAAGAAGGCATGAGCCTGCAGCAGATCGACAACCTGCTCAACAAGCAGTCAGGGCTGCTCGGCCTTTCCGGGATGACCAGCGACATGCGCGAGCTCCTGGAAGAGGAGAGCGAGAAGAAGGACCGGCGCGCGCATCTGGCGGTCAGCATATTCTGCCGGCGGGTGCGGCGCTATATCGGCGCCTACCTGGCCGAGCTCAAGGAGTGCCGCGCGATCTGCTTCACCGGCGGCGTGGGCGAGAACTCGCCGCCGATCCGGGAGCGGGTCTGCGCCGACCTCGAGCATCTCGGCATCAAGCTGGACCGGCAGCGGAACAGCCGGCTCAAGCCGGGCGCGTCGGGGCTGTTCTCGGCCGCCGGCTCCAAGATCAAGCTCTACGTCCTGCCTACCAACGAAGAGCTGATCATCGCCCGCGACACCGTACGCGTGGTCAAAGGCGCGCTAAAGAGCCGCTGAGCGCTCAGTCGTCGTAGTTGCCGGCGCTGACCGCCTTATTGGGGGCGTTGGCTTCGATCTTATCCTTGGTCCAGTTCGTCGGATCCTCGATCTTCTTCCCTTTGGGTCCGAGGTCATACGAGCCGGCTTCGAGGATCGCCTGAATGCCGAGCGGCGCGGTGTCCTTGGCGTTGAAGACATCGACCAACAGGTGATAGACGAAGTCCTCGACGCCCTTCTCGCAGCGCTCGCGGATTTCCTGGGGCTGGGACAGCAGCTTGTTCTCGAACGGCAGGTTCAGCTTCTTGTAGTTGCCGCCTTTCCAGCCCTGCTTCGCCGCGTAGGCGACCATCTCGCTCCACAGCGCTTCGGTCACGCCGGCGGCCTTGTCCTTTTTGAAGTTGCCGTCGGCGTCGAGCTCGGCGTTGCCGTAGTCGTTGACCTCCACACCCCAGGACAGCATCTGCAGCGCGGTCGCGACGTTGGCTTTGGTGGTATTGGTTTGTCCCGCGATCTCCAGCAGGCGCTCGGAGCTGTTGCCCGAGGTGCCGTGCTGGGCGCCGGAGAGCTGGTAGGGGGCGACGGCGTCGTGGATCTCTTTGGTCAGCCGCACGTCGATGCCGGAGGCGCTGGCCTCAATGCCGTGGCTGGAGCCGTTGTTGAGGGCGATCCAGTCCGGATGTATGCCGTGGGCGTTGAGCCCCCGGATCAAAAACAGCGCCTCCTCCTTGGTGGACAGCCCTTCGTCGCCCTTGATCTCGCCGACCTCGGTTTCGTAGCCCGCCCACGAAGGCACGAACTTGGCGAGCTCGAGGCTGGCCAGCAGGTTCTGGTCATCGGGCATATGCGAGGCGTCGATGGCGATCGAGGTAATCCCCGCCTCAAACAAGGTCGGAATCTCGGTCTTGGCCTGCTCGATATCCGCCTCCTTCTTGACGCCGTAGTGGTCGGCGTGGACCGCGACCGGAACCGTGATGCCGAGCTCGTTGCAGGCGGCGTCGACCTGACGCGCCAGGACCCACAGGCCCGGCGCGCAGTAGGCGGCGGTGCCGCCCTCCGATTTGGCGATCTCGATGAGCAGCGCCGCGTTCGCCCGCTGGGCGGCCTTCAGGGCGCCGCGGATGACGAGGTTGTTGCGCCCGTTGGCGGCGATGGTCATCGCCTTGCCCTTCTTGAGCAGGGCGCGATCGATGACTTTGCCGCTGACGATCAGCGCCTTGGAATTGGGGAACAGCTTCTTGACGTTCGGCGGGCGCCCGACTTCCAGCGCTTTCTCGAAATCTGCTGAGTACGGGTGTTTTTCGCTCATAAACAGGCTCCTGGATGGAATTAGAAGGTTATTGTACCCAATAATAAGCGGCGCCGGGCCGAGGATTTGCTACAACGGAACCATGAGCGGCGGCGAATGCAACAGTCATCCCGGCCAGCCCGTCAAGTGGGATTGCGCCGCCTGCGGGCGGCGGCTCTGCACCGAATGCGGGGCCGCCGCCTGGCAGGGAAGCATCTACTGCCCGCAATGCCTTGCGAAACGTGAGGCGCGGCTGGATCAGGAAGCGGAGAGAGAGCGCAAGCGGCGCTCGCTCGGAGGCTGGCTAAAAGCCCTGCTTATTCCCTTCGTCCTTCTGGCCGCGGCGCTGCTGCTGTACAAGAGCTGCGACGCCGTCGACGGCTTCCTGATGCGCCGGCGCTACAACTCGGAGCTGCCGGCGGCGCCGGATTTCCGCGCCCGCGACCTGCGCGGCGCAGAAGTATCGCTCGCCTCGCTGCACGGCAAGGTCGTGATCCTGGACTTCTGGGCCAGCTGGTGCGCTCCCTGCGTCAAGCTCATCCCCGACCTAAAAAAGCTCCATGCCGAGCACGCGGACCGCGGGCTCGTCATTCTCGGCATCAACACCGACAAGACGCGCGCCGATCTTGCAGCGGCGCTCGCGAAGTACGGCATCGCCTGGCCGCAGATATGGGACCGCTCGGGTAAGCATTCGGCGATATCGAAACTCTACGGGGTCAACGAAATCCCGACGACCATCATCCTCGACCGGCGCGGCCGCATCTACAAGCGCTGGAGCTCCATGGACAGCCGGATGGATATCTACGTCCGGTTCCTGCTCGATCAGGACGGCGCGTCCGACGATCTCATCCGGGTGGAGTGAATCAGACGTAAACGTCGGGAGTGAGGGCCAACAATTCGAAGGCGGTGCCGGAGAGCAGGCGCTCATTGGCCTCGGCGCCGAGATCCGGCAGCGCGGCGAGGAGCTTGCCCGAATGCACTTCCCCTTCCGGGAACAGGAAGCCCGAACCGAAGGCGACCTTCTCGACTCCGATAAGGTCGACGAGCGCCTTCACCTCTTCGGCGTTCAAGCCGAGCGTGTCGGCATAGAACTTGCCGGCGTGCTCCTTGGCGAAATTCCCCCCCCCGTGCGAGAAGGCGATGCGGAGCCCCGGCAGGCGGGTAAAAATACCGGCCGCGGCGACGGAGTTAACGGCAGGGCCGGAGTCGTCCTTCGAGCCGTGCACGAGGATGGCGGCGCCCAGCTCGGCGGCAGCCGCAAACACCGGGAACAGCTCCGGAGCGCCGAGCTCCCGGCCGTTGACCGAAGTTCCGATCTCCACTCCGCGCAGGCCCAGCAGCGTCATGCAGCGCTTAAGCTCGCCTACCGCCATCGCCGGATCCTGCAGCGGCAAGGTCCCCAGCGCCGCAAAGCGCTTGGGATTCATCCCCACCGAGGCGGCGAGATGGCTGTTCAATATGCGCGTCAGATTAAGAACTTCCTCGGATTTGGCCCCGTAGTGAAAAGTCGACGGTACGGTCGAGAGAACATGCAGGCCGACGTCGTCTTTGTCCATCTCCTCGAGACGCCGCTTGATGTTCCAACAGATATCCGGCACCTCGCGGTAGGGCTGCTCACCGCCGGCGCGCTGCGCGGCCAGATCAGGCCACGTCCTGGGCAGAATATGCGTATGCAGATCGATGTTCAAACAATATATGTTACCAACAAACAATACAGGATACAACTTAATAGAATCGCCCCATTTCTTCTGGGAGGATAGGCCCAGGCCCATCGGCCCCGCCGTCTGGGACATATACCCCAACCATTATCCCCCCAATCCATCTATCTTAATAGCATGATGAAATCGCGGATCGTAGCGCTGACGCTGATCTTCGCGCTCAACGTCCCGGCCTTCGCGAATATCGGGAAATTGCCGGTTGTGCAGGCGCCCGTAAGCGGCGGCGCCGCGGCGGCGGCCGGCGCGGCCTCCGGCGCGCACAAGCACAGCACGCTGAAGGCGCTGACCTTCGGCAGCACCTTGCTTCTCCCCGTCCTCGAGAACCTGCCGCTTCCCAACCAGAGCCCCGATCTTAAACCGCGCTTTGCCCCTACCCAAGTTATCGAAACGCCGCAGGTACTTCCCGCTCATGCCCGAAACAGCGCGGCGAAGGTCAAGCCCGTCACCGCATCCCCTGTACCCGGGGCGGCGGGACAGGGACGCTCAGTCCGCCAGACCGCCGAGACTCGCCTTAGCAAGAAGAACGGCGCGCTGCCGGAATCCGCGGAGCTCAACGCCTTTTTTGACGGCGCACAAAACGCCGCGAGCCCTTTAGCCGCCTTGGCCCATTCCTGGTACGAGCCCTCGATCTACGGCCGCGACAATATCAAGGACGAGCGCTATGAGAGCGTGCTATCGCGCTCCTGGAATCTCCTGGCAAACCGCGGCCTGGATGCTCGCGATGACCATGACCGGCGCCGCATCCAGCTCAAGAACGCGATGATCAAGCGCATTGAAACCCGGGACGCCGGCACCGGCCGGCACTCCCTGCGCGTCGGCCTGCTGAGCGGGCTGATAGCGCTCAAGATGGGCGTCACGCCGCTGTTCGCCGAGCGCCTGGCCTGGGCCGCGACCTACCACGATTTCGGCAAGACGGAACCGGTGATCACGGAGACGATCAACAAGCCCGGCAAGCTCAACGACGAGGAGTTCGCGACCATCAAGCGTCATTCGCTGATCGGTTCCCAGATGCTGTCCGAGCTCTCCCACCTGCCGAAGGATTTGCGCAAGCTGGCGGCGAGAGTCGCGCTCGAGCATCACGAGCGCCTGGACGGCTCAGGCTATCCGTTCGGCAAGCGCGGACGGCAGATAAGCAAATGGGGGCGCATCGTAGCCGTCGCCGACGTCTTCGACGCCTTGATGGAGAACCGCCCCTACCGCGAGGGGATGTCGATCGAGAAAGCCCTGTCGATCATGTCGCAGGAGGCCGCCGGATTCGACCGCCGGGTCCGCAAAGCCCTGCTGGAAATCCTGGCTGAAGTCGGCTTCGAGGCCGGCAAGAAGACTCTCAAGACCCCCAAGCGCGCCCGCATCTGGAGCTGGACGCGCGTCCGCGACACCTGGCGCAACGCGCTCAAGAACGCGCTGCTGCATGAAACTTCCGCGCGGACCATCGCGCGCGGGGTGGCGCTGGGAATCCTCATCGCCATGACGCCGACCGTGGGCCTGCAGTGGCTGATGATCCTGGCGCTCAGCAAGCCGCTGCGCGCGAGCACCGCGGCCGCGATGAGCATGATCTGGATCACCAACCCGCTGACGCTGGCGCCCTTCTACTGGCTGGAATACACCATCGGCAGCTGGTTCAACCCCGCGGCCCCGGCGGCCTCCGAAGCCCTGGCCGGCCTGCTCGGCGCGGCGAATGAAGGGCTGATCGCGGGGATCAATGCGCTTCTGGACGTGGGGCTGCAGGTTTTCGGCACGGCCATGCTCGGCGGCCTGATCCTCGGCGCGGCCTTGGCGGTCCCGCTGTACTTTCTGACCCTGCGCGCGGTCAAGCGCTACAAAGACAGCGGCAAAGCAGAGCCGGCCGAGGCGAAAGCCCCGACCGGCTCTTCCTAGAACTCGGACGTCCGCTTACTTCTTGTGCCCGTTGCTCCGCTTCGCCTTAACGGCGGCCTGCGCCGCGGCCAACCGCGCGATCGGCACGCGGTAAGGTGAGCAGGACACATAGTCCAGCCCCACGTTGTGGCAGAAGGTCACGCTTGCCGGCTCGCCGCCGTGCTCGCCGCAGATGCCGCACTTGAGGTTCTTGTTCACGGCACGGCCCTTCTTGACGGACATCTCCACGAGCTGGCCGACGCCTTCGACGTCCAGCACCTCGAAGGGATCGCGCGGATAAATCGCGATCTTTTCGCTGGTGTATTCGCTGAGGAAGACCCCGGCATCGTCACGGCTGAAGCCGCAGGCCATCTGCGTAAGGTCATTGGTCCCGAAAGAGAAGAACTCGGCATGCTCGGCGACCTTATCGGCCGTCAGCGCGGCGCGCGGGACTTCGATCATGGTCCCCACGAGGTACTTCACCCGCCTGCCCTTCTCCTTGAATACCTTCTCCGCCGTCTCACGGCACACCTTCTCGAGTATGGTGTATTCCTTATAGTGGCCGATCAGCGGAATCATGATCTCCGGGCTCACCGGGATGCCGCGCTTGCGCACGTTGACGGCGGCCTCGATGATGGCGCGTGCCTGCATCTCGGCGATCTCCGGGTAGGTGATCGAGAGACGGCAGCCGCGGTGGCCGAGCATCGGGTTGGACTCGTGCAGAGCCTCCACCCGCGCCTTGATCTTCTGGGCCGGAACCCCGAGCTGCTTGGCGACCTGGGCCTGGCCCTTCTCGTCATGGGGCAGGAACTCGTGCAGCGGCGGGTCGAGCAGGCGGATGGTGCAGGGCCTACCCTCCAGGGCGGTGAAGATGCCCTCGAAGTCCTTGCGCTGCATCGGCAGGAGTTTCGCCAGGCCCTTGCGGCGGCCCTTCTCATCGCTAGCCAGGATCATCTCGCGCATCGACACGATCCGCTTGCCCTCGAAGAACATATGCTCCGTCCGCGTCAGGCCGATACCCTCGGCGCCGAAGCCCACGGCGACCTTGGTGTCGGCGGGCGTATCGGCGTTGGTGCGAACGCCGAGCCGGCGGAAACTGTCCGCCCAGCCCATCAGGACCTTGAAGGACCCGCTCAGCGTCGGCTTCTGCGTGGGCAGGCGCCCCTCGTAGACATTGCCCTTGCTGCCGTTGAGGCTGATCCAGTCGCCCTGCTTGATGGTTTTGCCGCTGGCGCGGAAGGACTTGGTCTTGTAGTCGATGTCGATGCCGGCGCTTCCCGCCACGCAGCACTTGCCCATGCCGCGGGCCACGACCGCCGCATGGCTGGTCATGCCGCCGCGCGCGGTGAGGATGCCTTCGGCCGCATCCATACCGCCGATATCCTCGGGGGAGGTTTCGATGCGGACCAGGATAACCTTTTCGCCCTTCTTGGCCCAAGCCTCGGCCTCGGCGGCATTGAACACCGCCCGGCCGCTGCCCGCGCCCGGCGAAGCCGGGAGACCGGAGGCCAGCGCCTTCGACTTCGCCTCGGCGGCGGTGTCGAAAACGTCGTGCAGCAGCTGATCCAGGCTGTTCGGATCGATACTCATCACCGCGTCTTCCTTGGTGATGAGCCGCTCACGTACCAGGTCCACCGCGATCTGGATGGCGGCGGCGGCGGTGCGCTTGCCGGTGCGGGTCTGGAGCATGTACAGCTTGTTCTTCTCGATCGTGAACTCCATGTCCTGCATGTCGCGGTAGCGGCGCTCAAGCTTGGCCCGGATATTGCACAGTTCCTTGTAGGCCTTGGGCATCTGCTTGCCCAGCCTCTCGAGCGGTTCGGGGGTACGAATGCCCGCGACCACATCCTCGCCCTGGGCGTTGATCAAATACTCGCCGTAGAAGGCGTTCTTACCCGTGGAAGGATCACGGGAAAAGCAGACGCCGGTGCCGCTGTCGTCGCCCATATTGCCGAACACCATGGCCTGGACATTAACGGCCGTGCCGGTCAAACCCCGGATATTATTGATCTCGCGATATTTGACGGCCCGGTAATTATTCCAAGAGCCGAACACGGCGTTGATCGCTCCCTTAAGCTGGGTCATCGGATCGTTCGGGAAAGCCTTGCCCACCGACTTCCGGTAAATCTTAAGGAAATCCTTAACCAGGGCTTGCAGGTCCTTGATGCCGAGTCCGGTGTCGGGAATCTGGCGGTTGAGCTCCTCGTTTCTGAGCTTGCCGGCTTCCTTAATGCCCCGGCTCACAGCGACGGCTCTCTTGATCTTGAAGATCGCATCCTCGAAGAGATGATGCTCGACGTTCATGACCACATTGCCGTACATCTGGATGAAGCGGCGGTAGCTGTCCCAAGCGAGACGCTCGTTTTTGGTCTGGCGGATCAGCCCGGGAATGGTATTCGGGTTGAGCCCGAGGTTGAGCACCGTATCCATCATGCCCGGCATGGAAATGGCCGCGCCCGAGCGCACCGAGACGAGCAGCGGGTTGTTCGGATCGCCGAAGCGCCGGCCCATGAGCCGCTCCACCTTGCGCATGCCGTCCTCGACCTGCTTAAGGATCACCGCCGTCAGCTTCTTCCCGTTCTTGTAATACAGCGAACAAGCCTCCGTAGTAATAGTAAAGCCCGCCGGAACGGGAAGCCCCATGCTGGACATCTCCGCGAGATTGGCGCCTTTGCCGCCGAGTAGAGATTTCATTGAAGCGCTGCCTTCAGCCTTTCCGCCGCCGAAACCGAGGACAAATTTACTGCCCCGCTTGGTCATTGTCATAAAAGCTACCTGCCTATCTGGTTGGATGTGTTTCCCCGACTGGAAAACAGGGGGGGCGAACGCGCTTATACTACAAAACTCGACCCGGATTGACTAGGGGGTGCGGTCAACTCGGCAAAAGCCGGGAGCACACGGGCGGCAGGGAACCCGCGGCTTCGCAGCGCCGCTTCCTCGAAAACGGAAAAATATGGAAAGTCCTATTCTCCCGACGAAACTGCTACAATAGCGGGCCGATATTATGAGACGCGCGCCTTTATTGATATTTCCCGTCCTGCTTGCGGGCTGTTTTTCCAGTCCCACGCGAACCACCATCCCCGAGAGCGTGCCGATCGGCGACTATAAGCGCATCGCCGTCATGCCCTTTCAGTCCCAGAACAACGGCGGCCCCGCCATGGCCGACGCCTTCGCGACCGGCTTCATGTCCAGCGGCTTTATGGTCGTTGAGCGCGGGCTGCTCGAGGGAATCCTGAAAACGCAGAAAATCGACTTCAACACCGACGCCCTCAAGCCCGAGGATCTCCAGCTCCTGGGACAGAGCGCCAAGGTGGACGCCGTGATCTTCGGGACCATCAACAGCGTACTGGGCAGCGAAAGCGGCGAAATCCACTCGGTATCCTTGCGCATGGTGGATGTCAAGACGGGGGACCTCGTCATGAGCTCCACCTACCGCAACAGCGCTTACTTAGAGCCCCCCGAAATTCCGGAACAGATGATGAAGCATATCCGCAAGAAGTACCGCCGGGCGATCAAGGTCCTCAAGAAGAAAGCCAAAAAGAAAAATAGGCGCCGCTAAGGCGGCCGACGACCCATGGATATATTCGACAAGTGCTACAGCTTTAACACCGCGAAGCGCCTTATGGAGCGCGACATCTTTCCCTACTTCATCCCTCTCGCCTCCGCCCAAGGACCGCAGATTAAAGTCGGCGACCGCGAGCTCATCATGCTGGGCTCCAACAACTACCTGGGCCTGGCCGGTGATCCCGAGATGAAACGGGCGGCCCAGGACGCCGTCGCGCACTGGGGTACCGGCTGCGGCGGCTCGCGCTTCCTCAACGGCACGATGGA
This sequence comes from Elusimicrobiota bacterium, assembly GCA_043827405.1. GTDB lineage: Bacteria > Elusimicrobiota > Elusimicrobia > UBA1565 > UBA1565 > JBDRPD01. The sequence goes on along the minus strand of JBDRPD010000039.1, from coordinate 74,764 downwards.
GCTCCATCATGAGACGGAGCTGAAGCTCGCCAAATTCAAGCGCCGCGAGGCGGCCCTGATCTTTTCCACCGGCTACCAGACGAACCTCGGAGTCCTCTCTTGTCTGGCCGGACGCAAGGACGTGGTCATCGTAGACAAAGGGGATCACGCTTCCATCATCGACGGCGGCCGGCTTTCCTGGGGCGAGACCCTGCGCTACCGGCACAACGACATGGACCACCTGGAGCAGATTTTGCGCGGCATCCCCGCGGACCGGGGCAAGCTCATCGCCGTGGACGGGGTCTTCAGCATGGAAGGCGACATCGCCGATCTCCCGGGAATCGTCGCGGCAGCCCGCAGGCACGGCGCTCGCATCGTGCTCGACGACGCCCACTCCACCGGCGTCCTGGGCCTTAACGGCCGGGGAACCTGCGAGCATTTCGGCCTGGAGAACAACGAGGTCGACCTGATCGTGGGCACCTGCTCCAAAGCGCTCGGCTCCGTCGGCGGTTTCGTGGCCGGCGACAAGGACGTCATCCACTACATCCAGCTCAACGCCCGATCCATGATGTTCTCGGCCGCCCTCCCGCCCGCCTGCGTGGCGGCGATCTCCCGGGCCATCGATTTCATCCAGGACGAGCCGGAACGGAGAGCGCGGCTGTGGGATAATGCGCAGCGCCTGCGTACCGGCCTGCAGTCTTTGGGCCTCTCCACCGGCGTCACCGAGACCCCTATCGTCCCCATCGAAATCGGGGACGATGAAGAGGTATTCCGCTTCTGGCGGCTGGCGTTCGACGCCGGGATATTCAACAATCCCATCATCACCCCGGCCGTGCTTCCCGGGCATTCCCTCATCCGGAACACGCTGATGGCCACCCATACCGCCGAGCATATCGATCGCGCGCTCGAGCTCTTCGAGCACTGCGGCAAGAAAGCCGGGCTCCTTCCCCGCCCCGAACGCGACGGCGTCTCGATTGCCGCCTGAGCGCCGGACGGCGGAAGCATCCGTTGAGGCCGTACGGAATGCGCAGCAGCTCACCGGCTTTATCGACCTGCCTTGGGAAATCTACCGCGACAGCCCGCCATGGGTGCCCCCCCTTAAAACCGAAGTCCGCGACCTGCTGACGGAGGCCAATCCGTTTTGGCAGCACGCGGAACGCGAGCTGTTCCTGGCGGTGGCGGACGGCCGAATCGTCGGACGCTGCGCGGCCGTGGTCGACCGCGCCTATAACGATTTCCACCATGAGAAGTGCGGCTACTTCGGCTTCTTCGAATGCGTCGACGATGAGAAAACCGCGCAAGCGCTGCTCGACGCCGCCCGCACCTGGCTCAAAGACAAGGGCATGAGCGTCATGCGCGGCCCCGCCAGCCCCTCGTTTAACGAGGAGTGCGGGCTGCTGATCGAAGGCTTCGACGATCCCCCCGCTATCATGATGCCCTACAACCCTCCTTATTACTCCGCGCTCCTGGAGTCCGCCGGCCTAACCAAGATCAAGGATCTCTATTCCTATCTCCTCATTTCCACGGATCCCATCCCCAAGCGCATTCGCTATCTCGCGGAGCGGGTGGCGAAAAAGGAAGGCGTCCGCATCCGCTCGATGCGCATGGCGCGCTGGGAGGAAGAGCTGCAGATAGTCCGCGACATCTACAACGAGGCCTGGGAAAAAAACTGGGGCTTTACGCCGATGACGCCGGCGGAGCTGGATCTGATGGCGGAAAAACTCAAGCCAATCGTCGACCCTGAAGCGATTCACTTCGCCGATGTCGACGGAGAAACCGTCGCTTTCAGCATCCTGCTGCCGGACGTCAACCAAGCCCTGCGCCGCCTCAACGGCAAGCTGGGCCTTTGGGGGACGCTGAAATTTCTGTACTACTACCGCAAGATCGACCGCGTCCGCCTGATCACTTTAGGCGTCAGGAAAGCCTTCCGCAATCGGGGGCTGGAAGTCCTGCTCTACCGGGAAGCCTGGCTGACGGCCCGGCGCAAGGGCTGGGACGGAGAGCTCGGCTGGATTCTGGAAGACAACGAGAAAATGAATCGCGGCATGCAGGCCATGGAAGGCAAGCTGTACAAGAAGTACCGGATCTACGAGCGCGCCATCGCCTGACATGAAGCGCGTAGAAAAGATTCTGCTCGCCGTCGGCGTCTTGGCATTCGGCCTATTGGCCTGGAAGATGCCGTGGCCGTCGGTCGCCTGGGCCCTGCGCAGCGTCGGCATCGGCTTCATTCTCATCTTCGCCCAGGAGATCGTCGCCCATATTCTCAACGCGGCGGGCTGGGCGGCGGCCTTTTTGCCGGAGCACCGGAGCATGGTGCCCTCTTTTTGGCGCCTGCTCAAGCTGCGCATCGCCGGCGACGGAGTCCACTACCTCATTCCCTCCGCCCTGGTGGCGGGCGAGATGGCCAAAGCCTCCATGATCGGCCGGGATCATCCTATCGCCTCCCGGCTTTCTTCTTTGGTGGTCTCAAAGTTTACCCAGGTCCTCGCCTTCGCGCTGGTCTCCGCGGGCAGCCTCTGGCTTATCGCCAGCGGCCGCTTGTCCCTGCAAGCATTCGGCGGCGGCCGCAATGCCGGAATGGTGCTGCTGGGAGTCCTGATCATACTACTCATCGCGCTCGAGCTCCGGGCCTGGCGTTCGGGCAAGGACACCGGCCATAAGAAGCCGGAACCCCAAGGCTGGCGGTCGGTTGTCAAGATGGTGGACCAGGACGCGCGCGTCTTCCTGCGGCGCCACCCCGGCTTGTTTCTTCTTTCCGTCCTGTGCTTCACGCTGGCCTACCTATGGGGGGCCTTCGAAGCCTATTTGATCATGCGTTTTCTGGGGCTGCCCGTTTCAGTGGAGACGGCCCTGATCATCGAACTGCTCTCGGCATCCGTCGATGGAGTATTCTTCATGGTCCCGGCCAAAGCCGGGACCCAGGAGATAAGCAAGACCGCGATCTTCACGGCGCTGGGGCTGCCGAAAACCGCCGGCTTCGCCTTCGGCCTGATTCGCCATGCCCGGGAAATCCTATGGGCGCTCATCGGCACGGCCCTCTACTACGATGAACGCCGGAGCATAACGCCCCGGCCATGACAGCCCTGCGCGACGCCCTCGAGGCGCACAACGCCTACAAGTCCTATGAGAGCGAAGGCGTGCTGGACATCTATTTCTACCGGCCGGCGGGAGCGCTGTTCGCGCTGGCCGGCAAGCGCCTGGGCCTGACGCCCAACCAGCTGACGACGGCCAGCCTGGCGACGGGGGTGGCCGGCGCCGGACTGCTGTACTGGGACAGCTGGATGTGGACCGGCCTCGGCCTGCTGGTGCTCAGCGGCGTCTTCGACGCCTCCGACGGCCAGCTGGCGCGCATGACGCAGAGCGCGAGCCTGCATGGCCGCATCCTCGACGGCGTCGCCGACTACTGCGTATTTATCGCCACCTACCTCGCTCTCGCCGCCAAGTACCTGAGCCTCAACCCGGATGCTTCGGCCGTTCTCATCTTCACGCTGGCCGCCCTGGCGGGCATCTCTCATTCCATACAGGCGAGTCTTTTTGACTACTACCGGACGGAGTACACCGAATACGTGGACCAGCGGCGCATCCCGAAATCCGACCTGGAGTCCGGCGCAAGCGAAGAGGGCGGCCGGGCGGCGCGCTTCCTGGCCTGGAGCCACCGGGACTATACCCTGCGCCAGCGCCGGCTCGCCGCTTCCCATGTGCGCCTCGGTGAGGAACTGCTGGCACGCCGCCCCGACGGCACGCTCGATGAGAAGACGGCGGCGGCGTACCGCGGCTTAAATCTGCCGGTAATCCGCTGGTGGAATCTGCTGGGCGCCAACAGCCGGCTGCTCGTTATCGCGGCCGCCCTGGCGGCCCGCCGTCCCGAACTGTACTTCTGGGCGGAGGTATCGTTTTACAACGTCTGGACGCTCGCCGCCCGCGACCGCCAGGAACGGGCCGACGACGAGCTGCGGCACGGCTTTAAAACGGATAGTCCACCTTCAGGATGAAGTTCTTCTTGCTTCCCCGCCAGGCGACGTCGGCCGTGATCACCACCTGAGGCCGCAGCAGAACCCGCGCCGCGATGCCCGGGCCGGGCTGCAGGTTATCAAAGCGCAGCTTGCCGGGCTGCGGGAAAACGGTCCCCACGTCGAGGAAGGGGCTGATCTCCACCTCGCTGAAGAACTTGAGCAGCGGCGAGCGCGCGACGCGGATGCGCTCCTCGATATTGAACACCATGCGGCCCCGGTCCACGAAGCGGCCGTCCCCTTCCAGCCGCAGCCCGGTGGACTCACCGACGACGGTCTGGGCATAGAACGGCAGGATATCCCCCCGCTGCTGCTCGAAGTACAGATTCGCAACCGTAACATACTTCCCATCCACCATATTCTGGTAGTACTTTAACTGGGAGGCGTATGTCTGGCAGGTATAGTCGCTGCCCAGCGCGGTCTGGGCGGTACGCGCCGACAAAGTAATCAGCCCGCCGCGCGTCGGCAAGGACGGATGATCCGTGGAATCGTAGGTGATCGCGGCCCCGTGGCTGACCAGGCGCTTCCAACCCAAAATCGCCTGATTCGGAAAAACCTCGCTGAGCGGCCGCAGGTTGGTGATCGGTCCGGCGCCGAGCTGGTACTGGAAGTTGGAATGGCTGAGCTCGAGGAACCAGTGCTTGGCGGTCGGGATGCCCACCGTCACCTCCTCGCCGATTTTATACTTGGAGAAGTTGGCCTGATCCCCATCGACCGAATCCGGACCGAAACCGTAGAAGGAGAACTTACCGTCGCGAAAGAGGTGGAGCTCCGTGTTCAGCCGGAAATTGGTGCCGAGAAACTCCCGCGTAAAATAGCGCAGGAAGATCTCCCGGTTGACGACCGAGGAGTAGGAGCCGCGAACAACGACCAGGTCCCGTTCGTTCGGGAAAAAATACGCCCGCCCGGTATACTCCGTCTTCAAAAAGCGGTTGTAGCGCACCGACGGCGCGAGAACGGCCGCGATGCCGTCACCGCGCCGGTCGCGAAACGCCCATATCGGCATGATTCCGGAACGAAAGCCGATGTCCTTGTTGGTGTCGACGAGAGGGATGAACAACAGCGGCCCGACCGGCGTCGTCATTCGGAGGTTGCGGATAATGAAGTCGAGCGGGTTGCGCTTGGTCTCCTGCGGCGCTGGCCCGGTGGGCGGAAATTCCCTGGGCCGCTTGGGAACCTTCATCGCCGCCGCCTGCGCCAGCGAGACGGAGAGAACCAGCAGCAGCGGTGCGAAGCGCAGCCCCCTCATCCCGGCCGCTCGCTCTCGGCCCGCAGCAGGCGGCGGACCTCGGGGTGAAGACGCGTGAGTGAACGATGCATGAACCAGTCGGTAAAACGCGGGAAGAAACGGGCCAAACGGAGAACAAAAGCGGAAGCCTCTCCGAATACCACTTCCGGCGCACCGCTGCGCACGGCCCTGACGATTCTCTCCGCAGTCTCTTCGGGCGTTTTAGGCTGAACGGTCTTTCTCAGCTCCGCGTCCTTGAGCGGTTCGGCGGCCATCGCCGTATCTACCGTACCCGGGCAAAAAGCGGTCAGGCGTACGCCGCTGCCGCGCAGCTCCCGGCGCAGGGACTCGGTAAAACCCACGACGGCGAATTTGGAGGCGCTGTAAACGCTCATCCAAGGCAGGCCGGTAAGCCCCGCGATGGATGCCACATTAACGATATGACCGCTTCCCTGCCGGCGCATGCCGGGGAGCGCCGCGTGCGTCGTGTACATAGTCCCGAAGAGATTGGTTCGCACCATGTCTTCGATGAGGTCCAGGTCCTGCCGCTCAAAAATATCGAGGTCATGCACGCCCGCGTTGTTGAGCAGAATATCGAGGCGCCCCCAGCGGCGAATGACCGCGTCCACCGCCTCCCGCGCCCGGTCCCGCTCGCGCACGTCGCAGGTCAGGACGAGGGTCTCGACGCCCTTCGCTTCCAGGCTCTCGGCCAGCGACGCCAGCTTATCCGCCCGCCGGGCGGCGAGCGCCAAGCGGCAGCCGTGCGCGGCGAATGCCTGGGCGGCCGCGCGGCCGATGCCGCTCGACGCGCCGGTCACCAATACCGTTTTTCCGCGCAGCTCCTGCAAGCTCATGGGGGCGGCAGCTGGCCGACCTCCGAGCTCGAAAGATGCGGTGCGCGCAGCCCGCGCTTTGCCGCGGCGCGAAAGCCCCAAATATCCGCGAACCCCCCCGCGGCGCCATAAGCCTGCAACGCCTCCGGCCGGCGGTTGAGCAGGTCCCGCACCTGCCCCAGGCGAACCAGTCCCCAAACTCCCCAGCGTTCCGGCTTCTCCGCCGTTCCCGCCAGCGCGCCAGCGCGCTGATAGGCGTCGTGCGCCGGCTCGAGCCGGTTCTGCGCGAAGCGCGCCGTTCCTTCGGTGACGCACATGCGGGCGCGGTCCTGCGGCAGGTAGTATGCCCAGCCGTCATCGATGCGCCGCGTATACTCGCGGGCGCTCGCCGACACTTCATCGTAGCGCTCCGCCTCGTACAAGCATACCTGTTCGATCTTGTGGAATACCGGGCTCTTGGGAAACCTCGTGCGGAGCGCCTGGATGATCCGCACCGCTTCCGCGGGGTCCCGGGCGCCCCACCTGTCCTCGGTATACACCTCGATAAGCAGCAGCTGCGCGGCGATCTTCGCGTAGCGCCCCTTTTCTGCGACGGTCTTGAGCGACCGGATTCCCCGCTCGCGGTCGCCGCCGAGAATCAGCTTGCTGAAGAACTTGACCGTACGCGGCAGGGAATCCGCGTAGTAGTCATACATCCCCGCTCCCAGCAGCGCGTCATGGAGCTCCGGGTCGAGGCGGTGCGCCTGGCGCGTAAACTTGACCGCCTTCCGGCCGTCAAGCAGCGCCCGCAGCCAGCGCTTCTGGATCGTCGCCAGGCGCGCGCGCAGGCCGTAGCTCCCGCTCAGGGCGAGATAGCCCTCGGCGTCGCGCGGATGAGCCCTGAGCCAGGTTTCCGCCGCGGCGACCGCCTGCTCGACTTCTCCCTCGAATTTCTTCTGCAGCGCCGTATCGGTACGCTGGGAACCATAGACATAGCGCAGCCAGGTAACGTTGGCCTGGCCGAAATAGGGATAGGGGTACTCCGGCAGCGCCGCTTTCGCTTTCTCGAGGCTGGCCTCCGAGGCGGAAAAATCCATCGCCCAGATCGCCTGGATCGCGTTGAGAATGTGGGTATCCACTTCGGGAGGCGCGGCGGCGGCCGGAAGCGAGAGCACGGCCGACAGCGCGAGAAGCGGCAGCAATAGCCTCATGCGGGACTTATTCTATCAATTAGCGCCCGCCGCTTTCGGCATCCGGCGCCGAAAGCTATAATATCCGCTCGATGATTACTTTGCGCGATGTGCATAAATCCTTCTACAAGCAGGAGCTCTTCGACAGCGTGACGCTGCAGATCAACGCCGGCGACCGCTACGCGCTGGTAGGGCCGAACGGCTCGGGCAAGTCCACCCTGTTCAAAATGCTCCTGGGCGAGATGGAGCCTGACGGCGGCGATATCCTCGTCAAGAAGAATGTCGTCTGCGGCTACCTGCCGCAGGAGAACGCCCCCCTCGCGTCCACCTGCGTCCTGGACGGCGCGCTGGAGCTGCACCCGGCGCCCGACGGCCGCACCACGGCCAAAGCCAAGTCCATTCTAATGGGCCTGGGCTTCAAGGAAGGCGAGTTCGCCAAGCCCATCAACGAGCTCTCCGGCGGCTGGTCGATGCGCGTGGCCATCGCCCGCCTCCTCATGCAGGAACCGGACATGCTCCTGCTCGACGAACCGACCAACCACCTCGACCTGGAGTCGCTGCTGTGGCTGCAGGAGTACCTGCAAAGCTATCCCGGCGCGATCTTCATGATCTCGCACGATCGGGACTTCATCAACAACGTCTGCGCCTCCATCGTCAGCGTACAGGAACACACGCTGAAGATCTATCACGGCAACTACGAAGAGTTCGTGCAGCAGCGCGAAGCCGAGAAGACGCAGATGATCAAAGCCTACAAGGAGCAGCAGGACGAGATCGCCGACATGAAGGACTTCATCGCGCGCAACCGCGTCCGCCATTCTACCGCGCGGCGGGCGCAGAGCATGATCAAGCGCCTGGATCGCCTGGAACGATTGGCGGTGCCCGCCGAAGAGAAGACCGTCAAGATGCGCTTCCCCCAGCCGGCACGCACGGGCGTGCGCTCGCTGCAGCTGAAGAATCTCCACAAATCCTACGGCGACGTCAAGGTTTACAACGGCCTGGACTTTGAGCTGGAACGCGGCTGGCGCATGGCTTTCGTCGGCCGCAACGGAGCGGGAAAATCCACGCTGCTCAAGATTCTCGCCGGCGAGATTCCTTTCGATGCGGGCGAACGCGCCCTGGGGATGGGTGTGAAGGTGGGCTACTTCTCCCAGCACCGCGCGGGGCAGTTTGAGTCCAACCGCACCGTCCTAACGGAAGCGCTCGACAACGGCCGCATGAATCCCGAGCTGATGGTGCGGACCGTTCTCGGGACCTTCCTGTTCCCCGGAGACACCGTATTCAAGAAAGTCTCGGTGCTCAGCGGCGGAGAAAAAAGCCGCTTGGCCTTGGTCAAGCTGCTGCTGGATCCGCCCAATGTCCTGCTTATGGATGAGCCGACCACTCACTTGGACATGGCCAGCGTGGATGCCCTGCTCGGCGCGCTGCGCGAGTTCGAAGGAACGATGTGCTTCATCAGCCACGACGTCTACTTCATCAACCAGCTGGCCACCCATATCGTCCATATCGACGGCGGCAGGATCACCGTCTACCCGGGGAACTACGAGTACTTCGAGCGGCGGCGGCAGCAGGATGCGGAATCCCCGGCGGCGTCCGCGCCGGCCGACGCGGAAAGGCAGAAGCCCGCCTCGGCCAAGGCCGAGCGCCGACGCCAGCGCGCGCAGGACCGCGATAAAGAACGCGCGATCAGGCAGCTGGAGACGGCCATTGAAGCCGGCCATGCGCGCATGGAAAAATTGGCGGGCGAACTCGGCAATCCCGAGATCTACGAGGACTACGCCAAGGCCCAGAAGATCGGCGAGGACATCCAGGCCCTGCAGGAAGAACTGCGGTCCAAGGAAACCGAGCTCCGGCGTCTCACCTAAAGCGCTCAGGTACGGGCAATTAACTGGCCAAGCGGCACGCAGGGCGCTACACTATGCCTATGCGCCTGCCGCTCGTCTTGTTGCTGCTTGCGGCCGTCCCCTTCTCCGCGACCGCGGCCGAAGAAGGTGACGCCGTTGTGTCGTCGGCTCCCGCGCACAAGGTCCTGCCCGCGATCGCCCTAAGCTACGGCTCTCCATTCAGCCTCGAGTTCCTGCAGGACCGCCGCGGCTCGCACGTTCAGCTGTTCTATCGCATGGCATGGGACATGCACGACATCCGCAAGCTTCCGTGGCGAACGACGAAGATGCTGCTAAATCCGATGGATACGCTGTACCAGACCGGACGCGACCTGACTCTCGGCGCCAATATCGGCATCTACGGTTTAAGCATCCGGCCCTCCCGTATGGTCCGTTTTGAATCCACCGCGCAACGGCGCACGAGCAGGCCTTCCGGCAGCGGCGAAGCCGATGCGCAAAGAGCCGCCAATCCCCCGGAGAGCACCCGCAGAATCCGGCTGTCGCTGACCCCGGTCATCGAAGATATACGGCGGGACCTGGGCCGCTCCCTCCAACGGCAGATACTCATCGAAGGCTTTGACGCCGCTATGCCCGCCTACCAACAAGCCTCGTACGGACAGAAAAGAGCGGTCACCGACGACGCGATGAGGACGCTCGACGGGCTCGGCATCCATACGCCGGACGCCCCCGGCCTTCCGCTGGGGAACTAACCCTCCTGCGCGCCCTGACGCGAAAATTTAACATACAGTTGCTATGTAATTCGCATATGGAAGATACCCCCAAGGGGCGCAAGATCGAGTTCTCCGATATCGACATCATCCCCGATCTCGATACGGCGCGCATCGCGCTGCGCTGGACGCTGCAGCGTCAGCAGGCTCTGGAGAAAGCCAACGAAGACATCCAGGCTCTGCTGAAGAAGGAGATGCGGCACGGCCAGGACGCCGTCGAAAAATACGAAGCGCTGAGCAAAGAGAGCGCGCAGCAGGTTGCCGAACTGGAACAGCGGGCGGCTGAAGCCTGCGCGCAGGCGGATGAGCGCCTGGCGCTCAAAGAGCGCGGCTTGGACGAGCAGAAGGCGCAGTACGAGAAATTCCGCGCGGAGCTGGAGATGCGCTGGGAGCGCGATCTCAAAGAGCTGCGCGAGCAAACGGAAGCGGTAGTACGGGAAAAAGACGAGGCCCTGCGCCGAATCGCCGAGACGCACCAGCAGGAAACGACGGCGAATGCGGATGCGCTTGCGGCGCAGCAGCAGCTATTGGCGGCGGAGCGGGCCGCACTAGACAAGCGCGCCGCCGCGCATGAGCGGGCGCTTGCCCGCGCAGAGAAGGAAGAAGCGCGCCTGCAGGAGGAAATCGCGACGCTGACAGAGCAGGCCGCACAGCGCGATGAAAAGGCGAAGGGCGCGCTGCGCGATCGCGCCGCCGCGCATGAGGAGGAGGAGGCCCGCTGGCGGCAGGAGAAGGAAACGCTGCAGCGGCAGTTCGACGAATTGCGCGCCGAAGCCGCGGAGCGAGGCAAGGCCGTACGGGACCTCGAAGAGAGGCTGGAAGGCGTGCAGGCCGCTGAGCGGCAGATGCACAGCATATCCCAACGGCAGCAGGACGATTTCACGGAACGGCAGGCCGCCTGGACCCGGGACGTCCAGGACCTGCAGCGGCGCCTGGCTGAAGCGGAGCGTTCCGAGGCCGCCGCGCAGAAACAGCTCACCGCCAGGCGGACGGAGGAGCAGGCCGGCCTGCGAGAAGAGCTCGATGAACTGCGCGGAAAGGCGGCCGAACGGGGCCGGGCCATCCGCGAACTCGAGCAAAACCTGGAGGAAGCGCAGGCATCCGAGCAGCGCGCGCGGCATAAGATTCGGCTGCTGGAAGACGATTTTCAGGAGCGGCGGGCGCTCCTTGCCGCGGAAGTCGAGGACCTGCGGCAAAGCCTCCGCGACGCCGAGCAGTCCGCCCAACAGGAACTCGAAGCTCAGCGCACGGAACTAATCGAGCGCGGCAAGCAGGCGCAGAACGCCCAAAGCGCCGCGCTGGAGGAGCGCGTCGCAGCGCAGGCGCGAGCGGCGGAGCAGTGGGCGCAGGATAAGGCGCAGCTCGAGAAACGGATCAACGAGCTGCGCGACACCGCCGCTGAGAGAGACAAGCAGGCGCAGCAGACGGAACAGGACGCGAAGCAGGGGATCGACGACGCTCTTGAGCGCGCACGGGAACTTTGGGAGCGGGAGAAATCCAGCCTGCTGCGGCAGATCGACACGCTGCGCGACGCCGCGGACGAGAGAGACGAACAGGCGCAGCAGACCCAGCAGCGGCTTATTGAGGCGGAACGCGCGGCGCTGGAAGAGCGCGTGAATGAACATGCGCGGGCGGCGGAAATCTGGGAGCAGGAGAAGGCCGGCCTGCGCGAGCAAATCGCAGAGCTGCGCGAAAATGCCGCTCAGCAGGAACAAAAAACACAAGAGCACCTGCAGCGGCTGGAGGCGGCACAGACCGCCGAGCAGCGAGCTTCCAACCGGCTGCGGATACAGGCGGACGATTTTAAAATCCGGCAGGCCGCCTGGGCCGAGGAGGCCGAAGAACTGCGGCAAAGCCTGGCGCGCGCGTTGGAGAACATGCGCCAGGCCGGAGAACAGGAACTGACGGGCCTGCGCAAAGAAATAAAGGACCTGCATGAAGCCGCCGAGCTGCGCCAGCGCCGCTGGGACAGAGAACGAACCGACCTCACGCCGGCGCACTGGGCGCGGAAGGCGCGCGAACTCGAAGCGCGCCTGGTCCGGGCGGACGAAGCGCTGCAGGGCGAGAAACGCGAAGCGCAGCGCAAGGAGCTGCTGTTTAAAGGACAACTGCAGGCGAAGCGGTCCGCAGCAGAGAACGCTCTGCGCGACAATGAGGCGGCTTGGGAACGGCGCCGAGCCGAACTGCTGCAGGACCTGAGCGGCCTGCGCGAAGCCCAGGAGAAAAAGGAACGCGAGCTGAAAACTCAGGCCGCGGAGCTGCGGCAGCGCCTTGAACAAACCCTGCAGGCCAAGGAAAAAACCTGGAAAGAAGAGAAGGCCGCACTGCTTAGGGAACTCACCGTCCTGCGGGAGCGGCAGCCCGCCCCGCCTACCGCCGCTTGAAAACTTTCCAGCTGTCGATGGCTAGGAAGAAACGGTATTCCTTCTCGATGAGCGCGCTCAGCCGCTCGCTCTTGAGCCCGTAGTCGGTCCAGATGAAGTAGTCAGGGCGGGCGGCGGTCACGTCGGAAATGATGCCGTCGAGGATCGCCGGCTCATGCATCCAGGGGAGATAGGTAAAGTAGCGCGTCGGCGCTCTCTTGGCCAAATAAAAATAGAGTTCGGGGTTCGCCGCCCAGACGAAGATCGTATCCTCCGGCTTGAGGATGCCTTGCAGCTCCTGCGCCAAACGCCGAGATACGGCGAAGCGCCGGCTCTTGTACTTGAGCTCGGAGATGCGCTCCGGCGAGTACTTAAGATAGAACGGCGTCTGGAAGGGCAGCACGTAAATCAGCGGGATATGGCACAGAAAGATGAGCGCCGCCTTTTTGTAGAGATCGGCACGCTGTTTGAACTCCACGATGCCGTAGGCCGACAGCAGGCAAAGCGCCGGGATGACCTGGATATAGTAGTGTCCCAAAAATAGTCCTGAAAGCGTCACCGCGAGCAGCGAGGCGAAGCCCCAGAGCACGACTAGGATATTCTCCCGGCGGCGGTCGCGCCGCATAATCAAGCCGAGCGCCAGCAGGCTGAATATCCACAGCCAGGCATTCTCCAGCAGGGCGATATTGAACGTGATCGCCAGCCCCTCGGATAAGCGCGTCCAAAAACCACCGGGAACGGTCGCGAGATATTTCTTATTGACGAGGACGGTGCAGTAGAAGAAATCGGACCAGGCGCCCCGGACCGCGAAGTAGGCGGCCAGCAGCAGCGGTACGACCGCGGCGCCGGCCGCCAGCTGCAGCAGGCGCCGCGCCAGACCACGCCGCCCGCGCAGAAGAAAGGGCAGGAAGACCAGCATATTGAAGACCGCGGTCTGCTTGAGCATTACCGCCAGCCCCGAGAACAATCCGGCGAGAAACAGCCAGGGCACCGCGGCGCCGTTGGGCCGCAGGTCCCGCTGCTGGCAGATAAAGCACAGCAGGGCCAGGAGCAGCGGCAGTACCATGAAGGTCTCGGTATTGGCCGAGGTCCCGTAGATCAGCGGCCCGCCGGAAAACAGCGCGTACAAAAAGGCGGCCGCCAGACCGGCCCCCCTCCCCCACAGCAGCCAGCCGGCACCGCCGACGGCCAACACAGCCAGCAGCCCCCAGCCGAGCGTGAACAAGCGGACGCCCGTCAGTGTTGGTCCGGCGATTTTTACGATCACCGCGTAGATGAAGTAGACCAGCGGCGGCTTATGGTCAAACGAATCCCGATAGGGCACCCCGCCGTCGAGCAGCACCTGAGCGGCGTAGCCGTAGGCTCCCTCGTCGCGCTCCAGCGGCTCCTGCAGGAAGGGAGCAAACAGCAGCACCTTTAATAGTAAGATCAAAAGCAGAAGTGCCGCCGTCCGGCCGCGTGTTTTCACATGGTAAGTATAGATATTAAGGATGCCGACAGCCTCGCGCTGGTCGCTCCCGTCTACAATGAAGCCGGCGTCGCCGCGCAAGCCCTCGCGGACTGGGCTCGAGCCTTGGACGCCCTGTCGATCCGCCACACGATCTTCGCCTACAATGACGGCTCCCGGGACGATACCCTGAAGGAACTGCGGACCCTGGAACGTGAGGTGAAGACCGTAAAGGTCATCGACAAGCCCAATTCCGGCCACGGCCCCACCATCCTGCGCGGCTACCGCGAAGCCTCGGACTTCACCTGGATCATGCAGATCGACTCCGACGGCGAGATGCGCCCGGAGGACTTCGCCGCCCTCTGGAGCGAACGGAAGGATCATGACTTCCTGATCGCCCGCCGCGTCCAGCGCCGCCAGCCGCTGCTGCGCAAATGGCTGACCGCGTTCTGCATCCTCGCCTCCCGGCTGCTCTTCGGCTCCGGGGTAGACGACGTAAACTGCCCCTACCGGCTGATGCGGACGGCGCGCTTCCAGAGCGCCTTCGCCGCCATCCCGGACGACACCTTCGCGCCCAATGTCCTTATCAGCGGCTTCGCGATCAGGAACGCCCTGCGCATATTCCAGCACCCCGTGCGTCACGAAGCCCGGGTCAAGTCCGTCTCCTCCTTCGGCGCCAACCCCGCGGCGGTGATCGGCGTCGCGGCCAAGGCTTTCATCCAGACGCTGCGCTACCGGCTCTCGGCATAGCCCCCCCTCGAGGGCCCAAAAAGGCCTAGGTCCTCTTCCGTTTATTACTTCCCCGGGAGACCCTGCCGCCTAATGTCCTGTTCCTTTAGACTATAACAAGATGAATAAGAGAACGACTTCCCCGCGCCGCCAAGCAATCGCCGCCATTCTCGCGACATCCCTTGTTATCGCCGCTCCCGGCACGGGAGCCTATGAAGCCGCCGCCATGGTCTTCAAGGCGCCGGTCAAGGCCGTCGCCCCCGGATCCAATGCCGCCGGCACCGCGGGCGGCGTCTCCCGCATACCGGGCGGAGACTTCTCCGGCATTTCCCTAAACAGCGTCGGCAAGGCGCCGCTCATCTCCGTCCTGCCGTCCGTTGCGCTCCCGATTTCCCAGGGAGTCGGAACCAAGCAGCTGCAGGTCGGCGCCGCCGGCACCGTCCAGTCGATCAAGACCGACACCGGCAGCGGGGCCGCCGCCGCTACTGCAGAGGCGAAGAAGAGCGCCGCCCCTGCGCTCAAAGCGCGGCTTTCCGCGATCGCAAAAACGTCAGGCAAGCTCACCGCCGGCATCGCGAACCTCTCCAGCAGCGAGATCAAAAAGGACGCCGACTTCACGGTTGAAGCGGCGAAGTCGGAGGACGCAGCGCCCGTCTCCGTCAAAAGCGGCGTTTTCGCCTCACTAAAAAACCGCCTGCTCCGCCGCAGTTCAGCGGTCCAGGGCCGCGCCAAGACCGAGCCGGCAAGACCCCAGACCCCCAAAGCGGCCAAAGAGCAGGAACACCTCCTTTTCGACCTTCATGAAGGCTATTTCAAAGCGGGCTATGTAGCGGCGAGCGTCTATCAGCAGGGAACCGCGCTCGAGCTGCCCGCGGGCAGAGAGCGGGCGAAGTTCATCAAGGGCCTGGCCTACCGCATCGCCGAGCTGCACCGGGACGAAGCGACCGGCCAGCAGTTCCTCGCCCGGACCGAACAGGCCTCCGACGAACAGATCAACACCGCGCTCGCCGAATCGCTCGCCGGGATGGATACGAACCATCCCGCCCTGCGCGAGAACCTGCAGGATGCGGACTATGTCCAGGGCTACCTGACCGGAGCGGCCTGGCGGCCGGGCAAGCAGCTCATCATGCCGGCGCCGTCTTTGGGCGACCGCTTCAAGTTCGGCCTGCGCAAGAAGATGCGGGCCCGTGATCAGCGCTTCATGGCAGGACTTTACGCCTCCCTGGAAGGCCGCGACGGCGAACCCGCGGCGAAGATGAAGGAACTGCTCGCCGACGGCCCCAGCGTTGGCAACCGCGATTTCGGAACCCGGCTCGGCTACGTGATCAGCGAAGTCATGGAACCCCTCTACGACAAGAGCATCGAAGAGGGCATGCCCTTCCTGCCCGGGAAGATCGAGATCCCCCGCTCGCTCAAGGGGCTCGTCCTCGGCCATACGGTCTTCATCATGTTCGGCATCTACATGCACATCTCGGCCCAGCCCTACCTGGTCTACGGCCTCACCGGCAGCAAGACCATGATGGGCGTGATCCGCAATGTCCATTTCGGCGCCTACAGCGCCTCGAGCTTCCTCCCCATCGGACCGGCCATCGACAAGACGGATTTCAAGACCATGTTCATCTGGACCTCGGTCGCACGGGCGCTCCTGATGGGACTGATTCCGGTGCTCTTCTTCAGCGGCTATATGACTTTCGCGGTGCTGATCGGCATCGTCGCCCTCAACCCGATGTTCCAGAGCCTCATGACGAACTCCGACACCGCCTCCCGCGACAGCTTCCTCGGCCGCGACGAGAACGTGGTCCGCGAGGGCACCGCCTTCGGGACCAAGGTCTCGGCCGTCAGCGGCCTGGTGATCCCGGCCGCCGCGGCCTGGGTCGTCAGCCAGCTGGTCGTGGCCTTCGGCAGCCCGGGCGGCTACGCCGCGGCTTATGCCGGCTACGCCCTGATGCTGCTGCTCTCGATCCCGATCTTCATCCTGATGGTGCGCGACCCGCGCTACTTCGATCCCAGCGTCAAACAGAAGCCGTCGAAGAACCCGCTCAATATCCTTATGCCGCTGTGGACCGTCCTCAAGCTGCCCTATATCGGCGTTCGCTGGCTGATCTCCAAGCTCAAGTCACGCCAGCATGAAGTAAGCCCCGAGCATGCCGAGGTCCTGAAAGAAGCGCAGGAGCGTGAGGTGCCTTTCAAGGAGAAGGGCTGGAACCTGCGCGAGAAGATGGCGCGCTTCTTCGACAAGATCGAAGCGACCCAGGGCGTCTCGGTAATCCTGCGCTCGGACACGCTCTCGCTGCTGGTGGCGATCACCGCCATCGAGCTCTTCATCGCGGACGCCTTGATGTTCGTCGTGATCCCCAACTACATCATCGACGTGATCAAGCCGACGGCGGCGCTGGCCGCGGTCCCGGTCATCGGCTCCATGCTCACCACGCCGGTAGGCATTATGGGGCTCATGCTCACGGCGGGCGCGGTCGGCCGCTACCTCGGCTCACGCTGGGCGAGCGGTCCCAAGGGCGCCCAGCGCATCAAGAAGTGGGGCCACGGGGCGCTCTATCGCGCCGCCGCGATCAGCGGCCTGACCTTCTGGGCCATGCTCATCCCGACTTTCTTCGCGGCCCCGGCCGCCGGCATGTCGATCCCGCTGTTTGCGGGCTCCATGGCGGTGCTGCTGCTCTTTGAGTTCATGCTCTCGATGCTCGCCACCCCGCTGGGCATCGCCATGGCGCCGGTACGGCGCAAGCAGATTCCCAACCACATGGTGGGCAAGGTAAGCGCCGCTTTCACCATGGTCGACGTCGGCCTGATGGCGCTGGGCGCGCTGCTCATCGGTATCCTCATCGACATCGTCCCGATCCAGGCGGCGATCGCCATCATCGCAACCGGGATCAGCCTGACCTCGCTCCTCGAATGGCTGGCCCCCCGCTGGCTCAAGAAGATCAACCCCGAGGGATGGGAGAACGGCGAGCGCGAGAAGGATTCGAAAAAGGCCGCACCGAAAGCCTAGGAAAGCCTGCCGAATTCCGCGTGGTACTTGATGGTGCCGGATCTTTCGCGCAGGTAGCCGGACTGCAGCTCCATAACCATAAACACGTCCGCCGGCACGTCGAACTCGCAGCCGATGCCGAAGCGCGCGGACGCGGTGAAGCCGAAGCGCGGATAATACTCCGGATGTCCCAAGACGACAACGGCGCCGAAGCCCAGCTGCCCGCACCTTTCGAGCCCGGCGCGCACAAGCTTGGCGCCGATGCCCCGGCGTTGGCGTTCCGGCGCGACGGCCATCGGCGCGAGGCCCATGACCTTAAGGTCGGGATGGCCGGACAGAGAGACCGGAGTGAACATGATATGCCCCAGGATTTTTTTCTCTTCCTCGGCGACCAGCGAAACGTACGGCTGCACGCTTTTGCGCAAGGCGTCTACCAGATCGGCCTCGGCCGGCGTTTCGAATGCCGCGGCATTAAGGGCATGGATGCGGGTCCAATCCTTTTTTTCTTCCTCTCGTATCAGCATGTGATTACTCTTAATATCAAATACTCACACCAAAGAACAGACGCCGGCGCCAGCATCAGTGAACACGTCGCCCCCGAGCGAAGTGAGCGGGGCGGCCGCCAGGGGTTTAATAGATATTTTGGGAGGACCTGATAGCTTAAATCCAAATTTCCTGCACACCAAATTTCCTGCACCTTGTGCACAGATAAGGATTAAAGTACTCTGAGAGATACATGCTTTTGTCCATTCTTTGGGGGACTGAAAAATGAAGCGTTCCATAGGTTTTTTTCTTGCCGCACCTTTGGCGATCCTTTTGACGGCCTGTTCAATGACAGTCAAGAACGCCTCCCAACTACGCGCAAGTGAAGGCCGCCGCCGCATCTATGATGCTCCAAAGGAGGATGTCCGTGCGGCGCTCAGACAGGTAATGAAAGTATTCCCCAGCCCTGAGTGGACGGTGCTGGAAGACACGGAAGGAATTGAAGCGCTGCGTGACAGCACGTTATCCCACTTTTCAATGAAGGCCTACATCCTTTCTGGTCCGACTGAAGCGCAGACCGAGGTTGTAGCTTTGTACCGGGAGCCGATTGGCAGTTCCTCTGGTGGGAGGAAATTGGAAGCCATGGTACTTGATCAACTGCCGGTGCAGATCGAGTATGTGCAGCTCAAGAAAGCCGGCGAACCGAAGGCGGCCGTAACGGCGGCAGGCCTCTCCCCAGAGGACCTGGCCAACCTGGCGAAGGCCATCACGGCGCAGACCGCCAAACCGACTGCGCCGGCCGAACCGAAGCTGTCCTCTGACGTCGACACACCGGTCTATCGAAGCGCTGAGCAGGCCGAGAACTTCGCATTGGTCATCGGCATTGAGAACTACGCCGACCTGCCCAGCGCCCAGTACGCGGCTCGTGACGCGACCGCCGTTAAGCGGCATCTCATGTCGCTCGGCTACCCCGAGCGCAACATTGTCAGCCTGACGGACTCGCAGGCCACAAAGAGCGGTCTCCAGAAAAATATCGAAGTATGGCTTCCCAAAAATGTCACCGAACTCTCGACCGTTTTCTTCTACTACTCCGGCCATGGAGCACCCGACATCGGCTCAGGCAAAGCCTATCTGCTTCCGGTCGACGGGGATCCCGCCTACCTGGAGGTCACCGGCTACCCGATACAGCGTCTTTACGCAAAGCTTTCCGCGCTCAAAGCCAAGCGGGTGTTCGTCGCGGTGGATTCATGTTTTTCAGGCGCGGGCGGGCGATCCATACTCGCCAAGGGGACGCGACCTCTGGTTACGAAAGTAGACATCGGAAAGGTCCCCTCAGAGAAGATAGTCTCTTTCAGCGCATCTGAGGCCGAGCAGGTCTCAGGCACGATCGAAGAGCAGGGGCACGGTCTATTCACGTACTACCTTCTCAAAGGGCTCAATGGCGCGGCGCAGATCAAGGGCGGCCAAGTTACCGCGAAGAGTCTTTACGATTATCTCAAGCCCGAGGTCCAGAATGCGGCCCGTCGCCAAAACCGCGATCAAACGCCGATGCTCCGGACGTCCTCCGACGTCGTTATCCGCTTACGCTAGCGGCCCTTCTTAAGGATGCGGCCAGCTGAAGCCATCGTTAACACTGCTCACTCGGGGTCGTCGGGTCATGCACTTCCCGCACGAGAGATCGCCTAATCGCAGTAGACGTACCGGACCGGCATACTGCAGCCCATCAGGGCGCAGTCCGGGCTGGTCGCGACTTTTTTATCCTTTTCCTCGACCACACGCATATCGTCGCCTTTTGCACGGTAAAGGCATCGCCGCTTCGGTTTTAATCCGGGGCAGCAGCCGCAGCCGCATGCGGTATAGGTTGGAGACGGAGCGGCTTTTGCCGGCCGCTCAGCGGGCTCGGGCACATGCTCCCTCCTCGCGCAGCCGGCCGCCAGGAGAACGGAGAAGATTAGGAGAGTGACCTTACTCCGCTGACCCATAAATCCTTGTCGCCTTGGTCCGCGGATTGGTCAGCTCGAAGCCCGCGCGCGCCACCCCCCGCACCGCGGCCCGCAGCGCCCGGAGCACAAACCCCGGGTTGGCCAGAACAAGCTTGAGCGCCCGCCTGATGAACCAATAATCAAATGCGAGCTTAAATAAAGTCGCGATCCGCTGCCACGTATGGTCCTGAACGTCCAGCAGCCGCTTCTTGAAAGCGTTGAGATCATCCACCGTCAGCCCGTCCAGCTCAAGGTGCAGGCTGTCGCTGAGGATATGATCGAACTTCTCCCAGTCCCGGTGCTTGAGCAGCCCGCGCTCCGCCGCCTGATCGAACAAATAGGTCCCTGGATACGGCGTAGTGACCGAAACGTTGGAGCTGAAGGGTTTGATCTCCCGCAGGAGCGCCTCGGTCTCGCGGATCGTCTCCTCGCTCTCACCGAAATTGCCGACCATGAGAAAAGCATGCGTCGGCATTCCCTCCTCCCGGCAGACGCGGAAGATCTCTTTGATATCAGCGATCTTGACGTTCTTGCGAATGCCGTCGAGGATTTTCTGGCTGCCCGATTCCACGCCGAAGGCCATGGCCACGCAGCCGGCGCGCTTCATCAGCCGCACCGTCTCCCGGTCCAGGCCTTTGACCCGCGTCTGCACCCGCCAGAACACCGGGACGTTGCGGCGGATCAACTCGCGGCACAGCTCCTGCACGCGGTCCTTGCGCACCGCGAAGGTATCGTCCGACATGACGATCAGATCGAGCTTGAAACGCGCCGCCAGCTCTTCCATCTCGGAGACGATGCGCGACGCCGAATGGTAGCGGATCTTTTTGCCGAACAAGGCGTCCAGGGTCGGCTGGCAGAAGGTACAGCGCCCCGGACAGCCGCGGCTGGTATACATGGAGAGCTCACGAAAGCCCTTAAGCGCGAAGTAGCGCTCCACCGGGAATACGCTCTGATCAGGCACCGGCAGCGCGTCCAAATCCGGTATCGGCTCCGCCGCCGGATTGCGCAGTATCGCGCCGGCAGTGCGCCGCACCAGGCCGGGGAGGTCCCCGCATTCCTCGCCGGAAGACAGCGCCGCCACCAGCTCGGGAAAGCTGTTTTCCCCCTCGGCCGTCAGCACGAAGTCGGCGTCGAGCTCGGCGACGCAGGCTTCCGGGAATACCGTCGCATGCGGACCGCCCATGACGATGACGCCCTCGGGGTCCGACCGGCGTATCATTTCAACGCAGCGCCGGACGTCCTTGATCATGGAGGTGGTAAAGGACAGGCCGTAGATTCCGCCCTGCGCCCGCACTTCCGCCATAGCCCGCAGTGCAGGATCAAAAGCCAGATCGACCATGGTCGCCGTGATGCCGCGGCGCTGCAGCGCGCTGTAGAGATAGGCCAAACCCAGGGGCGGATAGAGGGCGCTCTGCCGGGAGATATCCGCCGGCCAGATCAGGAAGACGGGCCGGGTCATTTAAGCCGCGGCTTGATCTGCGTCCGGTAGGTCTCCAACGCCTTGGCGATGGTGCGGTCCATGTCGCAGTACTCGTAGTCGGCAAGACGCCCGCCGAAGACGACGTTGGGATGCTTCTCCCGCTCCTTCTTGTAGCGCGCGGCGCATTCGTTGTTTTTCGGGGTATTGATCGGGTAAAACGGGCTTTCCGCCGTACCGAGCTGCGGAAACTCGCGAAAGATCAGCGACTTGCCGCGCGGATAGTCGCGCTCCAGATGCAGGTGGCGCGGCTCGTGAATGCGGGTGTAGGGGATATCGCGATCGGCATAGTTCATCACCGAGGTCCCCTGGAAGTCGCCCACGGCAACGACCTCTTTCTCAAAGCGCAAAGTGCGGCTCTCGAGCCGCCCGAACTGGTAGTCGAAATAGCGATCAAGCGGTCCGGTATAAACGACCAGACAATCATCGCTCAGGTCCTTGCGCACAGCGAAGAAATCCACCCCCAGGCGGACCTCGATGTTCTTATGCTCCAGCAGGCGCTCGAAGATACGGGTATAGCCGTCGAGCGGAATTCCCTGCCAGCGGTCGAAGTAGTAGTTCTCGGCATAGTCGTGGCGAAACGGCAGCCGCTCGATAATCGCGGCGGGCAGGTCCACCGGGTCCTTCTCCCACTGCTTTTCGGTATAGCCCTTGATGAAGGCCTCATAGAGCGGACGCCCGACCAAGGAGATCGCCATCTCCTCGAGATTGCGCGGCTCGGCGATGCCTTCGCGGGCGATCTCATCGGCGAGAAAGGCCTTCACCTCAAAGGGCTTGAGGGTCTTGCCGTAAAAGCTGTTGATGGTCTCCAGGTTGATCGGCATCTGGTAGACCTTATTCTTGTGCGTCGTCAGCACCTGATGCCGGTAGCCGTTAAAGGCGGTGAAGCGCGAAATATAGTCCCACACCGTCCGGTCCTCAGTGTGGAAGATATGGGTCCCATACTTATGGAACTCTATACCGGTCTGCTGATCCCGCTCGGAGTAGCAGTTCCCCCCGATATGATCGCGCTGGTCGATGACCAGCACCGGCGCATCCGCATCCTGCGCGATCCTTTCGGCTATCGTCGCGCCGAAAAAGCCGGCGCCGACAACGAGGCACTTGCGGCCCTGCATATCAAACGGCATGCGTCTATTTTACCTGATATGCCGGCATTCTGATAAAATGAGCTCGCCGTGAAGCGCCAGCTGATATTCCAACATCTGCCCCATGAGATACTGGGGGCTTTTCACCCCCGCGCAAACGTAAAGATGCGTGAGCCATGACCGACTCCCCCGCGGTGTCGATCGCCGTCGCGGCCCATAACGCCGAGCACGAGCTGAAAGTGTTTCTGGAGTCGCTATGCGCCTCCGCATACCAGGACTTCGAGGTCTGCGTCTGCGACGACGCCTCGACCGACGGCAGCGCCGCGGTCCTCAAATCCTTCCAGAACCGCCTCGACCTCCGGCTGACGCGAAACGACGCCAACCGCGGGGTCACCCAGGCGCGCAATAAAGCGGCCGAACTCGCCCGCGCCCCGCTCCTGCTGTTCATGGACGCCGACATCCGAGTCCCCCCCGACACCATCGCCAAGCTTCTGACCCGCCTCGAGAGCAGCGGCGCCGATGTCGTCGAGGGCATCTACAGCCCGACGGCGCTGGACGACAACTTTTTCTCGCGCTACTATGCGCTGTTCGTACATCACTCATTTCTCATCAGCGACCGCCCGGTGGAATACAATGTCTTCAATGCCTGGTGCGCGCTGTGCCGCCGCCAGGTTTGGCAGCGGACCGGCGGCCATAACGTTATCGAGAAGGGCGTGGAAATAGAAAACGAAGCCATGGGACGCCGCATTGTCGCCAATGGCTTCAAGCTCCTGCTTGATCCCGCGGTCGCGGTCGACCATCACTGGGGCGGCCGCCGCAAACTGCTTTTCATCTTCACCCATAGAATCTACTGGTGGGTAAAGATATTTTTTGCCGCCGGCTGGAAGTTCGAAACCTCGCTGACGACGCCGTCCTACGGTTTGGCGACCCTATGCCTGCCGGGAGCGCTCTTGTTTCCATTCCCGCGCCTGCGCTTTGCCGCCGCCCTGTTCGCCGCCGGTTTTCTCGCCGGCTACGCGCCGTTCTATGCCTTCGCCTGCAAGCGCCGGGGAGCGGCCTACCTCCTGCCCGCCGTCATCCTCAGCGCCTGCTTCGCGCTCTGCGCGGCCGTGAGCGCCGCTTACTCGGCGGCCGAGGAACTCCTCAAGAGGGTCTTCACCGGCGCCTACACTTTGGACCCGGCGATATTCAAATGAGCTTCGTCCTTCTCTGCTACTCGCGCAACACGCCCTACAGCTACGACGCCCATACCCCGGTCTCAATTTTCGCCCTGGGCACGTACTTGGAGCGAAACGGCGTGGAGGTCGAGTACTTCGACGAACGTCTGGACGGCCAGGACCGCTTTGACGAGCTGGCGGCGCGGCGCCCCCTGCTCGCGGGCTTTTCCGTCATCGGCGGCTACCAGATCGCCTCGGCGCGGCGGCTGTCCAGGCGCCTGCGCGAGCTGTCCGGCGGCACGCGAATCGTCTGGGGCGGCATCTGCCCGACGACCTTAACCGATACGGTTCTTAAGGAGGACTACGTCGACTACGCCGTGCGCGGCGAAGGCGAGGCGACCTTGCTTGAGCTGTTCCGCCGCCTGAGCGCCGGCCAGGACTGCGCCGGCCTCGCCGGCCTCGGAGGCGGCGCCGAGCGCCTGCCGCTCGACATCGATTCCCTGCCCTTCGTATACCAAGGCAAGGCCGCGCTGGAGCTTAAGCGCCATCTAAAACGCCGCTCGATCCGCGAAGCCGTCGGCTATGAGGCCTCCCGCGGCTGTCCTTTCCGCTGCGAGTTCTGCTACAGCCCGAACTTCCACGGCGCGGCCCGGGTCAAATCGACGGCCAAGGTCGCCGCCGAGCTCGCGGCGCTAAAAGAGCTCGGCGTCGATGAGCTCGACATCTACGACGACACCCTTTTCGGCGGCCGCTCGGATAAATTCGCGGATTATCTCAAGCTCCTTAAAGGCGGCGGCTTCTCCTGGATCGGCAACTTCCGCATCAATATGCTCGACCGCGAGCTGCTCGCCCGGCTGGAGGATTCCGGCTGCAAGTGGGTCTACTTCGGCATCGAATCCGACGACGACGAGACGCTGGCGTCCATACGCAAGGGCATTACCGCGCGCGAGATCGACGAGGGCATCGGCCTGATGAGCCGCTCGACCCTGCCGACGGTCTACTCCATCATCCACGGCCTGCCCCTGGAAGGCGAAAAGGATAAGGCCCGACAATGCCTCGACTTCGCCGAGAAAATACATGCCCGGCATCCCGGCGCCGAGATTCAGGTCCAATCCTATGTCCCGCTGCCCGGGACCGCGCTCTACGGCGCGGCGGTGCGTCTGGGCTTTTGTCCGCCGGCGGACATGGATGGCTGGGTGCGCCACGACCATTTCGGCGTCTCCAGCCCGTGGCAGGAAAACACGGGGCTCGCGGCCAAGCTCTACCTCTCGACATTTCTGGCCTTCCGCTACCGCCGGCATCTGTCGCATTTCCCCGTCTGCCTGGCGGCCTATCCTCTGCATCTCCTCAGCCGCTGGCGCATCCGCACCCGGTTCTTCGGCCTGTACTTCGAACGCGCCCTCTACCGGCTTGGCCTCGCCGCGGCGGAGGCCCTGACAAGCCTTTACTATCGGCGGTAAATCCGGCATCCTAGTACCATGTGCGGCATCGCCGGGATCATCTATCAAGGCAAGGAGCTGGGGCCGGAGGACACGGCGGAAGCCGAACGCATGACGCGCGCGCTCGAGCACCGCGGCCCCGACGGCTGGGGCCTCTACCGCGATCCCCGCTGCATCCTCGGCAGCACGCGCCTCAAGATCACCGACCTCAGCGATGAGGCCAAGCTGCCGCTGGCCAACGAAAAGGGCGACATCTGGATCACCTACAACGGCGCGGTCACCAACTTCGGCGAGCTCAAGAAGCGCTTCGGCCTCGACCGCGGACACCGCTTCCGCTCCGGCTCCGACGCCGAGGTCCTGCTGCACCTCTACGAGGAGCTGGGAATAGACTTCGTCAACCACCTCTCCGGCATGTTCGCTTTCTGCCTGCTCGACAGCGGCAAACGCCGGGCCTACCTGGTCCGCGATTTCTACGGCCAGCGCCCGCTGTTCTACATGGAAAGAGACGGCAAGCTCTACTTCGCCTCGGAGATCAAATCATTCCTCGAGCTGGCGAACTTCGACAAGAAGCTCGACGAGGAAGGCCTGCACCACTTCTTCTCGCTCGCCTACTATCCCGGCGCGCACACCCCCTTCGCCGCCGTACGCGAGCTGGACGGCGGACATCTTATCGAGCTCAACCTCGACCGGGGAACGTCATACCAGCGCGAGTACTACACCCTGCGCTACGCCCCCGACGACAGCATGACCGAAGACGCCGCGGCCAAGGAGCTGCACTCCATCATGATGGACGCGGCGCGGCGCAACCTGGCGGCCGACGTGCCCGCCGGGCTGACGCTCTCGGGCGGTGTGGACACCGGCTGTCTGCTGACCCTGTTCAAGGAGCTCGGCGTCAGCCGCGAGCTGCACACCTTCTCCATCCGCATGGACGAGCCGAGCTACGACGAGAGCGCCTATCAGAAAACCCTCGTCGACTTCGCCCGCCCCATCCACCACGAGGTCAGCGTCCGCCCCGCCGACGTGCTGGAGCACCTGCACGAACACATGGCTTTTCTCGACGAGCCCAGCGGGGACGGCGCCGCGGTGCCGATGTACCTGCTGGCGCGGGCGGCCAAGCCGCATGTCTCCATCCTGCTCTCCGGCGAGGGCGGCGACGAGATCTTTAACGCCTACGAGACCCACCGCGCCTACAAGGCGCGCCGTCTCTACCGCCGGCTGATGCCCTCACCCATGCGCGCCGCCGCACGCTCGTTGGCCGGCATGCTGCCGACCTCCTACAAGAAGCTGAGCTTCGACTTCCTCTCCAAGCGCTTCACCGAGGGCGCCGAGCTCAGCGTGCCCGACGCGCACTTCTATTGGCGCCATGCGCTGTCCGATCAGGAGAAAGCGCGGATTATGACCGCCGGCGCCGGCCTGCGCCCCACGCGGACGCTGTTTTCGGACATGTTCGAACGCCTGGACTGCGCCGACGACCTCAACAAGCTTTCGCTGATCGACTTGAAGTACTACTTCATCGGCGACCTGATGGTCAAAAACGACCGCATGCTGATGGCGCACTCCATCGAGGGACGCTATCCCTACATGGACCGCAAGCTGGTGGAGTTCGCGGCCAAGCTCCCGACGCGGCTTAAAATCAAGGGGCTGCAGGGCCGCTACATCCAAAAGCGCGCCATGCGCCACTCCCTCCCCCCTGAGATTTACCGGCGCAGCAATATGGGGCTGGAGATGCCGCACTCGCTGTGGTTCATGAACGAGTTCCGTGACTTCGCGGAGAGCTGCTTCAGCAAAAAGAAGGTCGAGGCCAGCGGCCTGCTCGATTATCGGGCGGTGCGCTCCATGTGGGACGACCATCTGGCGCACCGCAAGGACAACGGCCGGCCGCTGTGGTGCATACTCAACTTCCTGGTTTGGTTCGACCTCTTCGCCGCCGGCTCCGGCTACAAGCGCTACCTCAAGAGCTAAGCGACGCGTCGAGCGGGAGAACAAAGGTAAAGGCCGAGCCTTTGCCCGGCGTGCTTTCCGCCCAGATGCGCCCGCCGTGCGCGCGGACGATCTTTTTGACAATGGCCAGCCCCAAACCGGTGCTCTTTTCCCCGGCGGTGGGCTTGACCCCGACGGCGCCGAACTCCTCGAAAAGCTGCGGCAGCGCGTCCGCGGGAATTCCCTGGCCTTGGTCCCGCACCGATATCCGGACTTCGCCGCTCTTGCGCTCACCGGTCACCTTCACCTGGGTATTGGGATGAGAGAACTTCACCGCGTTCGATATCAGGTTGCTGAGCACCTGGTCGATGCGCTCCGGGTCGGCGCAGATACCCGGCAGGTCGTCGGCCGCGGCGCAGGAGACGGCGATCGACTTCTTTTTCCCCAGCATGGCGTACTTGGCGACGGTCCGGCGCAGGAACTCGCCGCTGTCGATAGGCCGCGGATCGAGGGAAAGATGTCCCGACTGGATGGTGCTGACATCGAGCAGCTCTTCGAGGACGCGGTTCATCATCTTGGCGGCGTCGGTGATCTTTCCCAGCGCGTCGTCGCGGGCGGCCCGGTCATCGCCCAGAACGTCCTGCTGGATCATTTCGGCATAGCCCATAATCACGGTCAGGGGATGACGCAGGTCATGCGCCGCGATGCCGAGGAATTTGTCCTTGAGCCGGCCGAGCTCGACGAGCTCCTGAAAGAGCTGCCCCCGCTCGACCGCCATCGCGAGCTGGCCCGCCAGCTGCTGAAAGAACACCACATGGGCGTTCCGGTACGTATCACGCTCCGTGCTGCTGAAGAAGATGAAGCCGATAGGCGCGCCGGCGACGACCAACGGGCAGGTCAGGCTGGAGCGGATGCCCTCCGCAACGATCAGCCGGGTGGATGACGACTCGGGGTGCTCCCGCAGGTAGGCCTCCAAATCGTTGAGGATGCGCGGCATGCCCGTGTCGATGATATGCTGCAGGCTGCTGCCCAGCATCGGCGCGGAAAAGCCCTGCTTGAGCCGGATGGCCTGCGTTTCCGCGCGCGCCCAGCGGGCGCGCAGCACGGTGCCGTCGTCGATCAGCAGCGCGACGCCGATCCGGTCGTACGGGATGAGGCGCCGGAAGGAATCGTAGACGTGATCCAGGACCTCATCGAGGGTGTGGCCGGCGTTAATGCGCGCGGTCAGCTCGGCCAGCACCTTCATGGCGCTCAGCTCCGCTTCTATTCGGTCGATCTTGTCGTCCGCCACTTATCCTCCTCCATTGCCGCCTATCCATTATTGGATATTACGGCGCAATTTAACAGGGTTTCGGATGGGCCGAATGACGGCGCATAAATAGGACGTACGACCCAACAGATTTTTTGATTTTTCTCATATACTCAGGATATGAAGCTAGGTGGTCTGTTAAGACGGACCTCGTGCTCCACCCTCTCCTTCCTGCTTGCCTGTATTCCCGTATTAACCCCGGCCGCTCACGCCGCCGTCCGCATCGCTCCGGTAAAGGTATCCGCTTCCGTCGGCGGCGCCGCGGCTGTCGGCGGCATAGGTGGCGGAGCGGCGCTAAAGACGAATTCGGTCCGCACCGTAAATTCCCAGTCTCTCGGCTCGGTCCTGCCGAGCCTTCCCGTCTTCAACACCCAGACGGAACAAATCTCTCATAAGGCGAAGACCTCTCCTCAAACCGTGAACATTACGGGGCAAAAGCAGGAACTCCAGACCGGCGGCAAGGCCGTTGCGGTCAAGACCGCGCTCCCCGGCTCGCAGCTGCAGGCCCGGGAGGCCCAGGAAGAGCCGGCGAAAAAAACCGGCGCGCTGCGCTTTCTCCGCAAGCTGTCGCTGACCAAGACGACCGCGCACCTCTGGGATAATGCGCGGGCCGAACGGCCGTCCTCCCCGGTCCATGCCGGGCGCAGCGGCCATAAATGGTTCGGCACCCCGGAAGGCTGGAAGTCCTCGGCGCTTTCCTTCGGCAAGGAGCTGATCGGCGGCAGGAAATCCGATGACAAGCCGGAGGTCGAGCGCTTCGACTGGAAGCCGCAGCCCGATCCCCGGCACCGCGGCGAAGTCGACATACCGCAGCGCACCGGGCGGCGCTGGATCAAGGACAAGCTCGGCTACCTGGGACTATACCTGAACTCCTTTCACTGGCGGGTGACTTCGCGCACGGTGAGCGTCTGGCGCAAGTACAAGAAGCCGTTCGACGCGAACCCGGGCAAGAATTTCGCGGTCAAGCCCCATCTCCGCCTGCGCTTCTTCCTGCAGCATTTGACCATGGGTTCGACCGGCCGCTTCGGCCCCTTCGGCCTGCGCGTAACCTCCAACCGTATCGTGGTCGGCGACGCCTGGGCGCTTTTCAACAACAATTTCCAGGAGGACCGGGAGAGCACCGAAGCCTTCGCGCGGCTGGTCGCCCGGGCGCAGGCCTACAACCCCAACCGCCGCGCCACGCAGTTTCGCAAGCTGCTGGAAAAGGGACTGCTCCATGCCTCATCGTTAAGCGTCGAGGAGCTTCCCGCCTACTTCGACAGCCTGGCCGGCGACGACGCCCGCCAGCGGCTGCTGGACTACCAGAAGCATGACCAGGAGCGGGTCCTCGGCATCTTCGACGCCGCCGTACGCGACACCATTCTGGAGATGAACCGCGAGCTGCCGCGCGGCCAACGCATCGTCGGCGCCTTGCTCATGGGCAGCTTCGTCAACGGCGCCGCCGGACCCGACAGCGACCTCGACCTGCAGGCGATTTCCGAAAACGGCAGCGTGCTCCACCTGGGAGACTTCACCCGGCGCCTCAACGCGCGCTGGAAGGCGGCCGGCATGGCGCAGCACCCCATCGGCCTGTTTCAGTACGCGCTGCCGATATCCATCGGCATCATCAACAGCATGCACCGCGAGCCCTACATGATTTTCTCGCCCTACCCGGAAGTCGCCGCGTCCCTGCAGCGCTCATCCGAGGAAGACCGGGCGCGGCGGCCCTCGATGCAGCGCCGGCTCACGGGCGTGATGTTTCACGCCATCTACCTAACGCTGCTGGCCGCCGTCATCGCGCTGCATGAGACGGCCCGCTTTCTCGCCCGCCGAAAATAGCGGCGGCGCCCCCGCCCGACGGGACGCCGCCCGACAGAACGTTTTATCCGCTCAGCCGCTCAGTTCCAAACCTGGATCTTCTCGTCGTACTCCGTCTCGAAGCGCAGCTTATGGTTGGCCTCTTCCACCGCCAGCGCCTTGAAGGTATCCTTCAATCCCTGGTCCTCGACGGCGTTGCCCAGATTGGTGTAGAGCATGTAGGCCGCCTTCTCCCGCTTCATCGCCAGGATAAGAGCATCCTGATAGGTAATGTCGGGGGCGGGCTTGATTTCGACGAGGTAATCGCCGATCTTCAAGTCGAGCACCTTCTTCTCAACAGGCTTTAGCGCCTGTCCATCCTTAACCCGCAGCAGCTTCGCCTTATGCCCTTCCTCTTCCTTCGCGAAGCTCGCAAAAATCTGCTTCATCCAAGGCTTTTCCACCTTGCCGGCGAGAGCTGTATAAAGCTCCATCGCCTCTTCTTCGCCCTTGATCGCAAAATCCAGGACCTCATCAACGCTGTTCCACTTGTCCATGCTTCCTCCTCTCCAAAGATGCTGCAGTTGCCCCATTATATTATGATCGGGAGCAATGTGCTATCCTCGCTGCAGGAGAAACGCCATGCAGCCGAAGATTTCATCCGTAGTCCGGGCCCTTATCCCCGACATCATCCGCTGCCGAAGATTTTTCCACCGCCACCCCGAACCGGGCTTTAAGGAGTTCAAAACCGCCGCGTTCATACGCCAGGAGCTAAAGCGCATCGGCATCCCCTGCCGTACGGTCGCCGCTCCGGGCATAGCGGCGCTGCTCAAGGTCAAAGGCGCCAAGAAAACCCTGCTGGTGCGCGCCGACATGGACGCCCTCCCGGTCCAGGAGACCGCGCGCGTCGCCTTCCGCTCCCAGCACCGGGGCTTCATGCATGCCTGCGGCCACGACGCGCATATGGCGATGGCGCTCGGCGCGGCCAAGGCGCTCACCCGGCTTAAGGACCGCCTCGCCTGCAATGTGAAGTTCATGTTCCAGCCGGCGGAGGAGGGACCGGGCGGCGCCCAGCCGATGATCCGGGCGGGCATACTCAAGAACCCGAAAGTCGACGCCGCTCTGGCACTGCACGTCTGGTCCGATCTGCCGTCGGGCGTGATCGGCATCCGCCGCCGGGACGCGTCTTTCGCCGCCGCGCAGCGCTTCGATTTGACCATCACGGGGCCCGGCGGCCATGGCGCCGCGCCGCACCTGTGCGCGGACTCCATACTGGCCGCCGCCGAGTTCGTGACCTCGGTGCAGAGCGTGGTGTCGCGCCGCGTTAACCCGCTCAAGCCCGCCGTCGTCACGGTCGGGTCCCTGCACGCCGGCAGCCGCAGCAATATCATCCCCGGACGCGCCGACCTGCGGGGCACGATCCGCGCCTTGGACGACACGACGCTGGGACAGCTGCGCCGGGAGATCGCCCGCGTTCTCGCCGGCATCGACCGCCTGCACGGCACCCGGCATACGATCGAATTCAGCGAGTTCTATCCCGCCGTCATCAACGATCCGGTGTTCTCCGCGCTGGTCGCCGACGCCGCACTCGGCGTCGTCGGCCGCCGCCAGGTGATCGAAGACCCCTCCTCGCTCGGCGCCGAAGACATGGCCTTTGTGCTGCGCGAAGTCCCCGGCTGCTACGCGCGGCTCGGCATCCGCGATGCACGCCAAAAGACCGATGTGCCGCATCACTCCGGCGGCTTCAAGGTCGACGAGAGGGTGCTTCCTGTCGGGGCCGAGCTCATCGTCCAAACAGCTCTGCAGTACCGCTGAAGTTTAGCCGGATTTTATCCGCCGTTGAGAATCCGTTGATTTCGCTTGGCTATCCTAATCCCAGGAGAGGAGCCATGACAAATATAGTGAAGAAACGCCGCAAGAAACCCCTGCCGAAATACACCTATCTCGGCTGCCCGCTGACCAAAAACCTGTCGCCTTGGTGCTATTCCCTATGCGCGCCGGTAGAGGGACTCGGCGACTGCGGACGCCTCGCCCCGCATGCCCTCAAGAGCCGTATCCGCGAAGGCATCCGCCGGTACAAGGAGCGCAACGGCATCCACCCCTAGCCGCGGCCCGTCCCGGCGCATGTGCTAGAATGACTGCTCGTGATTCTCGGCACCTTCAGGCTGCCGACGCGGGCGGTCACCAAATCCGTCCTGTCGTTGGCGGCACCCATCGCGGTCATCCAGGCCGGCATGATGCTCTACGGCCTGGTCGATACGCTGTTTCTCGGCCGCGTGAGCGCCGCGGCCCTGGCCGGCGCCGGGGTGGCGAGCGCGACGTTCCATATGGTCTTCCTGTTCGGCCTGGGCTTCCTGCTCGGGATCGACACTCTGGCGTCGCGCGCTTTCGGCGCCGGCAAGACCGGGCTGTGCGCGGAGATCATCATCCATGCCATGGTCCTGGCGGCGCTGATCTCAGCGCCCATCATCGCCGCGCTCGGCGCGGTGGAGCCCCTGTACTGGCTCGTCGGCATCGATAAAACCGTCGCCGACGTCGCGCTGGAGTACCTCGCCATTTTCCGCTGGCTGGCCCTGCCGGCGCTGCTGTTCGTCTGCTGCCGGCATTATCTGCAGTCGATGAATATCACCCGCCCGCTGCTGTTCGCCATCGCCGTCGGCAATACGGTCAACGTCTTCATCAATTACTGCCTGGTCTTCGGGCATCTGGGATTTCCCGCCATGGGCGTGCGCGGCTGCGCGATCGCCAGCGTCATCTCAGCATGCGTCATGCTCCTCGTCGGACTGGCCGCGGTGCTGCGCCAAGCGCTGCGCGCGGACTATATGTTTCGCAGCTGGAGTCTCGGGACCTTCCTCGAGCTCATCCAGCTCGGCCTGCCGGCCGGTCTGCACCTCATGGCCGAAGTCAGCTTTTTCGCCATGGTCACCATGCTGATGGCGCGCTTCGGCCCGGTGCCGACCGCCGGCCATCAGATTACCATGAACTTCGCCGCCCTGACCTTCATGATCCCGCTGGGCATCTCGCTCGCCGCCGCCGTCCAGGTGGGGCAAGGGCTGGGCCGCCAGGACCCGCATGCCGCGGTCCAGGCCGGAGACACCGCGCTCATGCTGGGCGTCACCTTCATGGCCGGCGCCGGCGTGATCTATATGCTGATCCCGGAGCAGCTGATCCGCCTGTTCACCGCCGACCCGGAGGTCATCGCCGTCGGCGCGCCGCTGCTGCGCATCGCGGCGGTCTTCCAGATCTTCGACGGGACGCAGGTGATCATGACCGGCTCGCTGCGCGGCCTGGGCGAGACGCGGCTGCCGCTCTACGCCACCGTCTGCAGCCACCTGCTCCTCGGCCTGCCGCTGGGCTACTGGCTGGCCTTCCACGCCGAGATGGGCCCGCCGGGGCTCTGGATCGGGCTGCTCACCGGCCTCGGGGTGGTGGCGGTAACGCTGTTCTTCATGTGGCGCAGCCGCGTGGCGGCGCTGCTGGAGCATCCGCCGGCCATCGGCGTCAGTCGGGGATAACGACCTGGTCGAGCCCCGCCGGCGGCGCCGGATAGCGCAGGCCCATGGCGTCGAGCGCCCGGCGGATGATGCGTCCGATCAGAAAGTTGCGAAACCACTTATTGTTGGCGGGGATGACGTACCAGGGCGCCCACGGCGTACTGGTGCGGGCGAGAATTTTTCCGTAGGTTGCGAGGTAGCGGCCCCACTTCGCCCGGCTGGTCAGATCGCTCGGGCTGAACTTCCAGCGCTTGTCCGGATCGTCGAGCCGCGCCTGCAGGCGCCGCTTCTGCTCGTCCTTGGAGATGTTCAGGAAGAACTTCAGGATGACGACCC
The DNA here is from genome assembly GCA_043827405.1 of Elusimicrobiota bacterium. Lineage (GTDB taxonomy): Bacteria > Elusimicrobiota > Elusimicrobia > UBA1565 > UBA1565 > JBDRPD01. The sequence goes on along the minus strand of JBDRPD010000039.1, from coordinate 40,957 downwards.
CGCTGTCGGCCAGGGCTTTTTCAAAATCGCGTATCTCGGCGTAGCGCTTCTCGACTTCCGCCGCCGGCATGGTCTCATCCACGGTCGGCACCAGGATGTCCTCGTAATGCGAGCGGTTGAAGACGCCGAGCATGCCCTTCGCGGGCAGGGCTTTTCTGATGCGCCACAGATAGTTGTGCCGCTTCTCCCCGGCGGTCGGCTGCTTGAAGCTGGCGACCTTCACGCCCTGCGGGTTGAGCGGGCCGAGCACGTAGCGGATGGCGCCGTCCTTGCCGCCGGTGTCCATGGCCTGGAAGACCAGGAGCACGGACCGCTCACCGCTCGCGTACAGGCGCTGCTGGTATTCTTTCAGCTTCTCGACGTCCTTGGCTAATTTCTTGACGGCCTTCCTGCTGCCGTTGTTGCCGTGCCTGCCGGTCGGCTTGAAGCCCGGCGTGGCTTCGGGATTTTCCTGTTCGAGATCGACGAATCCCTTATCGTCGTAGGGGACGAGGTAGGACTCGCCGTCAAACGAAGCGCTGAGAACGCCGGCGGCCTTGGACTTGCCGCCCTTGGCCCGCAGGACGCGGGCGGTTTCTTTTAAACCGGAGATAACACTCTTGATCTTGCGTCGTTTTTCCGTCTTAACCTTAATCCCGTGCGTCTTGATATCCTTGACGCTATGGACGGTGACGGAAGGAAGGACGCCGACCTGCGGGCTTTGATGCGGCTTGAAAAGCGCAGCGGCACGGAAGGCCGGCAGCGTACTGCCGAGATTCAAGCTGCCGCTGACCGGCATCCGCAGACCGGCGCGGACGGCCGCGCCGGCGGCGCCGATACCGGCGGCGACGGGACCGACAGGGACGGTTTTGACGGCGACCGCCGACCAGGCGGCGGAACCGGGAGAACACAGAACAATGAGCGCCGAACACAGAGGCGCGATGAGCTTTCGCATCCAGCTCAGGATAACAGAGCGGGAGGGTATCGGGAACGGTCTAAAGGCCTAACGGAGAGACGCCATTTGTCCCTAAAAAATAACGAAATCCGGCCTATTTCTTCAACCCCGGCTTGATCTGTTCCGCGAGGTCGTTGACCTTGTTGACGTACTCGGTGGAGTGGTTATAACCCCAGAAGGACTTCTTCACGTCCTTGCTGTAGCCATGCTTCTTCAGGTAGTTGGCGACCGATATGATGGCATCCTCGTGGCTGAAGGGATTGCGCTTGCCGCCGTCGCGGTCCAGCGCATAGGCTTCCCAGCTTGAAGGCAGGAACTGGCCGATGCCCAGCGCACCGGCATAAGAGCCGCGCACCGTATCCGCCTCGAACCCGCCCAGTTCGCCGTTATTGCTCATCCGCAGGAGCGCCGGGATATCCTTATCGGCCTGCTTGCCCTGCCGCCCCCCCTTCTCGGACACGGTATGCAGAACCTTCAGCACCCCATGCTTGCCGGTATAGTTGCCGTAGCGCGTCTCCACCCCGAGGATGCCGAGAATATGATGCGGCTCTACCCCGAGATTCTCCTTGGCCCAGCGGAAAGCGTCCGGGTAGCGCTCATAGGTCTGGATGGCGCTTTTCGGCGGCGGATCGTACTTGGGCGGCGGCTTCTCCACCTGCTGCAGAATTTCCTTCTTTTCCTCCGGCGTCGGCGGCTTGAAGCGCTTGATGATCAGGCGCGCATGCTCGCCCAGCTGCACCGGATCCGCGGGCGGCACCGGGCTCATGGCCCTTTCGACCAGCGCTTCCGGGTCCACCGACTCGGCGTCGACGTCATTATCGGCGATATAGGCCTGCGCCGCCGCCATTACCTCCGCGCGCTCCACCGGCTGCCCGGCGGACTCCTGCTCCTCGATTTTGTCCCGCAAGTGGTCGACGATCTTGCGCTCCTTGTCCATTTGCGTAAACACTCGCTGAAACACCGGATCGGAAATTTCGCCGCCCGCCGCGCTGCCGGCCAACCCGCCGACCTGGACGCTGCGCACCGCCTTGAGCACGCCGCCGCGTTCGGCTTCGCCGCCGCCGTCATAAAAGGCCGCGCCTTCGCCGATCGCGGCTTTCGCGGGCGGTTTCTTCTTCGGCGTCTCGCCATTTTTGCGCGCGGGAGGCGCCTTGGCGGCGGCGTAGCGGCCGCCGGCGCCGCCCGGTCCGGCATAGGACGAGGTCCCGCCCCGCGCCATTTTCGGCTTTGCCTCGACGGCGGCCTTGCCGCCGCCGCGCGCCGACGGCCGCGACGAATCCGCCGCCCCGGTATCCAAAGAGGTCGAGCCGCCCGCCGAGCCGTAGCTGCCGAAGCCGGACTGCGTCATGGCATAAGCCGCATTCGCCTCCGCCGGCGGCGCCGGTTCCGGCGCGGCTTCCGGCTCCGCCTCCCTCACCGGAGGAGAAGCCTTCGCTGCCGCCGGCGCGGACGCGACGGGAGACGGCACGTCCATGGCGCCCTTGGCCTGCAGGCGCCGCGGCGCCGCGGTCTCTCGTGCCGACGCTTCCCGGCGGGCGGCCGCCGGCCGCGGCGCCGACCGCTTCTTTCCGGAATCCTGCATGACCAGCCGCGGAACGATGAGCAGAAACAGGCCGGCGGAAACGGCCACGAACAGATAGCCCAGCACCTCGCCGGCGGAGGTCTTCTTGGACTTGCGGTCTGGGTCGGCCATACGTCATGTTTTAGTCTTCCCGGGGAAGGTCGTCAAGGGGCAATATGGGCGAAACATCCATTGTCTACACTCCTAAGGACGTCGCCGAGGATACTATGGGATTCGGGTTACCCAAGATCGTCTCCTTCCTGCTGCTCACCGGAGCGTGGACGGTATACGAAGCGTCCGCTTTTATCCTCCCCCGCCCCCTTCCCGTGACTCAACTCAGGCCGCCCGCTCTCTGTCCGCTGCCGCCTTTGCCGTCCCGCGCCCCGCGGCTTCCGGCATGGTCGCCTGAGCTGCAGAAACCGCCGTCGAGTCCCCGGCCGCTCGCCCAGCCGGAGATCCGGCGAACCTGGGCGGATCAACGCCTGCCCCGAATCCTGGGGGCTTGGCTTGAAGGGAAGAAGGGGCTGAGCTACCGCGTCAATTTTCTCGACGCCCGGGGACTCAGCCGCATGGGACCCGACGGCCTCAAAGGCTATCAGCTGCAGAAGAAATACGAAGAGCCGCGCTTCCAGGCCCCGCGGGAGTTCTGGGGAACCTATGCCCTGTTCATCCCCGGCGATACCGTACGCTTCGAGATCGAGCTCGTAAACGGCAGCGGCCGCGCCATCAACGACCTCAAGGTACTCGCCCAGCATGAGGACTTTAATCCGCAAGGCGCCGGCGCCCTGCAAACGCGGGTAAGCTTCGACGGATTGGACGCCCTGCGCCTTGAGCCCGGCGAAGAGCTGACCATACAGGGAAGCTTCACGCTCGGACGCTCCGCCAGCGAGTACCGTATCTCGCTGAGCCAGGTGCACCTGGCCGCCTGGTCGATCGAGGAGAAATCCGTACTGATCGACGACGCCCATGCCGGCATCATCGACCCCCCCTCCGACGGCTAGTTCCCGTGTCAGGCGCCGAGGCGCAGGTTGTCGGCGGCTTCGCTCTCGAGCCCTTCCTCAACCAAACCTTCTTCGTCGGGAAGCAGCCGCCCGCCCAGCAGCATAAAGCCCACTCCCGCGATGGCGGCCACCGCCGAGATCGCCAGCCAGTGTCCGGCCAGACCGCGAGAGGCGGCGAACTCCAGGCCGGCACAGCCGGCGAGAGGTCCGATGGCCGAGCCGATCTGCCGCGACAGGCCGAGCAGGCCGAGGTACTTGCCGCGCAGCCGCGGCGGCGACATATTGGCCGCCAGCGCCTGCACCGCGGAGGGAACGAGAATCTCCCCGCCGGTGACGACCGCCACCGCGAAGATCAGGCCCGTCAGGCCGCCCGCCCAGCCGACCCCGGCATAGCCCGCGGCGTACAGGAAGGAACCGAAGGCGATAGCGACCGTAAGCCGGATGCCGGCGAACAGGTTCACCGCCGGGATCTGGAACAGCACGATCAAGACGCCGTTAAGCGACAGCAGCAGGCCCATCTGCGAATCGCGCAGCCCCATGAACTTCGTCGCGTAGAGAGACAGCGGCACCACCAGCTGCGCCATGGCGATCGACAGCAGCGCGTAGAAGAAGCATAGCTTGAGAAAGCTTGGGTCCGCTCCTTCCTCCGCTTCCCCAGGCTTATCCGATTGTCCCTGCGGACGCCCGGAGGGACTGTCTTTGAGCACCAGGCTGGCGACCGCCGCGCTGACGGCGCAGACAACGGCGCTTGCCGCGAACAGCAGATAGTAGGAGCGGTCGGCTATAAGTCCGCCGAGGGCCGGACCCACCGCGAAGCCGGCGCAGGTAGCCGTGCGCAGGAGGCCGTAGGCACGGTGGCGCTCCGTGGGCTTGGAATGATCCGCCACCCAGCCCCGGGCCGAGGGCTCAAAGAAGTGGGACACGAAACTCGACAGCAGATGCACGCCGACGATGGCCTGCAGGGGCCAGCCGCCGTGAATCGCCGCCGCGAGAACGAGAACCGTAGCCGCGCGCGCCCACAAGGACAGCACCATAACCCGGCGCCGGCCCCAGCGGTCGGAAAGCGTTCCGCCCCAGCCCTGGCTGAGCGCCGTCGCCAGCACTCCCGCCGACAGCCAGACGCCCACCCAGGTCATAGGCAGGCCGCGCTCGCGATGCAGGTAGATGGCGAAAAAGGGAAAGGCCAGACCCAGGCCGAAGGAGAGCACCGCCTGGCAGACGCATAGCAGCCGCACTTCCCTGGAGACGGCGGCTGGAAGTCTCTTCCGGCGCCGCGTCCGCGCCGTCACGCGAGCTCCTCCTCCCTTATCTGCTCCTCGGTAACGACAACGGGCTCCGGGAACGGCTGACGCGTAAAGGTCCAGAAATGCAGCAGGCTCAGCCGCGAATTGAGGTAGTAAACCGCCAAGGCCAGAGCCGCCAGGCTGGCCAGCCCGAAGCCGTAGCCGTAGGCGAAGAGTCCCATGCGCAGGCTCGCCTCGGTGAAGATGCCGTTAAGAAAACAGAAGGTCGCCACCACGCGCAGCGCCTCTTTCTGGTGATCGAAGTACAGCAGGATGTTCATGCAGAACAGACAGCCCGCCAGGGCGAACGAAGAGTAGATGCCCAGGCGCAGCACGCTCAAGTGCAGCGGATCGAGCCGGAAAAAAGTGAGCAGCCACGGCGAGATAAGGATCGCGAAAACGGTGAATATGCCCTGCACGGTCAGCACCCGCTTGAGGTTGAAGCGCAGGGAGTTCACGATCGCCTGGCGCCGGCGCTCAAGCACCGACAGCCCTTCCTGCTCGGAGAGCGCCCGGTAGTAGGCCTGGTACTTGAAGAAGAAATCCGTTTCCACCAGCAGGAAGAAGTATACCAGCGCCGGCAGAATCGTCATATAGGATATGAACATCGGCGTATCGTAGATCGGCGAGTAGCGCAGGCGGGGGTCCAGCCACTCTCCCTGCGGCGACGCCCAGAACAGGAACTTGTCGATCCAGATGCCGACGTTGAAAAAGAAGCCGATGCCCGCCAGCCGGGGATGGATGCCGAAGTAGCTGCGCCAGTTGTGATCGCGCGGCTCCCAGTAGCCGAACTCCCGCAGGATCGAGCCGATCAGGCTCAGCAGGATGACCGCCTGCCCGGCCACAAAGCCCGCGAAGTAGCCCGGCAGGCCATGCTCATAGCCGAGCACGTAGGCGGCCGGCAGGCTCACCGCCAGCCCCAGCAGAAAGGACCGGCTCACCAGCCAATAGTTCTGCGCCGCGGACAGGAAGATCATGGCCAGCCACATCCCGACCGCCGTCATATAGAGCGACACGGCGCATAGCTTCATCCCCCAGCCCACGGCCAGACCCGAATAATACCAGAGGATGAGCGGACCCCAGATGGCGATATTGGTCGCATACGCCGAGAAGAATGAGGCGGCGAAGCTCGTGACATGCCCCCGGTAGTACTCGTCGGCGACGTAGCGCGTAAGCACCAGGTAGGACGGCCCCACCGTGATCAGCGAGAAGGCGTAGGAGTAGGTGATCAGGCTCTGCAGATAGGCGATGCCGCGATCGGTCAGGTTGCCGAAAGACAGATACTGCACGAAAACCACCAAAGCGACCGTAATCAGGAAGGGGCCGGCGGTGATCAGCGCCGAGAAGCCGAAGGCTTTCACCGAGCTGGTATAGTCTTCACCGCTGAGCAGCTTCTTGAGCCGGAAACCTATGCCCGCCATCAGCGCATCATCCTTTCGTAGATGTTGAGATACTTGCTGATCAGGTCATCCTGATCGTAGAAATGCGCCACCCGGCTGCGCCCCGCTTCCGACATGGCGCTCCACAGCTCAGGATCGTCAAGCAGCTTCACCACCGCGTCGGCGGTCTCCTCCGGATGGGCCACGCCGGTCAATAGGCCGCTCGGCCCGAGCAGACGATCATCTCCCTCGCGGCCCTCGAGCATCTCGCGGCAGGCGCCGACATCGGTGGCGACGACGGGGATGCCGACCGCGCTGGCTTCCAGGATCACATAAGGCTGAGCCTCCGACAGGCTGGTCAGGACAACCAAGTCGATCTGCGAGTACCAGTCCTTCATATCGACCTTGCCGAGAAAGCTGACGAACCCCTCGACCCCGAGCGTGCGCACCAGATCGCGGCACTCCTGGGTATAGTCCGGCTCCTCGTCGGTCGGCCCGATCACCAGGAACTTCGTCGCGGGCCGCGCATGGTGCACGATCTTGGCCATATGCAGGAAGGTCTTTACATCCTTAATGTTCACAACACGGCCGATAAACGCCACGGTCTTCTTCCGCGAAGCCTGCGACTTGAGCGGGATATTGGCATAGTAGGCGAGGTCGATCCCGTTATGGATGATGCTGATCTTCTCCGGCGGCGCGCCGGCGGCGATCTGCTTGAGCTTATTGCCTTCAAACAAGGTGATAATCTCGTCGGCATTGCGGTAGGTCAGCTTGCCCAGCAGCTCAAAGAAGCCGAGCCATACCCGTTTGAAGTAGGACAGCTCCTGCTGCACCCGGAAACGCTCGCGATGCGGCGTATAGATCCAGGTCGCCTGCGAGATCTCCAACAGCCGCTCATGGGTGTAGACGCCGTGCTCGGTCAGCAGCACCCCCGCGTCCTGGGTATGCTTGGCGATGCATGCCAGGAGCCCGGCATAACCGGTGGATACGACGTGATATAGGCGCGCCGGGGGCAGGGAGCACTGCATCGTATTCAACAGCGGCAAAATAATGGAGCGGGTGGTCCAAAAATAATCAAGAAACGACACATCCTCGGCATAGCGCTCGTAGACTTGCGTCAGGTGCTCCCAGGTCTCTTCCGCCTCGAAAGTATCGACGAAGGACAGCCCTTTCCCCTTATCACGAAACAGCGGCAGCAGCTCGGGAAAGACGTCGAGATCCCCGGCCAGCAGCTTGTCCTGGACCTCTCGCAGACGCTCAACGGTACGGCGGCGATCCCCGCGGGATGAGTAGCGGCCGCGGTTTTTAATGTCGTGCAGGAAGACATCCTGGATGTCGGTGACGTTGGCCGGCAGCTTGTACTTGTACTCGCGATGCGGATTGGGAAAAGGCGAGATGCTCAAAATCGAAAACCGGATATCGGGCATCGCGGTGATCAACTGATGAATCCAGGTAGCGACGCCGCCCGACACGAACGGATAGGTCCCCTCGAGGATGAGGCAGACGTCGGTCATCGTGCCTCCTCCCGCAGCAGCCGCTGCAAGTGGGCGACCCCGTGACGCACGCCTTCCGCGTCCTGTTCGCGCACGATCGCCGCGGCCAGGTACTCGGCGGCCTCGTCACGGCCCTCCACCGCGAGCGCATCATAAAACAGCCGGCGGGTCTCCGGGTCCGCCAGCGTGATCTGCAGTTCAAGGAAGGCAAGCGGCAGCAGCGGAAAGCGCCGGTACGGATTTCTCGCGGCGCTCACCAGCATCCGCAGCAGCAGCCGCACGAGCTCCCGGCTGCCGAGGCGAAACCATATATCCTGCAGGGTCACAGAGTTATGCTCATACAGATGCAGGCATACCGCGATAAAGCGCTTGGGGTGCTCATCCGGCAGCCGGAACGGCGGGCCGCATAAGGCGTCCATCAGCTTCCCGGCATGCAAGATGTCCCAGCTTCTACTAAGCAGAATATGCACCGCATGGCTGGTGAGCCGGGAATGCTCGGCATGTGTGCGCAGCGCCTCGATCAGGGGCAGCGGGTTGCGCCCCAGACCGCGCGATATCTGGCTGGTCGCCGTTCGCGCGACATCCGAGTTTCGCTCGACAACCAACAGCTCGAGGAGGCCCGGCAGGGTGTCCGTGAGCGGATACCATACCAGGGACTGAGCGGCGACATAGCGGATATTCATGACCGGATTTGTGAGACTTTCCAGCATCATCGGCAGCAGCGCGTCCCGAATAGCCTCATCCGGCCCGCGTTTAACCCAGCGGCTCATCAGAACCTGACGCATGACGGGATTGAGCGCGGGGTCCCGGCACATCTCGAAAGCTGTCCGGCCGGCTTCCGCTCCACGCATATACGCCAGGGCATTGGCGGCGGCGTAGGCGAGAACGGGACTCTTCCCGATCGTCTCCCGCAGCAGCGCGATCGTCTCCGTACCGCCCAGCGTACGCAGGGCGTCGACCATATCGAGCGCCTCCAGCTCGTCGCTGCCGCGCCATAGATCAAGAATCACCTGCCGCACCTGCGGATCCTGCCCGAGGAACTCCGCGAGAAAGAAGGCCGCCTGCTTGCGGCGCACGGGATCCTTGTCTTCAAGAAACGGCAGCAGGCCTTTACGCAGAACCTTTTCCGGAAATGACCGCAAGACGATTTCAGAAGAAAGCCGGATCGCGGCGGCGTCCTCATCGGCCGCGAGCAAAGTCACCGCATGCACGGTCTGCACGGAGGGGAAGGCGTCCAGCGCCCGAATCGCACGCACCCGCGACTCTTCCGGCTCGTCCTTGCTGGTGGCGAGCTTCAGGATCATCGGCTGCACCCGGCGGCTCGGGAAGCGCTGCAGCGCCTGCAGCGCTATGCTGCGCACGCGGTCGGAGTCGTCTTTGAGCTGGCGCAGGAAGAACGTTACCGGCAGCGCCCGCGTGCGCGCCTGCAGGGCCGCCAGCACGTCGACCGCGAGATACCGCGTCGGCTCATCGGCGGAGTCCGCGAAAGGCTGCAGGACCGGGATACTGCGCCGATGCGGCAGATAGCGGAGCGCGTCGATCATAACCGCGAGGATCGGGTTCTCGCGTTCGGGGATTTCGCGCAGGATCAGCGGCAGGATGTCCATAAAGCCGGCGCGCGAAAGCGTGCGCACCGCAAAGCGGCAGGCCCGGTATACGGGCGAGAGGATGGTCTGCTTGAGCAGCCGCGCCTTGCCCGGATAATGGGTCCGCTCATAGGCGCGCATCGCGGTCTTGGCGACAACCCGGTTTCCTCCCTCGATGAGGCGGATAATAGCCAGGCAGGCCGGCTTCTCCGGGAGGTCCTCGAGATAGCGCAGCAGAATAAGCGGGATGAGGGGATCGGGACTTTCGTAAAGCCGCTTAAGCAGCTCGGCGTCCGCCGGATCATGCGAATGATAAAGATGCTGGAACGCATCATAGCGCTCCATCTCGCTCATGAAGGCGAAATCGCTTTCGGTGACGCTAATCATTCGCCCACCACAGCAGAGTTGAGTTCCACTCGCGATCCTCGACGGTCTCCGCATCCGTCACCGCGACCCGCTCAAGACGCCCGCGCAGAACCGCGCGCGCGTCACCGTAGCGCCCCAAAGAGAACAGCAGCTCTGCCCGCTCCTTGGTCCAGCGCCGGAATTGTTCGGGCATCTCCTTTTCCAAATAATCAAGCATGCTGAAGGCGCGTTCCGAATCCAACCGGCGTTCCACCAAGTACAGCAGCCGCGCGGCCTCAGGGACCCGCTCAAACATGGTCGTCAGCCGGGCGCGGCACTCCAGCAGCAGGCCTTCGCGGGCCTCCTCTTCGAGCATCCCCGAGCAGGCATACTCATAGCGCACGCGCTGCAGGGCGATCTGCGGCGGCAGCTCGCCGGGGTTCTTGTAGACCTCGCGCTCCGCGGCGCGGATGGCGGTATCAAAATCATGATTGAGCCGTGTCAGCGCCGTAGTGGCGTAGAAGCGCACCTCGGGGTCATCGTCGCCGCGGGCCTTGTGCAGCCAGCTGATGGCTTCCGGGCTCTGGATGCGCGCCAACGTCTCGATCGCTCCGCGCTTGAGCCCGGGGACATTGCTCAGCAGGGCGTCGACGGCGGGGATCACGTCCAAAGCGTCGGCAAGCTCCCCTTGCAGGGCTTCCTGCGAGCCCAGCCCGGCGAGGGGATTAACCTCCTCTTCCGCTTCATCTTCAAAGATATATGCTTCCTTGTCGTAGGGAGCTTTGGAATTGGTGAGCACCACCCAGCCGCTCAGGCACCAGCCGATCCCCGGAAGAAACAGGGTGACGATGCCCAGCGACTCACCCCAGTGACGGGTATGCCGGAAATAGCCTTTTTCCCGGGGCGGGGCAAGAAATACCAAGCCAGCCGCCAAAATGTGCATGAGCACGCCCGCCCATGCCGGGATAGTGGACGGCCAGCCGAGCATAAGCGCCAGCAGCGGCGCCTCCAGCAGGCCCGCGAGCAGCCACAGCAGGATGAAGCGGAGGTTAACCGAGCTCCGCTCTTGCTTGCTCAATAATCTCCTCCTTTTCCTTCATATCGGCGCGATAGGACCCGATGCCGAGCCGGATATCGGCCGGCAGCGCCATCTTGGCGAACGCTTCCTGCAGCCTCCGCCGCAGCCCCTCGGCATTATCCACCGTCGTCGTCGTCATTATGACCGCGAACGGCGCAAAATCGTGCGTCGTCCGCGCCACCACGTCGATCTTGCGCGTGACCTCACGCAGCACGCGGGCCACGACATGCAGGAGCGCCGTGCGCTTCTCTTCCGGCAAATCGGCATGGAATTTCGGCGCCACGAACATCAGCGAGAACGGCAGGGCATAGCGCTGGCAGCGTCCGAACTCCTGCGCCACCTGCTTTTCGAAGTAGCTTGTGCTGTGCACCGCGAACTCGGCGTCCAGCACCGAGAGCGACTTGAGCTCCGCGACATGCCGGCACTTGGCGATCGACTCGGTACCCCATTCGGCGAGCAGGGACAGCAGGTTGACGCTGGCGCTGTTAAAGCGCATAAACTCCATCGCCTGCACGGCAAAGACCGCGACGGGCTCGCCGTCAGGATCGCAGATCGGCGCCGCCATCATCGCGTCCGACCGGTAGGCCGGCTTCTTCCCGTCGAGCTCCGCGGTGAAGACATCCTTGATGCTCAGCACGCGGCGCTCCGCCGCCGCCCGGCCGACCAAGCCCTGTCCCTTCTCCTCGGTGCGGATATAGTCGTCGTTCTCTTCCCAACCGTACTGCTCCAGCAGCACCCACGTCCCGTCCTGGGGGATGTAGATGCTCGTCTTGGTCGCCTTGAGCGCCGTAGTGAAGAAGGTCAGGATCTTCGGCAGCAGCTCGACCGCATCCAGCGTGCCGAGCTCGCGCGAGCCATGGAACAGCGTCACGATCGAAGACATCTGGGAGACGACCTGCTGTTCGACCGCGCGCAGAACTTTCTGCTCCGACACGATCTGCTTTTGCAGGCCGCGCACTTTCTCGAGCAGGTCTCCGATGCGCATATTCAAAGACGAGACGCGCAGGGCGAACTTGTCGGCCACCCCGCCGATCGCCGCGCCCATGACGACGAAGAGACCGGGCTGGAAGTAGAAGTCGGAATCCTCGAGCCGGTAGCCCTCGCCCGCCTGCTGGAAGCCCCAGCAGTAAAGGGCGGCGGAGACCATGCCCGAAACGACGCCCGAGCCCGTGCCGTAGCGCAAGCTGAAGAGCAGGATGCCGATCCAGTAGGGATTGGGATTGGTCGCGCGAAAGCCATGGTTTTCCGGGAAGGCGAAATGCTGAATGCCGTAGAGGATGAGATAAAAAATCGGCAGCTCAAAAAGCCAGCTCTTGCTCCCTTTGCCGGCCTGGCTCTCCCCGGTCTTCTTCTCGTGCTTGGCTCTCTCCTTTTCCGCAGCCGCGACCTTCTCGGCCGCGGCTTTTTCCGCCTCCGTTTGCTGATCCGGCGCTTTCGCCGCGGGAATCGACGCCATAGCGCCCGCCGTCACCGCGGCGACGGCTTTCTCCGCCGGCCTATCCGCCTTCTTCACTTCGGCCGGAGGCGGGACGATCTCAACCTTCTTGTCTTCGATCTTGGCCGGTTCCACCGCAGCTTTCTTCTCTTCGATCTTGGCCGGTTCAATCTCAGCTTTCTTCTCTTCGACCTTGGGCGCTACGACCTCGGCCTTCTTCTGTTCGGTCTTGACCGGTTCAATCTCGGCTTTCTTCTCTTCTTTCCTGGGCGGCTCGACTTCGACCTTCGGCACCTCAGCCTTGGGCGGCGCTGCCGCTTGCGCGGCGGCGGCCTGCGCGGCCTCAGCGGCCGCCTGCGCGGCGGCGGCGGCTTTGCCGGCAGCTTCGGCGGCGGCGGCGGCTCTCGCCGCGGCCTCGCTCGGAACTTGCGCGGCCGGCGCCGGGGGCTCGACACCCGCGGCCTTTTGCTTTTCTTTCAGAAACGATCTGGCCTCGGCCATCGCCTCTTCGAGCTTCTGAATCCTCCGCTCGGCGATCTTCATCTCGAGCGTTTTCTCTTTTTGCGCCAGCTCCTCACGAGCCTTGCTCATCGCGCGGCGGGCGGCCCGCTCATTAGCGGCCAGCTTCGCTTCCCCGGCTTTTTTCGCTTCCTCGGCCGCCCGCATTTTCTCCGCCAAGGCGTCCCTGGCCGCCGCCGCCTGCGCGGAGAGCTCCTTCTCTTTCTCCGCGGCGAGCCGGCGTTCTTCGGCGGCCTCACGCTTCCAGCGCTCGACCTCCGTCTGCGCCGCGGCCCGCTCCTGCTCTTTGCGTTCAAACTCCTCCCGCGCCAGGCTGCGCTCCCGCTCTTTCCTGGCGTACTCTTCCTGCGCCGCGGCGAGCTCCCGCTCCTTCGCGGCCGAAGCTTCCGCCGCCGCGGCCCGCGCCTCCTCCGCAATTTGATTCTTCTCTTCCGCCTCGCGCCGCGCCGCGGCGAGCTTCTCCTCCGCCTCCTTCTCCTTGTCTTCCAATGCCTGCTTTACGATCTCACGCTCGCGCTCCCAGGTCCGCTTCTTCTCGGCCAAAGCGCTGCGCTCGGCGGCCAGCTCGTCGCCGTCGAAATCGTCTATATCCTTTTCGCTGTCGTGTTGTTTATCGTTTTCTGTCATCGTAATGCTCCCATTCCCGGCAGACGGCTCTGGGTTTCCAGCGCCACTGCACTGCTGCGTAAAAGCCCTGGCTGCGGCCGACGATGCCGGACTCTTCTTCCCTGGAGTTGTTGTAGGAGGCAAGCCATCGCAAACGGCCCGTATATACGGCGAGGTTCAGGCCAAATCCGATGAGATCGTCGGTGCCGAATTTGCGGCCGCGCCGGTCGTCGTGGCCGTTGAAGACGTAGCCGTCGACGCGCAGGCGATCATCAAGCAGGTACTTCCCGGCCGACAGGGTGACGTAGTGCACGCGTGAACGCGGTGAAATCGAAAGCAGGGAAAGGAAGGCCTCGTCCGATGCCGTATTCTGCATCACGTAGCGGTAGCCGGCGCCCACATAGACCGGACGGTTGAGCAAGTTTACCGCGGCGCTCGGCTCCAGCGTGTTCTGGGTGGAGCGTCCGCCGTTGCTGACTTTCATGCGGTAGTGCCGGTAGCGGCCGCCGAAACGCAGGGAACCCCAGGGGTTCCAGCTCGCCGACATGTTGGCCATGCTCCGCTTTCCCCCCGCGGCCAGCGCCGACACCGAATTGCGCCACGCCTGAGCCAGCTGCGCCTCGCCCTCGAAGCGCCACGCGGGTACCGGCTTCCAGCGCCCGAAAATCAGCGGAGAAAGCGCCGTCAGATCGTCCCCCGACCGGTAGTCCGCCGAGAGTCCGGCGGTCCCCAACGGCCGCTCATAGGCCGCCGACACCGTACCCCCCACGAGCTGATGCCGCGTCGCCCGCGACCGGCGCACCAGAGCATCCCGCGAGGCCTCCGCCTCGACCCGGATATGCCGCCACGGCATGCCGGAATAAGCGACGCCGACCTCGGTCGCGCGGGCGCTGGTCGAGTCCCGCCAGCGGTAGAACGGACCGGAATAGTGGTGCCACTTCCAGCGCGCGTCCCGCAGCGACGCCTCGGCGGACTGGCGGTAGTCGATGAATTCACGCACGCGTGTGTAATATTCTTCGGCGCAGCACCAATTCTCCCGCCGCCGCTCAAGATTGGCCATGGCGCTGAGCAAAGACGGCCGGCCGGGAAACTTAAGCATGCTCACGCGCAGATGAGCATCGAGGGCGTCTTCCTCCTCCAGGCGGCGCAGGCGCTCCGCTTCGAGCCGGCGCCACGAGAGCTCCTCGGACGGGAAGCGCTCGCGCAGCAGGGCCAGCGGCTCCGCCGCCGCCTCCGGAAAACCTTGGCCGGTGAGCGTTCTCGTCCAATCCGCCAGAATTCCCGGCTCACGGGGATGCTTGTCGTAGAGGCGGCCGAACTCCTCGTTAATGCTGTCCTTCCAGCCGAAGCGCGAGCGCAGGCGCAGGTTCATATGAAACTCCGGCAAGGTCCTGGGCTCACCCAATTCTTTGAGCGCGGTCCGCGCCCACTTCCGCCCGCGGCGTGTCCGGCCGGCGGAAAATTCCAGCTCGGAAAGGTAATAGGGGATAACAGGATCGGGCGTCATGGCGCGCGCGCGCAGAAAGGCTTGCCGGGCGATGCGCGGTTCCCGCGCCGCGAGCGCCGCCTGCCCCAGGCTGATGAACAGCCCCGGGTCCTCGCCCTGGGAATCCAGCAGCTGCTGATAAAGTCCGACCGCCGCGGCGCTGTTCATTTGCGCCGCGTAGATGCGTGCCAGCCGCAGGAGCCATTCCTGGCGCTGCGGATCCGCGGCGGCCCGCTCGCTGGTCCAGGACTCGGCCTCCGCGAGCCGCCCCTCCCGCACCAGGAGATCCGCCATCATCAGGGCGCGCTTGCGCTCCAGCGGGGTCTTCCAGCTGACTCCGCCGGTCGCGGTGGAGCGGACCATGCCGGGCGGAACGGAGCGCGGCGCAGGCAGCGAGGTCTCGGCGGCGGCCGGGGAGAGCACGGCGCACAGGAGCAGGGACTTGATCACTTCGCCCCCTCACGCTGCTGCGCGTCGAAATGGCGGCGCAGCAGGTCGATGGCTTTATTGCCTTCTCCCATCTTCACATAGAGCTGGGTCAGCTTATCCATCGAGTCCTTATCGTCGGGAAACAGGCGAATCTGCTCTTCAAACACGGCGGCCGCGGCCTGCGGCCGGCCGCTCGTCGATTGCACATAAGCCAGCGCGGGCCGCAGCACACGGTCTCGCGGACGCTGACGAATGAGGATGTCGTAGTGCGGGAGGGTCTCGTCGTAGCGCTCCTCGCCGCGCAGCATCCAGATGAGCCGGAGCCGATACTCGGCGTCGCCCGGCGCGGCCTGCAGGCGCCAATTGAGGGCGAGCATGGCCCGGTCAATGCGGCCTACGTTCTGGTATTCGTAGATGAGCATCTTGAAAGCGTCGCGATCCCGGGGAAATTTGCGGACGAAACGCTCCAGAACCTCCGCCGCTTTCAGGTGATGGCCGTTATCGGCGTAGGCGTAAACCATGTTCATCCAGGACTTGCGGTCAGCGAGGCTGCGCGCGAGCAGATCTTCATAGACCTTGATGCCCTCCTGGAACCGTCCGCTCTTGATCAGGCAGCGCGCCTGCTCCTCGACCCAGGCGCGCTCCTTGGGCTCCAGCAGCGCGAGCCGCTCGTAATCCGCAGCCGCCCGGTCCCAATCGAGCCTCTTGACGTGCACCTCCGCGCGATCCGCCAGCAGCTCAATATTCCTCGGAGCTCCGCGGATTGCTTTGTCCAGCACGGCCAGCGCCGCGGCGAGGTCGCCCCGCATGCGGTGGATGCGGATAATGGTGCGCGGGATATTGGTATCTTCCGGCTTGCGCGCCGCGGCCTGCCGCAGGATCTCCAAAGCGCGGTCGAGCTGGCGGCGCTCCATCAGCAGCCGCAGCATTTGATCGCGGTAGCTGCTGCCGCCTTTAACGGACAGCTCTGAGAGGTCCATCAGGGCGCGGAAAGTCGCCTTGTCGTCCTGCCGCGCGGCTGCCTCCTGAAACGAGCGATACAGCAATTCCTCCAGAGACTCAGCCGAACCGCTGGGCTTGTTCTTGAGATCCTTGATCAGCTCCCAGCGGAAGTCCTTCACCTGGTCGGTGTAGCCGCAGCCCTCCATGAGGCGCAGGAGCTTTTTCCCGGTCTCGTAATCTCCCTTCCGATGGCGGTAGAACGCCATCAGGGGCGGCACGCCCTCCTCCGGGCGTCCAGCCGCTTCGTACGCGCTGGCCAACGCGAACGTGGCGCCCTTATGATAGGGATTGCGTCTTAAATAGTCGCGGAAAAAAGCTATGGACTCGCTGCGGTCCCCATCCTGGCGCAGCATCATGCCGCGGGTGTACTCGCTCGGATAGAGCACCCAGCCGAACACTATCATGGCGGCGAAGTAGAGGACGACCTCCAGCCGGGTGAAGATCATGGCGCCCGCTCCACCGCGACCTCGCCGGCGATGCCGCCCTCCGCGGCCGCGCTGAAGAGCACCCGGAGCTTCCCCTCCGCATCGGCCGCCAGCGTCCCGTTAAACCCCGGGCTGGCGACGCGGTAGGCGCCCCCCGGACGCAGGCCGCCGAGCGTAAATTCCGGGGTCCACCAGCCGCGCATGCGGAATCGCACCTCTTCCTCCGCGGGCCGCCAGTTCGCGAGCTCGAAGTTGGCGTTGTCGAGAAACACGCCGGGATACGGCCGGTCCGCGAGCACGATCTCGCGGCGATCCGACTCGTCGAGGGCGACGTAGAGGCTCCCGCCCTCGCGGCGGTAGCCGATCACGCCCCGCGAGGCCCGCAGATCAGGGACGCCCGCGATATCGTCGAAGCGCACCGTTCGCAGGTCCTGTCCGCCCGCCAGCAGGAACCGTCGGAGGCCGCGCCGGGAGACGCGCATATCGTAGAACGCGCGCGCCGACCGCACGTAGCGCGAAGTAAAAACCGGGGTCAGCGGCTGGCTCAGCGCCCAGTCCACCACCTGCCGCAGCGCCTTGAGCGCCGCGAATTTTTGCGCGCTGTATATCTGGGCGTGGATATTGACCGGCTTCACGCGCCGCGAAGAGCCGGTGCGCTTAAAGGTCTCAATCACGTCGCGGTAGCCGTACGCTCGCGCCGTCCCCCCCCCGGTGTAGTTGTTTTCATTGAACTGCGCCGCGTAGATCTGCCGCACCTTCCCGATCCGGCGGCCGAGCGGGTACAAGTAGGCATAGCTGGGATGGCGGCGGTCGTAGCGTCCGCCGCCGCCGTTAATGTGCAGCAGGTTGGCGTTCTCGGCGATTAGGATGTCGTTTTCCGCCGGCAGACAGTCGCCGGTCCACTGGAACAGCCCGACGCGCCCCCCTCCGGGCAGGATTATTTTTTCGATCATGCGCGCCGAGCCGACGATCTCTTTGCGCACGTCCATCGAGTAGCGCGGAATCTGCAGCGCGACCTTGTCTTCGTTCCAGACAAGCGGCTGAGCGTAGCCGTGGGCCGCGGGCTCCACGTGCGCCCGCCCTAGCATCCGGCGGGCCAGCTCGATGGAAGCGCTGTCGTTATAGAGCTGCATATCGAAGTAGCCCGCGACCAGGGCGACGGTAACGGGGCTGGCCGGATAGCGCTCGATGATGTCGCTGAAGAACAGCTCGGCGCTCAATTTCTGACGCTCTATCTCGCTGGGGTTGTAGAACCCGTCGCCGTTGATGTGGCTGAAGAAGACGCGGCGTCCGCTGAGCGTGGTCGCGTCCGGCCGCGGCAGGCCCGCGAGCCCGAAGGCTTCCTCGAAGAACTTGAAAGGATCGATGACCCAGCGCAATTGCGCGGGCTTAAGCTGCTTATTGGCGTAGAGCACGAAGGGATGCAGCGCGACTCCTCCCGCGCGCGAAAGCAGCACGGGCGCGGTCGTTTCCTGCGACGAATCAAGGAGCGCCAGCTGCATGTGCACGCGGGCTCCCGCCAGGGGCTTGATCAGCGGGACATGTCCCATTTCGCTAAGATCCGGCCGCCGCTCGAAACCGAGCAGCGACGAAGACGAGGATATCGAGACCGCCAGCGGAGAGACGTGCGCATTGCCGTTCGCCTCCAGCCCCATGGTCCGCAGCGCCGCCGCGCACGCGGGAGAAAGCTGGTACGGATATTCGGTCGAATACAGTCCCAGCTCGCCGAGCAGGGCCACCCGGATGCCGCGCGCCATCGCCTTCGAGAGCCAGCGGCAGACCGGGCTCGGATCGGCGAACGCTTTCGGTGCGGAAAACCAGGTGATGATCCCGCGGACATCCGCCAGATCGCCGACGTCGGGCAGCGGCCGGGAGGCGTCGACATATTCGACCTCCATCCCGAGATAGTTGAGCGGCAGCTCGGCATGCAGGTGAAGCGGATGAAACGCCGGCGCCCGCGCCGCGTCGACCCCGGCGGGCGGGTTGTGGAGCGCGAGAATCCGCCGCGGCACCGGGTCCCAAGACGACGCCGGAGACGGTGCCGCGTTGCCCGCGCACAGAGACGCCAAAGCCAGGACTATCCGCAATCGCAAAAGAAGCCTCACTTGTCCGCGTTGGGTTCGATCACGCCGAGCCGCTGCAGCGAGGGAGAGGCGACATAGGGCTTAAACCCCATGCGGCGTGATCGACGCACCGCTCCCCGCAGCCATTTGCTGCCGCGTTCACTTAGCTGCGCATATAAGACGACGAAGACCGGCCTTCCCGTTCTTACGGTGAAATCCTTGAGCAGCTTCTCCTTGGCGAGCGCGACCGCTTCCGGCGTCGGCGCGCAGCGTTCGGCGGCCGGCAGGCAGCGCGTATATAGGTCCTCGACGAGCACCCCGTCGATCGTTTCGCCCAGCCGCTCCAGCAGCGGCAGACCATTATTGATGAGGATCGCCGTCTCCGGATGGCGGCGGCGCAGTTCCTGGACGAAGTCCACCGCCGCCTGCATGCTCCCCGCGAAACGCGCGGGAGCGCTCGACTCGAAGTATTGCGCCACGTCGATGGTGTCGAGCATCACGCCTTGATAGCCCCGTTTCAGGGCCGCGGGGATAACCTGGCGCAGCAGCAGGCCGCGCCACTGCTCGGCGCGCATATCCACCCGGTGCGCGCCCGGCCATTCGGGATTAGGCTCGATGACGAAAGGCTGGCCGCGAACCTCGGGCCAGAAGGAGCGATGCTCGTCCGCTTCGCCGACGCTTATATAGGCGACAGATACCGGGCCGGTCGATTTAGGCAGGGCGAAGGTGTCGGGATCCGTGATCGCGAGATCCAGAGAGTCCCAAGCCTGCAGGGAGAGGTTCTTGCCGTAGAATGCCGCCCAGCGGCCCGCTCCGGAAAGATCCGGACGCTTTCCGCCTTTCGCCGCTGCCGGGCACGCCAGCAGCAGGAGGCAGAGAGCCGTGCGGGCCGCCGGCCTCATTCAGGGCACCTCGCCGATAATATCTCCGCCCGCTTAGCCGTGAACACCCGCACCCAATCATCGATAGTGACGCCGCGCACCTTGCCGTCCGCGCCCGGGATGCGTTCGTGCCGCGAAGCCGCGTCGAAGCGCGCGCCGCGAAACAGATCCTTGATCTGCTGCGTGGAGAGCGCGCCCAGCAGGTCGGCCAAATGCTTGCGCCCGGCCTCGCTGATCTTGGGATCGCGGTAGCTGCCCGACGTCCCCTTGAAGCTCGCCACGCACTGGCCCTTGTCCTTCCACAGGCTCATTTTCTTGGCCCAGTTGCTGTAGTCGGTGGCGCCGCTTTTGCCGCCGAAAGTCCCGCCCAGATCGGTGACATAGGCGATAGGCTTGAGGCATTTCTCATCGCCGGGCGGGCAGAGGATGCGCTGCTGATTGAGCGTATTATCAGCATGGTTGACGAACACGGAGAGGAGCTTCAGCGCATCCACCTCCGCCCGGACGGATCCGCCGCGCCGGTCGTCGATCAGATCGAGGTCGTCGTAGGACCACCCCTCACCCTGGTTCTCGGAGATCTCCTCGCCCGGGAGGCGCTTCTGCACGGTGGCGCTCTTGAAGGTGCGGACGGCCCGCTTCTGGGTGCCGTCGTCCTTCCACGGATCCTCGGGGCAGTTCTCGCAGACGATCTGCACCGCGTACATGCGCTCGGAGTAGAAGCCCAAAGCCCAGAACAGCCGCGTCGCCGCGACCTCGCCGTATACCTCGGTATTGTTGTACTTCACCTTGAGACGGTTGCCTTCTTTGTCCCAGCAGGGAAACTTCGGCGAATGCCCGCCGAGAGGGTTGCGCGGATCCTTCTCTTCATATTTGCAGGGAACCTTCTCCTCGAATTTGTAGGAGCCTTCCCCCTGCGGTCCGTTGAGCAGGTCCATGGAGGCGACATCCACCTCATGCCAGACTTTCGCCCGCCGCATAATGTCTTTTTTAACATAGGGTGTGACAATGCGGGCTTGAGCCAACAGAGGGATGACCATGGCGCAAGCCAAGGCGAACACTATAAAGGTAACGAAACGACTCAGTCGGTTATGAATCATGAGGAATCTTCCTTGATTGTTACAGGATATACTTATGAATAGTTTAAATATTTGTGACACTTACATGAAATCACTCCGAAGACATCATGAAGGAACTCGTGACCGCGCGGTAAAATGATCGACAAGGTAAACAAAATTGAGTAAAATCAAATTCTGACGTATTTATGGATAAAAAACGCATTTTCGTCCTCGACGATGAGCCCGACATGACCATGCTCGTCGAGCATATGCTTTCCTACAAGGGCTTCGAGGTCACCACCTCCAACAATCCCGCGCAGGCCGTCGAGCAGCTGAACAGCGAAGATTACGCCACCATAGTTATCGATCTCATGATGCCCGGCCTTGACGGTTTCGGGGTCATCAGCAAGCTGCGCGGCAATCCCCGCCACCAAACGACGCCCATCATCGTCCTTTCCGCCAAGCGTCTCAGCGACACCGAACGCAAGTCCATCCTCACCTCCAAGGTACGCTTCATCCCCAAGCCGATATCTCCATCCCGTCTTGTACAGGTGGTACGGGAAAGCGCCGGGAACTGAGTAGAGTTCTTTCCGCTAGCGCCCGGTTCGGAGGTCGAACTCGGCGCTGGCCTTTCTCGTCAGCAGCAGCCAGGCCGCGGCGAACAGCAGGCTGAAGACGCCCAAGTGTTCGGGCCGCCAGCCATGCGGGATAAGAAACAGGTTGGTGGCCAGAATCAGCAGCGAGCTGATCCCCTTGGCGAAGCGGTAGAGGAACATATCGATGAAGGCCTTGGCCCGGTACTTGACGCTTTCATCGGTCGGAGTGTAGAGGACTTCCTTGGAGGTCTGGTTGACCGAATAGTGCAGGATGGAATCGGCGGCGAGCAGTCCCGCCGCGAAGGTGAAGACGGGAACGGCGAGAAAGGCGGCGCTGCCCAGGCCGAGCACCAGCGGCAGAATGAGCAGGCCGACCTTCGGCCCCCAGCGCCGCAGGATCAAAGTAGTGAAGATCAGCTGGAAGACGACCGACACGGCGATGTTCACCGTGAAGAACTTGCCGAGAAAAGCCGCCATCGCCGCCTCCTGGGGATAGGCGACGGCCACCGCGGCGCTGAACTGGTAGTCGACGAGGTTGGAGATAATCTCGTAGAGCGTCACGATCCCGGCGATCTGCAGCAGGTACGGCGTCTTAAACGTCAGCCGGGCGCCGGCGACGGCCGCGCTCCAGTCGAATACCGGACCCGGCGCCGCCGCGGGCGGGCGTTCCACCGCTCGTGCCGCCGGCAGCGCGATCCCGGGGATGACCAAGAGCAGCAGGGCGCAGACGAACAGCAGGTTATGCGGCCCCATGGCGCCGGACAGCCAGCCGGTAGCGGCGCTGCCGGCGACGCCGCCGAGGATGCCGCCGGCGCCCACCAGGCCATAGGTGCGCCGCGCCTGCTCCGGCGGGGTCAGGTCGTTGGCGAAGCTCCAGAACAGCGCCACCATCACCGTGATATAGATATCGACGAAGAAGAAGAAGGCGACATGCACCGCCGGCGCGGCATCTCCCGAGAACAGGCGCCAGAACACCAGCGCGATCCAGGAGAAGAAAACGCACCAGCCGCTCACCAGGTATTCCCGCCGGTAGCGCCGCGACAGCACCGAATAGAACATCATGATGGGCAGCACCAGCCCGGCCGTCCCCAGCTTCATGTAGGGCAGGAACTGGACGCCGAGGATGGAGAGGAACTTGGAGGTGCGGATCGGCTTCATCGTCCAGAACACCGCGATGACGAGGAAGAAGTAGGTGAACAGCAGCAGCGACTTCAGCCGCTCCTCCTTGCTTTCGCCCAGATACCGCAGCGCTCCCGCCGTCGTCATTTATTATTCTTATCCTCCGGCTTGGGCGCCGGCGGCGGAACCGGACCGGCGGCCGGGACCCGGGGCGGCAGCGTCATCCAGTAGCCCCCCTCCGTAAAGCACCCCCATCCCCACTTGATCCAGCCGAGCATCGCCGAAGCCAGCCACAGCGCCCAGGCCAGCATGGCCAGGCGATACATCATCAGCGGCACCGAGAAGATCCAGGCCCGCGGCAGGACCGCGAGGGAGCGGTCGTTGTACCACTGCAGCGACATCGCGGTCGAGCCGTTGCCGCTGATCTGCATGTCCGGCATGCCCAAGAGCCCCTTGGTGATCGACGAGAACAGGCAGATAAAGGCGACGGCGGTCAGCAGCGCCAGGCCGATCTGCACCGCGTTAAACTCACGCGCCCGCTCCCGGACTTTTTTACGGCGCCAGCCCAGCGCCAGAAACCACAAGGCCACGATCGCGGCGACGATTACCGGCACCTGGGTCAGGCCCAAAAACAGCAGGAACCAGTGCCGCGCGCGCAGCGGCGTAAGCGTGAGCTTGCCGAGGCCGACGCTTACCAGCAAAAACACCGCGAGCAGGCTCCAAAACAGCACCGCCGGGCCGAGCGCCGGGCCGCACAGCAGCAGCGTCCAGCGGTCGCGCGGCATCGCCGTCGTGATGCTGGTGTTCACGCTGGGCAGACCGAGATCGGGTCCCGGCGTCTTGTAGCTGAGCCCGATCCCCCGGCTCTCGCGCCAGGTCAGCTGGGCGGAATGGCTTCCCGGCCGGATGGGCAAGGTCACCTTGCGTCCGTCCTGACGAATGGGCATGGCGGCGCCGTCGATCTGCACCGTCTGCAGCTCGGCGTCCGCCGGCAAGGTGATCGTATGCTGGCCGCCGCGATTGCTGCGCATGCTCAGCTCCAGCGTCGCGTCGGTTGCGCGGATACCCGGCGACACCTTGAGCGCGGCGCTATCGAAGGTCAGCGTCTGGCCGGGCACGCCTTCCGGCCGGCGCACGCCGACCGTCAGCTTCTCTCCCGGCCACGGCCGCCACTCGCGGATGCGCGGACCGGAGCCTCCCGCCGTATGCACGGCCGGGATGCCCGCCGGCGTCACGTTCCAGATCGGGCTGACGTCGAGCCGCCACACTTCCACCCACGACCCGGAATCCGGCGCGTCGAGGACGATCTCGGCGCTCTCTTTAAGCGTCGAGTACCATTGCACCGAATTGCTCTGCGGGCTCATGCTGACCTGCGCCTTGCCCTCGGCGGTCCGCACATCGGCCGAGGTCACCGACTCTCCCGGCAGCAGCGGAATCTCCAGCACCACGGCGGCGCCGGCCGGCGTCATGCGTATTACCCGCGTCTCCACCTGCCACGACAAGCCGAGACGCAAAGTGCGCTCAACGCGCACGAAAGGCGGGAGATTGCCCGGCTCCAGCGTGCTGGATTTTACCGCTCCCCGTCCCCGCATGCGGGTCAGCTGCAGGTTGTCGTCCGCCTGGCCGTCCTCGTGCAGGCCGTCAAGCACCCAGCCGGAGACCGCGGCTTCCACCCGGTGGGATTTGAGCGGCAGCGGCAGCTGCAAAGTTTCGCGATCGGGCAGCGGACCGGAAAACAGAATCTGATGGCTGCCGGGCGCCAGCGCCAGCCACAGCCGTCCGTCAGCGGAGCGCATCAGGCCGGGCGCCGGACCGCCGTCGACGAGGACCGTAGTCGGCGTCCACTGCTTGACGCCGCCGGGAAGCGGCACCGCGGTCTCCGCCGCCGCGTTGATGTGCATGCGCCCCTCAATACGGTCCGCCGTGACGCTGAGGTGCAGGCGCGGGCTGTCGGCGCATTGCGGCGAGCATTCCGGAACCGCCAGCAAACGCTGGCGCAGCTCCTGCAAGATCTCGGCCGGCGGCGTATCATTTTCCTGCGGCCGTTTGGCCGCCTCCGCGGCCGGCGGCGCCAGCAGAAGCAGCAGCGGCAGCACCGTCTTCGCCAGCTTACGCCAGCCCTCACGTCCGCCCAGCGTTTTGAGCCAGTCGGCCACCGGGAAACCCAGCATGCCGAAGGCCAGCGCCAGAATCAGCGCGATGCGCAGGACCGCCAGCAGCAGATTCCCCTGCGGCGGAATCCACAGCAGTCGCATCTTCTGTCCCGCGCGTACCGGCCCGCGCCAGGACAGCGCGATCTCCCGCCACGACCAGTTGGGCAGGCCCGGCCCGGTAGACACCCGGGAGCGCGGATCCGGCGCATAGGTCTGAGCCATACGCGGCTTCCCAGGTAGCGATCCCGCCGAATAACCGCGCATGGCTTGGACCTTGCTCCGCGCTTTGCGCATGGACTTGCGCTCGTAGGAAACGGCATCCTCGCTCAGCTCGAAATCGCCTTCTTCCAGCGCGGCTTCCTGCGGCGCGGCGGCGTCCATGGCGCGCATGCTCATCACCGCCGACGGGCTCCAGCCCCAGAGGCGGCGCGTCCGCTCGAGCTGCGGGTAGAGCCCGTTGCGCACCTGCACGATGAAAAACGGCACCACGATCAGGAGCAGGACCAGCCACACAATCCAGCGGTAGATTTTTGTCCAGCGCAGAAATTTCCCCTCCGGCAGCGCGCGGTAAAGCGCCTCGCCGGCAAGAATGAACAGCCAGACCCAGCGCGGCGCCATGGCCTCATGCCAGGAGACGCCGGCCGCGGCGAAGGCGGCCAGCCCCCAGCGCCAGCCCCAGAGCCTGCCGACGGAGAGGGCGATGATGAGCAGCAAGAAAATATCCAGCAAAGTCCACATATTGATCCAGGTGGGCGAGGCGTCATCCACCCCCCAAGCGTGGATCAGCTGCCAACCCGGCGGCACGCGCATTCGCCCGCTGACCTTATCGAAGTCATGCTTCCAGCTCACCGCCGGCACGCTCGATACGCCGCCTTCAAGCCGGCTGTCGGCGGCGACATTGACCTGGCCTTGGCGCACCTCGATGCCGGCCGCCCCGCCCTGGTCCAGCGCGGTGATGAACTGGTCCTGACCGCCCACCGCCGCCCGGCCGAGCTCCGTCCCCGGCTCCACTTCCAGCCGCCAGCTGCGGCTGAGCGTTCCGTTGATCTTGTCCTGAACGCTCAGCCCCTTGCCGTCGAAATCGAGCCAGAAAGTCCGGTCGAGCGTCAGGCGGTCGGCTGAAGGATCGGCGTCGCCCCGCCGCTTCTCGGCGAAGCGCATGGTGCTGCCCGCATGCATTAGATAGGCGGGAAAGCGCCGCCAGTCTCCCGGCAATTCGGTCTGCTGGGGATCAATGCCCGGCACGCCCTCCACGGATACCAGGCGATAGGAGTCCCGGGATACGAAGACCCAGGCCTCATCCGCATCCCAGGGTCCGCCCGGCTCGCCGCCCAGCGTAATCTCCTTGGCCGGCCCCTCATAGCGCGCATCCAGGCTCAGCACCCAATTGCCCGGACGCACCTGTACCCGCAGCCGCCCGTCCGGCTCGATGCGCGCCGGCAGCGGCGCCGACAAGGACATCGGCACAAATCCTTCGGGCAGCGCCCGTCCCAGCAGGACCTCGCGGCTTTGGCCCGAAACCTTCAGCGTCACCCGGGTGAACAGCCGCAGCGGTATATCATCCTCGACGCGCCGGTGCACCACGATCTCCATGCGGGGCTGCCCCTCGGCGACGGTCTGCGTCTTCTGCAGCCACAGCTGACCTCGGTCGTCCATGACCGGGAAGCTTACGGGACGCTCACGCACCGACAGCGTCAGCAGGGCGGTGTCCGCGGGGACTTGCAGAAGCTCGGGCAGACGGTCCCACGTGAAGGAGCCGGAAACCGTATGGCGGCCGGGCTTGACCAGGATCGCCGGACGACCGCCGCGCCGGATCACCCGGGCGGACGCGCCGTTGAGCATAGTCGCCTGCGGCCACCGCTTCTCGTCGCCGGGGAGGGATATCCAATCCTCTTTGTAAACCTGCCAGACCTGCTTGAAAGTCCCGCCCTTGGCATGGAGCGACAGCTGCAGCTGCGACGGCCACAGGCACTGCCGCTGCTGCGCGCTGCCCTGCAGGAAGGGACACTTCGCGTTCTCATGCCCGTAGAGAACCCATTCCACCCAGGGCTTGAGCGGCTCGGGCACGTCCTTGACGGCCAGGGGTGCGGCCGCGGCGATGCCCGGCGCGGCGGCGACCAAGAAAACGGCTATAGCCCGGATAAACGATGCTCGCATAAGTCCCCCCCGGCAGCGGTCAAAGTAGGAGGTAGCTTATCGCTTGTGCCGAGACCGGCGCAAGGGCTACCAGAGGTAGGAGAAGGTGAGCCGGTGCGACGCCCCGAGGTCGCCGAAAGGCAGGAAAGCGTAGTCAAATCCGGTCCGGCGATAGTCGGAACCGAAGCCGAGCGACAGCCCGGAGAGGCCGTCCACCTCGTCAAGCGTCCGGGTATTTAGACCGACGCGTCCGGCCAGCAGCCAACCCTTTTCGACTTCCCAGGCATACTCGGTGCCCAGCCCGAGAACCGGGCCGTTGTCCCGCGGCAGCTCCACATCGAGCGCCGCCAGCCAATTCTCATGCATGCGGTAGGTGCCGCCGAAACGCAGCGCGGCCGGAAGCGCGCTCCCCTCCTCCTCGAACTTCAGGCTGCCGCCGATATTGGTCGCGGTAAACGCCAGCCGCAGCTGGTCCCCGTAGACTCGCGACAGCAGGCCGATATCGACCGCCGCCGTCTGCGCCGTGTCGACGACGCTTGAGCGGATATACTTGACGCCCACACCCAAAGCACCGCGGTGCACGACGGGGAAGTCGGGAAGCCGCAGCTTGTAGGCGTAGGCGAACGACAGCGCCAGGTCGCTGGGCGTGAAGCTGCCGCGCTCGATGCCGGCATCGTCGGTCTCGATCATCGAGCCCGCTGAAAAGTACTGGAAGCCGGCGCCCAATGAGCTGCCGCCGCCCAGGTACATGCCGCAGGCGCCGTACTCCGAAAAACTCCCATTGAGATGCGAGGCATGGGTAAAGGCGGCGCTGCGGCTCAAGATGCGGGTCAGGGCCGCCGGATTCCAGTAAATAGCCTCGGCGTCGTCCGCCATGGCCGCATAGGCCTCGCCCAGCGCGATGGGACGCGCGCCCGGCCGCAGCTTCAGAAACGCCGCCCCCGCCGTGCCGCGAGCGGCGCGATTGAAGGAAGCCGCCCGCGCCGCCGGGACGCTCGCGAACAGCAGCACAACAAGCGCCCAGGCTCTCATCGCTGCACCGCCACGCCGAAGGTTCGGGTCCGTCCCTCATCCTTCACGAACACATAGTACGCACCGCTGGCCGCCGCATGGCCGGAGCTGTTGGTCCCGTCCCATTCCGCCATCCCGGCGGTATTCGCCGTCAGCTCGCGCACCAGCTCGCCGAGCGGGGTATAGATGCGCAGCAAAGCGGCGGCCGGAAGTCCGGCGAACTTCATTGTTCGATGGCCGAGCGCCGGGCGCAGCGGATTGGGAAAGGCCTTGAGGTTCGACAGGTCGCCGGGGGCCGCCGCCATCAGCTGGAAAGTCGAGAAATGGTCGGTAACCGCCGTGACAATATGGGCTGCGGGATCGGCATTGGATACCAGCGGCACCCAGACGCCGCGCGGGACATCGTAGCGGGCCAGCAGCAGCCGGCTCTGGTCGAGCCCCGCGACCTCGGAATCCAGGTACGGCACCCGGAGCAGCACGCCGAGCGTCGGCTGCAGGGGCTTATTGAGCGTAATCTCGAGTCCGACGCCTGTCCCCTGCAGCCGTGCCGTCGGCGAGACGGCGGCCGGAAAAGACGCCGGAGCCGTTACCGTCACCGTGACCGCTTCGGCGAAAGCGCCCGCGGGGATGCTGACGGCCGCCGCTCCGCCGGGCAGATTGAACGCGATATCGCCGCCGCCGCCCGGGCCGAGCGCCGCCTCCGACCAGGACGCGGGCCAAGTGACGGTCGACAGCTCAAGGCCCGACGCCGTTGCGACGCCGTCGCCGTTAAGCGCGGACACGGTAAGATAATAGGTCGTGCCGCCCGCCAGACCGGTGAGCGCCGCGCTAAGCCCGCCGGCCGTTACGCTCGTGGTAGCGCCGCCGGCTTCCCAGCGGTCTACCCGATAGGTCGTAGCGGCTCCGGAATTGGTATTGGCCGCCCACTGCAGGCTCATCGAGGTGATGAAGACGTCGACGAAGGTGAAGCTGGTCGGCGGCGCGGCCAGCGTATAGGCCGCCGCGGCGGCCGAGGTCGAGTAAGAAACCCCCGCGAATGCGACGACGCGCCGGGTGTAGAGCGTATTGGTCGAGAGCCCGGTCTCCGTGAAGCTCAGGACATCGGCCGCCAGGTCGCCGGACAGATTGCCGCCGGTCGAGGAGACGACCCGAAAGCCGGACTCGTCGACGATATTTCCCCACGACCAGGTGACGCTGGAAATTCCCTGCGCCGCGCCGGCGGACCCGACCGGAACCGCCAGCACCGGCGACAGGGTCGTGATCGAGCCGAGGTCTGCAGCGGTTGTCGTGCTCGCTCCCTCGAACGCCGCTACCTGGACATAGTAGGTTGTATTCGGATCCAAACTGGTAAAGCTCGCGGCGAGGTTCAGCGTCTCGGATGAAATATTGATAACGGAGAAGTTCGCGGCGGTGGAACCCCGCACGATATAAAAGGTCCCGCTGGGATTAAATGTATTTGCCTCCGTTCCCGATGTCCAAGCAACCGTAAAACTAGTAACCGCGACACCGGTGAAAGCAGCGGCCGCCTGCCCCGGAGGCGATAGCGGACGCTCAAGCGTCGCGGTCGATAGTGCGAGGCCCGATGCCGTCGCGGTATTGTCGCCGTTGAGCGCGTGCACGGTCAGATAGTAGGTTGTCAGCTCCGCCAGACCGGTCAGCGTCGCGCTGGTCAGGCTCACTGTTATGCTGGTCGTGGCGCCGCCCGCTTCCCAGCGATCCACCCGGTACGTGGTCGTGTCGGCGGGATTGGTATTGGCCGCCCATTGCACAGTAATCGAGTCGATGAAAACTTCGGTGAAGGCGAAACTGGTCGGCGGCGCGGCCAGCGTATAGAGCTCAGCGGCGGCCGACGTAGAGTAGGACAACGCCGAGAAAGCGACGGCCCGTCTACTGTAGAGCGTATTGGTCGAGAGCCCGGTCTCCGTGAAGCTGAGGACATCGGCCGCCAAGTCGCCGGACATATTGCCGCCGGTTGAAGAGACGACCCGGAATCCCGCCTCATCGATGACGTTTCCCCAAGACCAAGCGATGCTGGAGATGCCCTGCACCGCGCCGGCAAACGGTGCGGGGACGGCCAGGATGAGCGGCAAAGTCGCCGTCGATCCCAAATTCGTATAGCTCGACGTGCTGGCCCCGGCAAAGGCCGCCGCCCGCACGTAGTAAGTAGTTGCCGGCTCCAGTCCGCCGAGAACGGCGAACATGTTCCACGTCTCCGAGGAGGCATTGACGACCGAGAAATCGGCGGCGGTGGAGGCCAGGACGATATAGCTCGTATCCGCGGCGCCGGCTCCCCGAGTCCAATGCGCGGTAAAGTTCGCGGTGGAGACGGCGGTAAAGGCGGCGGCCGCGGCTCCCGGCGCGCTCATCCGCCCGGTCAGGCCAAGCGAACCGCTGGAGACGACGACCCCGCCGGCGTTCACCGCGGCGATATAACGGAAGTAGCTGGTATTGGGAGTCAGTTCGCTCTCGCTGAAGCTGGTCACATTCGGGCCGAGGGTATGGGTGTCGGCGATGAGGGTGAAGGGACCGGTGGATGAGGCCGCGCCGTAGAGCTCGAAGCCCAGCTCATTGGCGGCATTATCGCTCCAGGACCAAGTGATCGCCGCCGAGCTCGCGTTCTGAGCCCGGAAGTCCGCCGGCGCCTGCACCTTGCCGCCCGGGCCGCCGCCCAGCGGCGGTGTGAAGCCGGCCGCCGTCGCCGAGGCGTACTTTAACGCCGAGCTTCCGGACTGGCTGTCGCCGTAGACGATATGCGGATTGCCCGCCGCGTCGATCGCCAGCGCGACGAAGTAGCCCGCGGTATCGGCGTCGTTATCCACGGTCTGGCTGTTCCAGGCGGCGCCGGTATACCAGGCGAAGTAGAGCGCGGGGGTGTCGTCATCGTTAAAGGCGATCAGCGGATCGCCGTCGCCGTCGAGCCCCAGAGCGCTGGAAAACTGAATCTGCGGCGGTCCCAAAGCGGCGACGGCCTCGACCGCGCTCCATAAGCCGCCGGCCCGGGCCGCATAGCGCAGACTGCCGTTGTCGTAGTCGGCGTAAGATATCCGCGGCTCCCCGCCGCCGTCGAGAGCCAAAGACACGCCGGCGAAGACTGCGCCGGTATTTTCCACCGTCTCCGGCGCTCCCCAGGCCGCGACGCCGCGCGCGGCATATTTCAGGACGGTGCTGTTGGCGTCAAAATAGGCGATACGCGGCCGCCCGGCGCCGTCCAGGGCAAGCGACACCTGCCGCACATTAGCCTCATCCCCGCCGAGATCGACCAGGACCGAAGCAGCAGCATCCGCCGTCTCGAGGATCCAGGCGCCGCCGTCAAACAAGGCGTACTTCACCTCGCCGCTCGCCCCCGCATAGGCGATGCTGGGATAGCCCGCACCGTTGAGGGCTATGGCAGCATAATTGCCGCCGGCTGCATCATCAACAGCAGCGGGAGTCCACGTCCAACCATCGGACGATACCGCATAGCACAACGCCGCACAGGGCGCGTCCGCGGAGTAGAAAGCGACATGGCGCTTCCCGTCCGCACCGATCGCCAGGCTTACATGCGCGGAATCATCACCCTCCAGAATCTTGGTCGGGACGCTCCAGCCCGCGCCGGCGGTCCGGCTCGTATAGTACACCTCGCCGGCATCGGCATCATAATAGGCCGCATGCAGATTTCCGTCCTGATCGATGGCTAGAGAGGTGAAATACCCCGTGTCGCCGGTGGCGGACACCGTCGCTATGCTGAAATCCAAAGCCGCGGCCGGAGACGCCGGAGGCCAAGACAGAAAAAAGATGAAAAACAGCGCGCGCAGAACCATACCCTCTCAGATACCTATCCATTTCGAGTATAGCCGCCGCCCCAGAAACGCACAAGGCGCGTAATGTTACGGCCGGTTAAGGGCTAGAGCGACAGCTCGACGATGGGAACCGCGTCCTTGCCCTCATCGATAACGGGAGCGCACAGGACCAGGCGTTCGGGAGCGATCGAAAACTCTTCGATCAGCAAAGTCTGCACCCGTTTAGCACGCTGCTCGGCCATGGACAACGGCGGCGCGGGATCGGCGGCGACCGCGCGGCCGCAGATGCGAATGCTTACGCCGATCTTTTCCCGCAGCTTTTCACCCACCTCGCGCAGATAAGCCGCCGACTCCGGGGCCATCTCGTCTTGGCCGGGAGCAAAGCGAATATCCTTGAAGCGCCACTTAAACAAGAACCCCGCGCCCTTGGCCGCCAGCCGGGCGACCTTCAAGGGAGGGAAGGCGGTCTCTGCCGCCTTGACCGCCGCGACGCCCAAGCCCTTAACCAGCAGCCGCTGCGCTATGCCCGCCGTGCCGAATTCGAGCTCGCTGATTTTGCCGCTGACCGGCACCGACAGGATGACATCGCCGTCCTTGTTGGTCATCAAGGAGAGCAAGGTCCCCAAAGATACGCCCAGCCGCTTTTGCACCGCGTCCTGATCGCCCTTCCATATCCAATCGAGGTCGAGCTTGCGCACCCGGTAATTCTTCACCCCTTCGATGACGCCGTTGGTGAGCCGCGCCTCGGCCTTCAGGTCCAAAATGCCGGTCTTCACCTTGCTGCCGAGATAGCGTTCGGCATAGGCCGACAGCGGCGCCAGCTGCATAT
This sequence comes from Elusimicrobiota bacterium, assembly GCA_043827405.1. GTDB lineage: Bacteria > Elusimicrobiota > Elusimicrobia > UBA1565 > UBA1565 > JBDRPD01. The sequence goes on along the minus strand of JBDRPD010000039.1, from coordinate 8,773 downwards.
CGTTAAGTTCCAGGCCGAGCTCGCCGCTGGGTACGCCGTTCATGCTGACCAGATTAAAAGATGAGGCGAGCCGCCCGCGATGCTGGGTGCGGGCATCCAGCCGCAGCTTGGCCGACCAGGAGGAAGCCGCCACTTCCAGCCCGGAGAGCACCGCGGCGAAGGGCTCGAGCCGCAGCCTCGGAGGCCGCGCAAACGACTTGTCCAGAACTTCGACCACGGTGCCGGTCGAGGTCACCGCCTGCTCGACAAAAATACGACGCTCGGGAAGGCCCACCCGCAAACCGGCCAGATGCGCGGTACCCGTACTGAGAAAATGCAAAGTGGTCCCGCTCGACCGGTAGACGGCCTCGATGCCGCGCCAGTCCACCCGGCCGTCCCATTGGATCAGCTGCTGCGCGAAATCTTTCGCGGCTTTGACCTGGATCTTGCCGTCGAGTGCCAGCTCGCCCGTCAAGACCCGCATACTCCGGCGGGAAAGCCCAGCCGCCGGCAGCCCCTCGAGCTTCAGCTCTCCGGCGGCGCGCGGTAGCCCCTCGACCAATCCCCCGGTCCCCTGAAAGCGCAGCGAGACGCCGTCGCTTTCGCCCCAGAGACTCAGCGCCGTCTTCCGGCCGCCGCCCATATCGAACCGGTGGAGCTCGATCCGGCGGCCTTTGTAGGTAAAGACGGATTCTTCAATAATGAGACGCTTGGGCGCGCCGCCGCCTATTTCCCCGCCGGCGGCCATGGCCAACCCATGGATCCGATAGCCGCCCGCCTGCGTGGAAACCGTGACTTGCGCCCCGTTCAGGCGCAGCTTATTGATCTTCAGGCGCCCGCTGAGCAGCGGCCGCAAAGCGATCTCGGCTTCCGCCCGCTTCACATCAAGGAGGCCGCCCTGCGCATCGCGCAGCCGCACCGCGGCGGCGATGCGGCAGGCCAACGGGCTGATCCGAAAATGCCGTACCGTCACGTCCGCGCCGGTCAGCGCTTCCAGACGACCCTCTATGTAGGAAGGCAGACGGCGGCGGCCGACGATCAGCGAAACGACCGCCAAGACAAGGACCGCCGCCAGAGCGATGAGGATGCCATGCCTGCGCATGGTCCCATTGCATCTTTTCGCGCGACGGGTGTCAACGCCGCGCTCTTAATAGGCGGCGCGGAAAGTGCGGCCGGCCCGGGCGGAGGTTCCGCGCGCGGCCGCCGCCGCTCCGGAAGGAACGCCGCGGGAGCGGCTGACCAGGCCGGACGTGCTGCGCATTACCCGGCGGACCGGAGCCCGAACGGCGCTGCGCGTCCCGCCGCCCGAGCGGATCCGCGAAGTCAAGCGGCTGCCCAGCGAGCGCACCTGGCGCATGGCGCCGCTGCGTCCCGTTGCGCGGGTGAAGGCGTTGAAAGAAGGCAGGCTGCGCAAAGCGGCGCCGCGCACGCCGCTGTCAACGAAAGAGATACGGCGCAGCTGGGCCCGGGGAGCATTCGCCACATCCCCCCCGCCCGTCCGTCCGCGGACATATTCCAGCGCTTCGTTATAGCCTTCCTCGGAGTGGCCCAGCCCGCCGTCCGCCATGCGGTAGCCGCTCTCATCCTGGGCCCGGTGCACGTATTCATGATAGATCAGCTCGCCGATCTCGGCGGATGATTTGTTCCGCTCCTCTTCACCCAGGACGATCTTCGACCGGTTCTCAATCTGCCGGCCCTGGAAGTCGAACTTCTTCGTGGTGCGGTAGAAGCCCGCCACCCCGGGCGGCGTCTCTCCCCAGTTCATCGGCACGCGATCCTGCCGGATATACTCGACCATGGCCGCGCCGTCCTCACCCGAGCCGCTGATATGATCGAGACCGCGCTTGATATTCGGATCGACACCGCTGCCGTAGCGCCGGGGATCGGCCGCGTCGACGGCCGAAGCGGCCAGGAGCAGGGCGAGGGCGGCGAGGTACTTCATCCCTGATAGGATGCCGCCTGCCCGTCTTTTTCCTGTTACGGGAAGGTAATGTTTAGGTAAAGAAAAGCGGTAAAATCGGCTATACTGCCCCGGAGGGAACCCTATGAAATGCCCAAAATGCGCTTCATCCGAGCTGGCGCCGAAACAGGACAACTTTCTGCTGGAAACCGACCGCTGCGCGGACTGCGGCGGCGTATGGTTCGACCAGCAGGAGATTTATGCCAAGATCAAGAATCCGACAAAGTTCTTCGCGGCTTTCAAAGAAGCCTACAGCAAGGCCGCGGAAACCGACTTTAAGTGCCCGCGCGACGGCGAGCGCATGATCCAGACGACCTTCGAACGCGCCTCCCTGCCCTTTGAGGCCTGCGCCAAATGCGGCGGCATGTGGTTCGACAAGGGCGAGGTGGAAAAGCTCAACCGCTTCCTCGACGAATGGCAGAACGCGCCCGATAACGCACAGTCTTGAGCGCCGCCGGGCTATGGCGGGCCCTGCGCGCAGCCTGGGTCTATAACTGCGTCAACTACTTCGCCTATCTGTTCCTGCGACTGACCGCCCCGGAAGAAATATGGCGCGCGCCCAGCAACTATTCCACGGCGCCGATTTTCAAAGCGCCGGTCCCCGACTTCATTGTCACCAATCTCTACCTGCCCACGGTTGAGGAAATCCTTGTCCGCGGCGGGCTGTTCTGCACCGCCTATACCCTGCTGGTATCGTACCGCCGCACCAGGGACTGGGCGTTCTGGCTCGCCGCCGCGGCGACCGCGGCGCTGTTTGTCTCCGCGCATGAGACGCTGAACGCGAACCTTATCATGGTGCGGACCCTCTCGGCTTTTATCGCCTGCCTGCTGTTTCTGCGCGAGGGGCTGATCGCCGCGATCTTCGCCCATGCGCTGCACAATATGTCGATGCAGTTCGCGCTGTTCTTCTTTTTCGTCCAGCTCATCACCCTCTATCCCGCGCTGCGCAGCCTGGCGCGCGAACCGCATCCGGTGCGGCTGGTTCCGGACCGGCACCTGCGCTGGACGCTGGTCATGCTGACCTGCCTGCTGGCGCTGTCCCTGCCGGCACTCAGACCGCCGCCGTCGTTTCAGGGCTCTGGGCTGCTTCTTGCCTGGGCGGTGCTCGCCTTCTTCCCGCTGGCGGCCCCGGGCAGCGGCAAAGTCACGCCGCCGCCGCTCTTCGTACAGCTCATCAAAGAGGCGGACTACTGGCTCGCCCGGTTCAAGCGCCATGCGGGCCGCTGCTGGCGCGGCGAGGAGCGGCTGCCGCGCGTCTTCTGGGGCTGGTTCATGGCGCCGCAGCTCCTGTACCTGCTCATGATCCTGCGCCACAAAGACAATTTCGTCGTTTTCCTGCCCTTCCCGCTGTTTCTGCTCTACGGCATCTGGGCGTCGATCGCCCTATGGCGCTGCGCCTGGAACGCCGGCGACGTCCTATGGGGTTTCGTCGCGCGGCTGCTCTCGGCCGCCGCCGTTATCATGCACCTCTTTTATCTCGTAATCGTTCTCGCCGTCGTCCTCTTTGATTGAAAAAGTATAATGCCGCGAACATGCCGCGCCGCGCCCGCATTCTCGCGCTCCTGTTCCTGAGCGCCGCCCTCCCCGCCCGCGCCCAAGAGATGGTGGACGAGGCCGTTTACTTCACCGAGCACGAGAGGATTCTCCGCGCCTTCGATATCAACGATTCGGACAATATCCTATCCTTGATGGGCGACCTCGAAGGCTCATCGATGATCATCAAGGTGAAGGATGCCGATGAGCGGGCCATCGGGATATTCAAGCCCACCAGCGGCAACACCTCGCATATCTCCGAGCTCGTCGCCTACCGCCTATGCCGCCGCCTCGACCTGCCGGTATGCCTGCCTACGGTAAAGAAGACGCTCGATCATGTCACGCTCTTTCACTTCAGCGAGATGCTGGAGCGGAAATCCTTCGCCGCTCCCGAGGATTCGCGGCATGAGAACCACTACACGCTCAAGGAACAGTACCGCCAAGCCATGGTCGACCGGCTCAACGATTACGCCGCGCTCGACGGTGCGTTCAAAACCTGGATGTCCCCCTTGGTCCTCTACGAAGGACTCGGCCGCATCGAGTCGGTCCTCGAGCATCCGATCTACACCTATATGCGTCATGACGGTCCCATCGCCGACCAGGAAGTCTTCGAGCTGAGCCAATGCACGCAGATTTACCAGCCGGCCGGCTGCTATCGCGCCCAGATCACCTACAAGCACCTTATCGAGCAGTTCACCGGCATCCTGATCGTCGACGCCCTCATCGGCAACTCGGACCGCTTCGCCGGCGGCAACGTGCACCTGTTCTCGCTCGAAGAGCGCTATATCGAAGAAGGGGACGGCCGCTACCTGCTGCCCAGCGCCAGCCTGCTCATGCTCGACAACGGCTCGGGCTTCATGCGCTTTCCCACCTCGGGGATGACCTTCCTAACCAAGGACCTGAAGATCACGCGCTTTTACCGCATGCACTACGACGCCCTGGTGCAGCTCGCTAAAGACTTCAAGGCGGACCGCGCCGGGACCATGGACGAGCTGGGGCTGGTCAAGCGCTTCGAGCATGCGGGGAACACCTCCCGGCCGGACAAGGCCTTCGAGAAGAATCTGCGCGGGCTGATCCGCTATATGCGGGACCTTGAGAAGAGGCATGGGCGCGATGTCTGGTACTGAAGAGACCCGGTTCCTGACGCTGATGCTGCGCAGCCTGCCGCTCTTCGCCGGCCTGAACCCGGAGCAGGCCGAGAAGCTGCTCCCGATCATGAAGCTCTACAACTTGGACGCGGGGACCGTCGTGATCGAAGAGGGCGGCACCGGCGACGCTTTTTTCGCCATCTACTCCGGCAAGGTAAAAGTCGAGGTGAAGGTTCCCGGTTTTTTCGGCGGCAAGCGCCTGCTCAATACCTTGGGGCCGGGCAAGTTCTTCGGCGAGCTGGCGCTCATCCTGCATCAGCCGCGCACCGCCACCGTCACCTGCGTCGAGCCGACGCAGTGCTTCGTTCTCGAGAAAGAGGATTTCACCGAGCTGCTGGAGCAGAACCCGGATATCGCCGAGCTGGTCAAAACCACCGGCCAAGAGCGCTACGACGAGCTGGGCTAGCTCGATAAGAGACTAGGCCAGCGGGCGCCGGGACGCCGCGCCTAGACCGCCAGCAGCACGAACTTCAGGTAGCGCAGCTCCGGGCAGGCCAGAGGGTAGGGATGGTCCGGCGGCTGTCCGTAGACGCTGAGGACCGTTGCGCGGCGCCGCGCCTGCGACACGGCCTGTACGCAGAGCTCAAGAAACATCTCGCCCGGGATATGGCTCGAGCAGGAAGAAACGGCGAGCAGACCGCCGCGCTTGCAGGCCCCGGCGGCGGCCTCGATAAGCTTGGTATAGGCGGATTTAGCCTGCGGGACCTTGTCCTTGGAGGGCGCGAATGACGGCGGATCGGCCACGACGATGTCCCAGATCCGCTTGTTCTTTAAAAACTCGAAGGCGTCGGAGGCGACCGCGCTATGGGCTGCGGGGTTTAATCCGTTAAGTTTCCAGTTGCGCTCAGCCGCCGCGACGGCGGGCTTGGCGATATCGACCGTCGCTACTTCCGCTGCTCCTCCGAGACCGGCATAGACCGAGAAGCCGCCGGTATAGCCGAATAGGTTGAGCACGGTGCGTCCTGCTGAGAGCTCGCCGATTCGTTTTCTGTTCTCCCGCTGATCGAGAAAGAAGCCGGTCTTCTGGCCGTTGATTAGATCGACGAAAAACTTCACGCCGTCTTCGGTGATGGCGACCTCCTGTTGCGGCAGCTTGCCGGCCAGGGCAACGGCGGGGCATGTTCTTGGTTTTTGTATAACGTGCTTGAGACCTAAATTCTCGACGGCCCAGCCGGCTATTCCCTTAGCATTCCAAAAGCCTTCCGGCCCCGCGCCGTCGAGCTGCATGACGCCGTAGTCTCCGTAGCGATCGAGAATAAGTCCCGGGACGCCGTCGCCCTCGCCGTTGAGCACCCGGTAAGCGGTGGTGGTGTCTTCTGTGAATAGGCGGCGTCTTATGTCGAGGGCACGGTTAAGGCGGCCTATTGCCCAGGTCTCGTCGAGCTCCTCGTCATCTACCGCGCAGGAGCGAAAGGCCAGGGGGCTCTGGGGATCGTAATAGCCGCGTGCGGCCACGGCTCGCTTGCCGTGGGATAAGACGGCGGGAGAGCCGGCGGCGGCGGCGGGAAGGTCTTTAAGGGCGTCGCGGTAGACCCAGGGGTGGCCGCGCTTGAGGTCGCGGACGAGGTTACGGGCGAGGGCGAGGTGGACGGGTTTGGTGTTTGCGCCCTTAAGAAGGTTCGGCATACCCCATCATATTTTATTGTTGGGCGATGTATGCTCGGCTGATGCTGGAGGGTTGCATGCAGAGCGGCCAACACCCCCCTGATCGGAACTACAGTCCGAACCAAGGATGGACCGCAACGCCGCGACGGCGGAAGCTTTCACCCCCTCCATAGACCAAGGCTGCGGGGCCGTCTTTGCGCCCCGCAAGGGCCCGCCAGCGCTCCAGCGCGTCGAAGAAGTCTCCCGCGATCGTCTGCCCCGACTTGGCCTCGATCGGGACTAGGCGAGCGCCGAAGTCGAGCAGGAAGTCCACCTCATGGCCGGTCGAGTCGCGCCAAAAATATATATCGGGCTGCCTTCCGCGATGAACGAAGCTCTTGTAGAGCTCGCAAAGCACGAAACTCTCGAAGATCGGGCCCCGCAACGCGTGCTGCTCAAGGTCCTGGGAGGAGCCCACGCGCAGCAGGTAGCACAGCAGGCCCGGGTCCAGGAAGTAGAGCTTGGGGCTTTTGATCATCCGCTTGCCGAAGTTTTTGTAGTAGGGTCTGAGCAAGGTTACCAGGAAGCTGGCCTGCAAAACCGAGAGCCAGCGCTTGGCCGAGGTGTGCGTAATACCGCAGTCCGCAGCCAGCCCCGAGAGGTTCAGCAGTTGGCCGTTTCGACCCGCACAGAGCCGGACGAAGCGGCCAAAAGCATCCAGATCCCCCACCTTGAGAACGTTGCGCACGTCCCGTTCCAGATAGGTCTGATAGTAGTCGGCGAGCCATATCTGAGGCGCCAACTTCCGGTCGTGGATGCGCGGGTAGAAGCCGGTATAAAGCGTCTCCATAAGCCCCCGGCGCGGAGTTTTTCCTCCGAAGAGCTTGCTGCCCAGGTGCTTGGGTTCCAAGGCCGGCCGGCCGGAGAGCTCCGCAAGCGACAGCGGCAGGAGATGGCGCACCGCGCAGCGACCGGCCAGAGACTGGGATATGCTCTGGAGCAGCAGGAAGTTCTGCGAGCCCGTCAGGATAAAGCGGCCGGGGCGGCTGTCTTCGTCCACCGCGACCTGGATGTAGGAGAAGAGATCTGGAGCCCGCTGGGCCTCGTCCAGGATCACCGAATCCTTGAACCGGCCCAGAAAGCCGCGCGGGTCCTCCAAGGCGAAGCGCCGCTCGTCCGGCTGCTCCAGGGAGACGTACTCATGGTGCTTGAACTCGGAGCGCACGAGCGTGGTCTTTCCCGATTGGCGCGGCCCGGTCACCGTCACAACCGGATAGCGGCGCGCGCTCTCGCGGAGCTCTTTAGCCAGGGTCCGTTGGATCATCGCTGGTTTATGCAATTTGAATATCCAATATTCATATTACACCGCATCTTGCCGCGTGTCAAGGCCCGCGCTTAGGGTGTGTTTGGACTGTCAAATAAGAATAAGAAGTGAGCCGGACGAGGTTGGATTCCACCTTACTTCGCCTCCATTGAACCCAAAACCGCGCAATAAGCAGGAACACTGCAGAAGCCGCCGTTGCCGCCCCCCAGAGAAAAAACTATAATAGGCCTTCGTTTTTCGATTTCGGTTGGGTGGCAGAGCGGTCAAATGCACTGGTCTGTAAATCCGAAATCCCCCCTCTCGGCCTTCCCCCCTTCTTAATTCCTCGTCGGAGAGCGCTGGAAGCCGTTGGACCCCGTAGGCCCGTTTGGACCACAAAGTGTTAGAATAGTGTTAGACTGATTTTGGCGCCTTTGCCGCTTAAATCAGCGCTCGCATTTTGCGCAGCAAAATCGAGCGCCACCGAAGGAGCGCGAAGCGCTCTTCGGCAGCTCCGCAATTACCAGATTACTCGTCCGTTGTTGGTCAGGATTTTCTCCGCACCTGGCGACAGATGGCTACGATAAGCAAGCATGAAACCAGTTTATTGGGATTTCCCCTCATCGCATAAAATCCTTATCCCTTAATCCATAAACCTCGGATCAAACCGCCGGTGATAGCTGTAATACCCGCAGCTGGAGACGATCTTCCCGCCAGGGAGCACGTGCTGGCAGCTGCACCGCGACAAGCGCTTCGAGTCGAAGGTCCAGCTGTCCATGAACTGCATTAGATAGACCACCCGCAAATGGTCCTCCATGAGCTTCGTGCGCTCCTCCTCCGTGACCGCCTTGTCCGCCGGGAACAGCATCTTCAGCAGCCTCTTGAACTTCTTCAGCAGCTTATCGGCGTGCGGATACCGGTCGGGATTCGCGTAGATGGCGTTGATCGTATCGCGGATGAAGTCGCCGAACTCCGGAGTCAGCTTTCCGAAGTGGCCGTTCTTGGTATGCGCGACCACCTGTTCGATCTCGCCGAGCGAGATCAGCGGCGTCAGCTCGTTGTCCATGAATAGAAAGTACCCGATCGCCGCGCACATGGGATTCGGCATAGGCAACGGCATAAAATCGTACTTCTTGATGCGCCCTTTCGTCCCGGCCTCGATGTTATCCAGCGCCTCCGGGATAGTCAGCCGCGTTTTAGGATCACCGGGGAAGCCCGCCCCCCTGCTCCCGGCATAAGTCATAAGCGAGATGATGATGCCGTTGA
>JBDRPD010000038.1:0-21589 GCA_043827405.1 Elusimicrobiota bacterium | reverse complement strand
TCCGCCGACTTCTCCCCGCCCCCGGCGCATTCCCGCCGCGCAGGTTAACCTCTCTACAGGATGGAAGACCGTCGATGATCCGTCAAGAGTGCGAATTTGAGAAAGGAAGCGCCGTTTTTCACAAGCAGCTTCCTATTGGCCATCTAAAATGTCACCGGGCGATGGGTCGCCATGTCCCTGTCGCTATGTTCCGGCGGCAAGCGCGGGTGTTCGCGGTGGGAACGCGGACTTCCTGTCCGGCGTTTTTAGCGAACCGCCTCTTCTGGGCCATCTGGCCCATAAAATCTGCCTTATTGGCCCATGTTGACCTTGCCATTGTCATCTATCCTTGAAGTAGACCGGATATCGAGGAATGAAAATGACCCTAATCAATAGACTCTTCGCGGCGGCCCTCGCCGTCACTCTCAGCTGCGCACCGGCGTTCGCCGGGCCGCTCTCGCTGAAGCTTGGGGACATCAAGACCCTGCGCGGCAGCGGCGTTTCCATGGACCGTATTTCCGGCGCCCCCGCCGTCCCGGTCTTTCAGGGCGCCCGGGTCGTCCCCGCGAAGTTCACGCGGGAAATGGGTCCGGCGGGCCAGGAGGATGACGGCGGCCAGCCCCCGAATATCAACCAGGAGCACTTCAAGAAGCTGATCGGCGGCATCCGCGAGCTGCAAAATGACGCCCTCGGCGAGGAATACGTGAAGCAGCTCGGCGCGGGCATGCATCCTTCCGAGCTGCAGCGGCTCGGCTCGCGGCTCGTGCAGCTCGACAAGATGTCGGTCGACGGCATCACCGGCGAGCAGTGGAATACGGTGGTCGACAGTATGCTCGCGAGCGCCAAGAAGACCGATGCGCCGGCGAAAGCCAACTGGCCCGAAGTGGTCGACAATATGCTCAAGGAAGCCTACGCTTCCTTAAAGGACCCATTCTCGGTGTTCATGAACCCGATGGAATCGGCGGCGATGCTGAAGTCGATGTCGGGCGGGGGCTACTCCGGTATCGGCGCGCAGGTGGCCGAGGACCCGAAGGGCGTCAAGCTGGACCTGATTTTCCCCGATTCCCCGGCCGAAAAGGCGGGGCTTAAGGACGGCGACGTCGTCACCGCGATCAACGGCGTCGATATGGCGGGCAAGACGACCAATGAGGTCGTGGAGCGGATGGTCGGCAAGACGGGCACCCCGGTGACGCTTTCGATCGAACGCGGCGGCGCCAAGATCCCGGATGTCGTCGTGACGCGCGGCGTGATCAAGCGGCCCAATATGTACTCGGAGAATTTGGGCAACGGGGTCGGCTACGTCTACTGGAGCCAATTCTCCGACAACTCCGACGCGGAGGTGCTGGGAGCGGTCGCCGCTCTCAAGGGGCAGGGCGTGACCAAGGTGGTTCTCGATGTGCGCGCCAATCCGGGCGGCAATGTCGGCGCGGTCGCCGAGATCGTGTCCGAATTTCTGCTCGACAAGCAGGAGATTTTGACCTTCCGCCGCCAAGGCCGGATCGCCTCGACCTTCAGGACCGACGGCGACGGCAAGTTCAAGGACATGCAGCTGGCGCTATTGGTCAACGGACACTCGGCTTCGGCCAGCGAGATCATCGCCCTGGCCTTCAAAGATCTCAAGCGCGGCTATGTGGTCGGCTCGCGCACCTACGGCAAGGGGGTCGCGCAGTCGGTGCTCCCCGGCGTGCAGGACCTGCTGATCCCGACGCCGCAGGGCGTACAGCAGGCGCAGATCCCGACCGGACGCATCGGCAAGGTGACCTCCGAGCGCTGGCATGGGCCCAGCGGCGACTGGATCGACGGTAAGCGCGATCCGGAGACCGGCGCGATTCTGCCGGGCACCGGCGGGGTGATTCCCAATGTCGCGGTTTCGGTGACCGAGGACGAAGAGCGTGCGGTCGCCAAGCAGATCATGCGCAAGCTCTACGGCGGCACGGTCGCCAATCCGGTGCAGGACAAGGTGTTGGATAAGGCCGTGGAGCTGCTCAGCCGCGACGCGGGCTGAAGCCGGTACGACGGCATATGCGGGCCGCGATCGTGCCGGGAGTGCCGGCGCCGGCGCGCACGGTGAGATGCGCCGCCCGGCGATAGCGCGGCCGCCGCGACTGCAATAGACGCAGCAGGCTCCGCCGGTCGTTCCACAGCGGACGTTTGGCGCGTTCTTTGCTGCCGCGCCGCCACAAAGTCTCGAACGGCGCTTGCAGATAGACGACCGTGCCGCTCCGGCGCAGAACCGCTCCGCCTCCCACAGCGACGACGAGGCCCCTTTGCCGCGCGATCTTGTTTATTACGCGGCGCTCCAGGGCGCGAAAGCGCTTCTCGCCGTGCCGCGCGAAGATGCGCGCAACAGAAAGCCCCGCCGCCTTCTCGATCTCGCGGTCGGCGTCGATAAACGGCCGCTTGAGCCGCTCGGCGAGGGCGCGGCCGACGGCGGTTTTGCCGGCCGCCATGAAGCCGATCAGGAAGATATTAGCCGCGCGGCGTGGCATCGATATGGGCGCGGATCTCCTCGATCGAGTCGCCGCCGAACTTGCGCAGGAAGGCGTCGGCGAGCTCGAGCGCGGCCAGCGCTTCGCCGATGACGGCCGCCGCCGGGACGGCGCAGAAGTCCGAGCGTTCGATATGCGCCGCCGCGTCCTCTTTGCGGTCGAGGTCGATGGAGCCGATCGGCTTCAGCAGCGTGGATATGGGCTTCATCGCCGCCCGGATCACCAGCTCATCGCCGGTCGTGATCCCGCCGTCGATTCCGCCGGAGCGGTTGGTTTCCCGCGCGGCGCGGGTCTTGGTCTCATCCCAGCCCAGGGCATCATGCACCTGTGAGCCGCGCAGCGCCGCGGCGCCGAAGCCGAGACCGATCTCGACGCCCTTGATGCCGTTGAGGCTCATGAAGGCGCGGGCGAGGTCTCCTTCCAGACGGCGGTCCCAGTGGACGTGGCTGCCCAATCCGACCGGCAGGCCGCTAACGCGGACCTCAAAGACGCCGCCGAGCGTGTCGCCGTCCTTCTTGGCGGCGTCGATTTCAGCGACCATGCGCGCGGAAGCCGCATCGTCAAGACAGCGTACGGGGGAGGCGTCGGTGCGGACGTTGAGCTCGGCGGCGGGCACGATGCCGGCGTCGTTTTCGTCCGCGGCGGCGCCGATCGCCGTGACGCGGCTTCCAAGGTGAATGTCGAACTCTTCGAGCAGCCGGCGGGCGGCGGCGGCCAACGCCGTGCGGATTGCGGTCTCGCGGGCGCTGGCGCGTTCGAGGACATTGCGCAGATCGGCATGGCCGTACTTGACGCCGCCGACGTAGTCGGCGTGGCCGGGACGCGGCACCCGCACGGTTTTGCGGGTTTCATCGCCGCCGCCTTCGACCGCCATCACGTCCTGCCAGTTCTTCCAGTCGCGGTTGCGGATCAGCATCGCGACCGGCGAGCCGAGGGTTCTCCCGTGCCGGACGCCGCCCAGGAGCTCGACCTGGTCCGTTTCGATTTTCATGCGGCCGCCGCGGCCGTGGCCCTTTTGGCGGCGGGCGAGCTGGGCGTTGATATAGCCGGTCGTCAGCTCGAGGCCGGCCGGGAGGCCTTCCAGGATGCCGGTCAGGGCGGGGCCGTGCGATTCGCCGGCCGTCAAAAGTCTAAGTATCTTCATCAAGCTTTCTCTCTAATTGCTGGATAATGCGCGCCGTGACGCCGCCGGGAACGGTCTCGGCGAACCAAATATTCCAGGCCGCGGCGGCTTGGGCGACGAGCATTTCAAGTCCGCCGACTGTCGTCGCGCCGCCGCTGGCGGCCGTTTTTAGAAACGGAGTCTCCTGCGGGCGGTATACGAGATCATAGGCCAGTGCGCCTTTCTTGAAGCGCATGACATAAGGCAGCGGATTCGCCGTGCCGTCGAGCCCCAGCGAGGTGGCCTGCACGACGATATCGGCGGCGGGCAGCTCCTGATTGAGGACGCGCTCAACCAAAGCGCCGGCGCGGCCGTCGAATTGGGCGGCCAGCTGAGCGGCCTTCTCCGGGGTGCGGTTGAGAAAGACGATGTCGTCTACGCCGGAGCCCGTCAGCGCGGCGCCCGCGGCCCTGGCCGCTCCGCCGGCGCCGAGAATCAGCGCGGACTTTCCCGTGAGTTCGATGCCGCGCGCCGCCAAGGGGGTCAGAAAACCCGCGATATCGGTGTTGTAGCCGGTAGCGCGGCCGTCGTGGAAGCGGATCAGGTTGAGGGCGCCCGCTGCCCGCGCGCTCGCGTCCGTCTCGTCTACGAAATCCATTAACCGCACCTTGTAGGGGAGCGTGACGTTCCAGCCCAGCCAGCGGTGGTCGCGTGCGAGCTTAAAGGTCGGCGCCAGCTTGCGCTCGCGCACGTCGAGCGCGCGGTAGTGAATCTGCCGGTCCAGCGCAAAGCCGAAGGCGCGATAGATCAGGGGGGACAGGGAGTGGCCGATGGGATGCCCGATGAGCGCGGCCCAGGGATGCTTCACGCGCACAGCCTGCCTAGTTCCTCAAAGAAGCCGGGGAAGCTTACGTCGACGCAGCCGGCGTCTTCGATATGCGTTTCGCCCGCGGCGCGCAGCGCCGCCACGGCGAAGGCCATCGCCAGGCGGTGGTCGCCCCGCGATTGCACGGATGCGCCCTTGAGCCGCGCCGGGCCGCGAACGATCAGCGTATCTCCTTCGGCCCGCGCGTCGGCGCCGAGCGCGCGCAGCCCGTCGACCGTTCCGGTCAGGCGGTCGGTCTCCTTGAGCCGCAGTTCGGCCAGCCCTTCGATGCGCGTTTCTCCGCGGGCGCCGGCCGCGACGACGGCCAGCAGCGGGACCTCGTCGACCAGCGCCGGGATTCTCTCCGGAGCCAGGCGGATACCGGTCAAGGATGAGGCGTTGATCTGGATTTCGCCGACGGGCTCGCCGCCGGCTTCTCCGCGCTCCACGGCCTGAAATACCGCCCCCATTTCCCGCAGGGCGGCGAAAAATCCCAGGCGGGAAGGGTTGAGCAGGACGCCGCGCAGCAGCAGGTCCGAGCCCGGCACCAGCGCCGCGATGGCGGCGAAAAAGGCAGCTGAGGAAATGTCGCCGGGGATGGTCAGGCTCTTATCGGTGGCCAGCAGGTGCGGTTCTACCAGGATCGCGTCTCCGTCGCGGCGGGCGATGCCGCCGTCGCTGAGAAAGCGCAGCATGCGCTCGGTATGGTCGCGCGTGCCGAAAGGGTCGGTGACGCGCGTTATCCCGTCGGCGTATAGTCCGGCCAAAAGCACCGCCGACTTCACCTGGGCGCTCGGGACCGCGAGCCGCAGGGTTACGGGCTTGAGCGGGTGCGTTCCGCGTACGCGGACGGGCGGCCGGCCGCCGTCGGTCAGCGCGAAGCCGGCGCCCATCTTTTCCAGGGGTTCGCTGACCCGCTTCATCGGACGCTGCGATAGAGAGGCGTCTCCAAGCAGGCGCGATTCGTACGGCTGGCCGGCCAGGACGCCCATCAGCAGGCGCATGGTGGTCCCGGAGTTCCCGCAGTCGAGCGCCTGTGCCGGCGCCTGCAGGCCGCGCAGCCCGAGCCCCTCGATGCGCATTTCCCGTCCCATGCCGTCGATGCGCGCCCCCAAGGACTCCAGGCACTGCCGGGTCGACAGCACGTCCCGGCCCTCCGGCATATTCGCCAATCGGAAGTCGCCGTTGGCGAGCGTGCCGAGGATGAGCGCGCGATGGGCGATGGATTTATCGCCCGGCACCTCAACGGTGCCGGTAGCCGGGCGCCGGGCGCCGGCGACGGTCCGGTTCATACCTTGAAGCCTAGTGCCTCGCCGATCGCGCGCAGCTCCTCGACGAGGGTTCGGAAAGCCTCCGGCGACAGGGCTTGCGGGCCGTCGCACAAAGCTTCCTTCGGTCGGTCGTGTACCTCCACCATAATGCCGCCGGCCCCCACGGCCGCGGCCGCGCGCGCCATCGGCGCCACCGCATCGCGCACCCCGGTTCCGTGGCTCGGGTCAACGAGGATGGGCAGGTGGCTTAAGCGGCGCACGATCGGTACGACGTTGAGATCGAGCGTGTTGCGTGTGTGGTCGAGAAAAGTGCGGATCCCGCGCTCGCAGAGGATGACGTTGGCGTTGCCTTCGGAGATGATGTACTCCGCCGACTGCAGCCATTCGTCCAGCGTGGCGGAAGGGCCGCGCTTGAGCATGACCGGCTTGTCGAGCTGGCCGAACCTTCGCAGCAGCGAGAAATTCTGCATATTGCGGGCGCCGATCTGGATGATGTCGGCGTACTTCGCGGCCAGCTCAAGAGATGCGCCGTCGAGGGCTTCGGTGATCACCGGCAGGCCGGTTTCCGCGCGCGCGGTCGCCAGAATCTTCAGCCCGTCCTCGCCCAGGCCCTGGAAGGAATAGGGGTTGGTGCGCGGCTTGAACGCGCCGCCGCGCAGGATGTGCGCGCCGGCGTCGCGGACGGCGCGGGCGATGCGCACCGTCTGCTCCTCGCTTTCCACCGCGCAGGGGCCGGCGATTATAACGAAGGTTCCGGCGCCGATTCGGGTTTTCGTGCCGGGTATCGTAATGACCGTGTCGTCGTGCTTGAAGTCGCGTCCCGCCAGTTTATAGGGCTTGGAAATTGAAACCGCTT
This sequence comes from Elusimicrobiota bacterium, assembly GCA_043827405.1. Lineage (GTDB taxonomy): Bacteria > Elusimicrobiota > Elusimicrobia > UBA1565 > UBA1565 > JBDRPD01. Next base: position 15,027 of record JBDRPD010000038.1, on the reverse strand, counting down.
TGTGAACGCCCGGCAGGTTCTCGAACTCTACCGGGTTGAGAGGACCGCTGTTGCCCGTTACGCCGACGGCGGTACTCTGCGCGCCGGGGATAACATGGGCCTTGAAGCCTTTACTCTCTATGTGCCGGACGATTCCGGTGAGCTCCGTTCCCGTATGGTCGGCATTCAGTAAAATGAGCATCAGTGTCTCTCCAGGCTTGCGGCCAGCGCGCGGGCGCGCCGGCGCAGCAGTTTCGCGGCTTTCGGGGCCGGGTTTTCCTCGATAATGCGGACCAGCGCGCTGCCGACGACGACGGCGTCCGCCAGGCAACCCGCGGCCGCGGCCTGCTGCGGCGTCGAAATGCCGAAGCCCACCGCCACCGGCAGCGCTACGCGCCGCCGTATTCCGGCGAGCTCCGCCGCCAACGAGCCGGACAGGGACGTTCGTTCGCCGGTGACGCCCAGGCGCGATACGTAGTATACAAAGCCGCTGGAGGCCGCGCCGATACGGCGCAGGCGCTGCACGGTCGTTGTGGGCGCGGCGAGAAAGACGGTCTCCAGGCACGCCGCGCGCGCGGCCTTAAGGTAGGGGCCGGCCTCCTCGGGGGGCAGGTCGACAATCAGCGCTCCGTCGACTCCGGACGCCCGTGCGCGTTGGGCGAAGGCCTTGAGCCCCATGCGATATATCGGGTTGTAGTAGGTGAAGAGGACGATGGGGATGTTCACGCCGCGCGCCCGCAGCTTGCCTACCTCGCGCAGGATGCCGCTTAGGGTCGTGCCGGCGGCCAACGCTCGCTCGGCGGCGCGCTGGTTGACCGGCCCATCGGCCATCGGATCGGAGAACGGGACGCCGAGTTCAATTATATCCGCTCCCGCCGCGCATAGCGCGTCTACGAATACCCCGGTCCATTTGAGCGCGGGGTCGCCGGAGCCGATATAGGGGATGAAAGCGGCGCGTCCTTGCGCATTGGCGGCGCGGATCACGGCGGCGAGGCGGCTCTTAGGCATTTTGCTTCTCCATGATCCGGCGGACGGTCTCGACGTCCTTGTCGCCGCGCCCCGAGAGGTTGACAAGAATAATTTTTCGCCGGCCCATGCGCGGGGCGATCCGGCAGGCATGCGCCAGGGCATGGGCGCTTTCGAGGGCCGGCACGATGCCTTCGGTGCGCGACAGCAGAGCGAAGGCCCGGAGCGCCTCGCTGTCCGTCACCGACAGGTAGTCGGCGCGGCCCTGTTCGTACAGCGCGACATGCTCGGGGCCCACCGCCGGGTAATCGAGGCCGGCCGATACGCTGTGGGTTTCGCGAATCTGTCCTTCTTTGTCCTGCAGGACCAGAGTGTGCGTGCCGTGCAGCACTCCCGGCCGGCCGCCGTTCGCGCCTTTGGCGAATCGCGCGGCATGGCGTCCGCTCCGGATGCCGCGGCCGCCCGCCTCGACGCCGGTCAGCGCGACCTTTTTGTCTTTGAGGAAGGCGGTAAACAGCCCGATGGCGTTGCTGCCGCCGCCGACGCAGGCTACGGCACGGTCGGGCAGGCGGCCGGCCGCTTCGCGTATCTGCACGCGGGCTTCCGCGCCGATCACTTTTTGGAAATCACGCACGATTACGGGATAGGGGTGCGGTCCGAGGACCGAGCCGAGGATATAATGCGTGTCGCCGACCCGCGCCACCCAGTCGCGCATCGCCTCGTTGATGGCGTCTTTCAGCGTTCGGCTTCCGGAGCTTACCGCGCGGACTTCGGCGCCGAGCTGGCGCATGCGGAAGACGTTGAGCGCCTGCCGCTTCATGTCGACCTCGCCCATATAAACCGTGCAGGTTAAGCCCATGGCGGCCGCCGCCGTGGCCGTCGCCACCCCATGCTGGCCGGCGCCGGTTTCGGCGATGACGCGGGTTTTGCCCATGCGTTTGGCCAGCAGCGCCTGGCCGATCGTGTTGTTGATCTTATGGGCGCCGGTATGGGCGAGATCTTCGCGCTTTAAGTAGATGCGGGCGCCGCCGAGGTCGGCGCTCAGGCGCCGGGCAAAAGTCAGAGGCGTCGGGCGGCCGACAAAGTCCCGCAGCCAGAGCGCGAGTTCCCGGCGAAAGCCCGCGTCCGCCGTTGCGCTACGGTAGGCGTCTTCGAGCTCACGCAGGGGCTGCATCAGCGTCTCCGGTGCGTAGCGGCCGCCGTAGCCGCCGAAGCGTCCCGAGTCCATGCCGGTTCTTTTACTCATGTCTGCTGCGCCTCCGCCCGTCGTATGGCGTCAAAAAATGCGGCCGTCCGGTCCGGGTCTTTGATTCCCGGGACGGTTTCGATGCCGCTGGAGATGTCTACTCCCCAGGGCTGTACGTGCCGTACGGCTTCGCCGACGTTCTCGGGCGCCAGGCCGCCGGCGAGCAGCGTTCCCGCGCGGCGCTGCGCCAAGACGCCGGCCTGGTCCAGGTCCACGAGCGATACGAACGCGCGCTCGGGGGTGCGCGGCCGGTCGATCAGGACGTATGCCGCCGGATGAGCGGCGGCGGCCTCGAGGTCGAAAGACGCTCCGGTGGCGACGGCCTTGATGCAGCGCTCGGCGCCGAGGACGTGGACCAGGCTGACGGGCTCGGAGCCGTGCAGCTGCAGCAGATCCAGCTCCGCGGCCGCGGCCGCGGCGAGGATCGTCTCTTCCGGCTGATCCATGAACACGCCGACGCGCAGCGCTGAATTCTGCGGCAGCGCCGCGCCGATCCGCCGCGCCTCTTCCGGCGCGATAAAACGAGGGCTTTTGGGGTGGAAAACAAAGCCGATCGCCCAAGCGCCGAACTCCGCCGCGAGCAGCGCGTCCTCGACGCGGGTGATGCCGCAGACTTTGACCCGCATCACGGCGCTGCTCCTCGACCGAGCAGCTTCGCCAGGGCCGCGCCCGGGCGGCCGCCGCGGATCAGCTGCGTGCCGATCAAGAAGCCGCGGTAGCCCAGCGTCAACATTTCATCGAGTTCCCGTCTTTCGCGCAGGCCGCTCTCGCAGACCAGCACCGCGCGGTCCGCGTAGCGGGCCAGCCGGCGGGATGTTTCCAGGTCAACGGCGAGGGTTTTGAGGTTGCGGTTATTGACGCCGACGAGCCGGGCGCCGGCGTCCAGGGCCGCGCGCATCTCGTCTTCGTCGTGGACTTCGACCAGCGCGTCGAGCCCGAATCCTTCGGTGACCGCCAGCAGCTGCGGCAAGCGCTCGCCCAGGAGCGCGGCGATCAGCAGCACCGCGTCGGCGCCGGCGGCGCGGGCCTGCAGGATCTGATATTGGTCCAGCAGGAAATCCTTCATCAGCACCGGGAGCTCGACCGTCCGGCGAACCGCTTCCAGATGCGCCAGCTCGCCGCGAAAGAATTGCGGTTCGGTCAGAACCGATATCGCCGCGGCGCCGTTGGCGGCGTAGTCCGCGGCGACGGCCGCCGGATCGAGTCCCTCGCCCAAGGAGCCCGCTGAGGGAGAGGCCAGCTTGATCTCGGATATGACATGCAGACCGGGTCGCCGCAGGCGCGCAAGAAGAGAATGTGTCGCCGCCGCCCGCGCAATGCGCTCGCGCAGGGCATCCTCCGAAGTCCGGGCCTTGGCTGCGGCGATGCGCGTGCGGGTCGCCGCCGCGATCTTCTCGAGTACCGATTCCGTCACGCGGCGTCTCCCGCGCGGGCGCGCAGCGCGTCCAGCACGTCCCGCGCCTTGCCGGCGCGCACGCTGTCGCGGGCGGCGGCGGTGCCTTCTTTGATGGAGCGGGACATGCCGGCGGCCGTCAGCGCCGCGCCGGCGTTGTAGAGCGTCGCTTCCAGCAGGGGGCCCGGCCGTCCTTCGAGCACGCCTTCCATCAGGCGCGCGTTTTCCGCGGCGTCGCCGCCGCGCAGATCTTCGGCGGCGCAGCGGGTGAGGCCGGCGTCTTCCGGCGTCACGGTCTCCAGACGCAGCCCGTCGCTCGCATCCGCGAAGCAGACGCGCGTCGGCGCGGCCAGCGACATTTCGTCCATGCCGTCTTCACCGTGCACTACCAGCACGCGCTGCGCGCCGAGGCGCAGCAGGACTCGGGCATAGGTCTCAAGCAGGTCCGCGTCGTAAAGGCCGACGACCTGGCGGCGGACGCGGGCCGGGTTGCACAGCGGGCCGAGCAGGTTGAATACCGTACGGACGCCGAGCTCCCGGCGGGCGGGAGCCACATGCCGCATCGCCGGGTGAAATACCGGCGCGAACAGGAAGCCGAAGCCGGTTTCTTCAATGGAGCGGCGGGCCTCTCCCGGGGGCGCGTCGATGCGGACGCCGAGCGATTCGAGGACATCGGCCGAGCCCGATTTGCTGGAAACCGAGCGGTTTCCGTGCTTGGCCACCGCGGCCCCCGCGCCGGCGGCGACGAGCGCGGCGGCGGTTGAGATGTTGAAGGTCTGCAGCCCGTCGCCGCCGGTACCGCAGGTGTCGATGAGGGGCTCGCGGGTGATCTTCAACGGGACGGCACGGGCACGCATGCCCTCCGCCAGGCCGGCGAGCTCGTCGACCGTGCGCGTTCGGGTGTTGAGCGCGAGGAGCAGGGACTTTATCGCCTCCTTTTCCTCCGCGCCCGACGTCAGGCGTTCCATGAGCGCGCGCGCTTCTGCACGGTCGAGGGTGCCGCCGCCTGCGAGCTTTTCGACCACGCCTTTCCCGGCGCTCATCGGCGTCCCCGCAGGAAGTTCTCCAGCAGCCGCTTGCCTTCCGCGGTCAGCAGGGACTCGGGATGGAACTGTACGCCCTCGCACGGCAGGGTTCGGTGACGGACGCCCATAACGACGCCGTCGGCGGTCTCCGCCGTAACCCGGAGGCAGCGCGGCAGCCGCCGCCGCTCGGCGATCAGCGAATGGTAGCGCACGGCGGTGAGCGGGTTCGGCAGGCCCCGGTACAGTCCGCGGCCGCCGTGGCTAACGGCGCTGGTCTTGCCGTGCATGAGCCGGGAGGCGCGCACGATCCGGCCGCCGAAGGCCTGCACGATGGCCTGATGTCCGAGGCAGACCCCGAGGATGGGCACCCGCGCCGCGAGCGCGCGCACGACGTTGAGGCAGACACCGGCGCTCTCCGGCCGGCCGGGCCCCGGGGATAATACGATGCGCCGCGGCGGCTTGCGCCGCAGCGACTCGACCGTGATCTGGTCGTTGCGGCGGACGCGCACGTTCTCTCCCAGCTCGCGCAGGTACTGGTAAAGGTTATAGGTGAAGGAATCGTAGTTATCGATGAGGAGGGTCATCGATTCTCTTCCGCCTGGCGGATCGCCTCGAGCATGGCGCCGGCTTTGGCCCGTACTTCGCGCAGCTCGGCGGCGGGCCGCGAGTCGGCCACGATGCCCGCCCCGGCCTGGACGCGGGCGCGGCGGGCGGCTCCGCGTCCCCGCGCCGACAGGCTGCGGATGGCGATGGCCGAGTCGAGGTTGCCGTGAAAGTCGTGGTAGACCACCGCGCCGGCGTAAAGGCCGCGCGGTTCGGGCTCGATTTCGCCGAGCAGCTGCATGGCGCGGATCTTCGGCGCCCCGGAAACGGTGCCGGCGGGAAAGCAGGCGGCGAAGGCCTCCCAGGAGGTCGCGCCCCGCCGCAGGCGGCCCTGGACGCTTGAGACGATGTGCATGACGTGGGAGTAGCGCTCAACCTGCATGAAGGTCGGAACGGTTACGGTGCCGGGCCGCGCGATGCGGCCGACGTCGTTGCGCCCGAGATCGACCAGCATGAGGTGTTCGGCGCGCTCCTTGACGCTGGTCAGAAGCTGCCGCTCGAACCGGATATCCTCTTCCTCATCGGCGCCGCGGGGGCGGGTGCCGGCGATGGGCCGGGTCTCGACGCGGCCGTTTTCGATGCGCACCAAGGTTTCCGGCGAGGCGCCCAGGATCGCGTCCGCGTCATGACCGATATAGAACATGTAAGGCGAGGGGTTGATGGTCCGCAGCCGGCGGTAGACGTCGAACGGTCCGCAGCGCAGCGGGACGTCGAAGCGTTCCGACAGCACGGCCTGGAAGATGTCGCCCTCGCGGATGCTGCGCTTGAGCCGGCGTACGCCGTCGCAAAAAGCCCGCGGCCCAAGTAGGTTCCGCGGGCGGAGGCCGCGCCGCGCCGCCGTCCGCCGGTTGCCGTTCGCGGCGGGTCCCCGGGTAATCCGCTGCTCCATGGAGTCGAGCGCGTCCTGCGCCCGGCGATAAGCCGTCCGCAGCGGCCCGCGTTCGGGCTTGATGACATTGGCGATCAGCAGCAGCCGGTGCCGTACCTGGTCGAAGGCGGCGACGTCGCCGAAGATCGAGAGCCGGGCTTCCACCCCGCCGGGCCGGCGCAGGCCGCAGGACGGCTCGAGGTGGCGGACCATCTCGTAGCCCATATGCCCGACAGCGCCGCCGCAGAAGGGGGGGAGACCCGGCTCGGGCAGGGCGTGGTATTTCTGCAGGCGTTGACCCAAGGCCATAAAGGGGCAGCCCGGGAGTTCGCCCTCTGCGGAGCCCCGGCGGAAGCGCGCGATGCCGTCGCGCACCGTCAGCTCCTCGAACGGACGTGCTCCGAGAAAGGAGTAGCGGGCGGTGCGCTCGCCGCCCTCGACGCTTTCCAGCAGGAAAGAACGTTCGCCGGGGCGAGGCAGGCGGAGGAAGGCCGCGACCGGCGTCAGGGTGTCGGCCGGCAGCTCCCGCAGCAGCGGCACGACGGTCGCGCCGCGGCGTACGGCCGCGGCGACCTGGGCGAAGGACTTGTCGGTAGTTGAGCTCATTAGTCGCTACCCGGAGATTATACCAGTGCTCGACGGACGTTGTCGGCATTATCAGCCGCTGTCGACGGCAAAATGAGCGCCGGCAGGAGCGGCCATGCTTCCGGTATTTACGGTGGGGGAAATATGCTTATAATTACCCATCCCTATGCCGAAGACCCCCGCTCGGAAACGCGCCGCAGCGAAGCCGAAAAAAGCGGCCCGCCCGCCCCGAAAAAAGGCGGCGCTGGCGGTTGGAAAAAAGACGGCGCCCTCCGCCAGGAAGAAAGGGGTGTCTCCCGCGGTGACGGACTTTATGCGGGAGCGCGTCGTTAAGGAGCTATGCGCAACGATCGAGCCGCTGCTGGACGCGCTCGCCGATATCGCCTACTTCAAGGATATCAGCGGGCACTACCGCATCGTTAACGGGGCGTTCCTGCGGCTGGCGCGGCGCTCGCGGCTCGGCATTATCGGACGAACGGATGCGGAGATTTTCCCGATCGAGCTGGCGGAGAAATGCCGGGCCAGCGACTGGAAGGTTATGAAGCATCAGAAGCCGGTCCGCGTCGAGGAGTCCATGGCCGGCGGCCTGGGGCGAATCATGTTCGACACCATCAAGGGGCCCGTCATCGACAAGAAGATCGGGCTCGTGGGCATGATCGGCATCTCCCGCGACATCAGCAAGTATCACCGCACGGCGGAAGAGCTCAAGAGCGTCGAGGAGCGCCTGAGCAAGGTTATCGCCGAGGCGCCGATTGTCCTGTTCGCAATCGACAACCACGGCACCTTCACGCTTTCCGAAGGGAAGGGGCTCGCGATGCTGGGGCTTAAACCCGGCGAGGTGGTCGGCCGCTCGGCGTACGAGGTGTATGGAGGAAACCAGCCGATCCTTGACAGCCTGCGCCGCGCTTTGGCCGGCGAGTCGTTCACGCTGCAGGTGAGCGAGGCGGGCCGGGTCTTCGATACCCACTTTACCCCGCAGCGCCTGCGCGACGGCAGGGTCAGCGGCATGATCGGCGTGGCGGTCGACGTGACGGAGCGGGTGCAGGCGCAGCGTGAGCGCGAATCGCTGCTGGAGAAGGAGAAGGTGCTGCGCGCGGAAGCCGAGCGGTCCAGCCGTTCGAAGGACGATTTCCTGGCCTTGCTGTCGCATGAGCTGCGCACGCCGATGACGGCGATGATCGGCTGGACCTGGCTGCTGCGCTCCAAGGAGCTGGGGAGCGCGGATTTTTCGATGGCGCTCGAGACCATTGAGCGCAATATGAAGTCACAGGCCCAGATCATCGAGGATCTCCTCGATATCTCGCGCTTCACCTCGGGCAAAATGCGCATCGAGGCCTCATCGGTCGAGCTGCCCAATATCCTGCGCTCGGCGGTGGACGTGGTGCGGCCGGCGGCCGACGCCCGGCAGATACAGATCGATCTCGACGACGACCTGCCGACGCTGCTGGTTTCCGGCGAGGGGCAGCGGCTGCAGCAGGCGCTGTGGAACCTGCTCTCCAACGCGGTGAAGTTCACCACCGAGGGCGGCAAAGTGCGGGTTCAGCTGCGCAGCTACGGTGAGAGCGCCGAGATTTCGATCAAGGACACGGGAGTGGGAGTTTCACCGGACTACCTGCCCCATGTGTTTGATCCCTTCAGCCAGGCCGAGGACCCGATGACGCGCGAGCACCGGGGTCTGGGGCTGGGGCTGGCGATCGTCAAGCATATCGCCGAGATGCACGGAGGGACGGTGCGCGTGCACAGCGACGGTGAGGGCAAGGGAACGGAGTTTATGCTGTCCTTGCCGCTGCTGGCGGCGGCCGAGCGGCAGACCTCCGAGCCGGTCTCGACGCAGAAATCGAAGTGTGATAGGCTGCAGCGTCCCGATCTGAGCGGCATCCATGTCTTGATCGTCGAAGACGAACCGGACGCCCGCACGGTTCTGAGCGCGTCGCTGCGCCACTGCGGCGCCCGGGTCACGGAAGCCTGTACCGCGGCGGAAGCCTTCGACTCCGTACGGCAGGACCGTCCGGACGTAATGATCTCGGATCTTATGATGCCCGGCGAGGACGGATTCTCCCTGATCAGAAGGGTCCGCGATCTGAGCGAGGAGGAAGGGGGGGATATCCCCGCCGCCACGCTGACCGGCCGGGCCGGACCCGAGGATCGCGCGCTGGCCCTGATGAACGGTTTTCAGATGTACATTCTCAAGCCGGTGGAGCCCGTCGAGCTCGCCGTGGTCGTGAAGTCCCTCGCCAAGACCAAGTCCGCCTAGATGGACGCGGGCGTCCAGGACCTGCTCAAGCGCGTCTCCCGTTCGATGTATCTCAGCCTCCGCGTCCTGCCCGACGGCGTGCGCGACGCGATGGGGCTGGGCTATCTCTTCTGCCGCGCCGCCGACACGATAGCGGACACGCGGCTGGTGCCGCGCGCGCAGCGTTTGGCGACGCTGGAGGCTTACCGGGCGGCGTTCGAGACGGGGCGCCCGGTCGAGGCGGCGCTCTTGGACGGCTACACCGAGCACCAGGCCAGCGCCGCGGAGCGTGAACTTCTGGAGCGGCTCAACGACTGCGTCGCGCTGTGGCGGTCATTTCCCGCCGCCGAACGGGAGCTCCTGAAGGAGGTGGTGTTCGGCGTTATCGACGGCATGCGCCTGGACTTCGCGCACTTCCCGGGCGACAGCGTTGAACGCATCAGCGCCTTGCCGAACGCCGCGCTGCTCGACGAATACTGCGGCTTCATCGGCGGCGCGCCGGGCCTGTTCTGGACCAAGCTCTGTCTGCTGCGCGTGCCCAAGCTCAAGGACGCCGACGCCGGGATGCTGCTGGATCGCGGCTACCGGCTGGGCAAGGGGCTGCAGATTACCAACATCCTGCGCGACATCCCCGGCGACCTGCGCATCGGCCGCTGCTACCTGCCGCAGGAGGAGCTCGACGCGGCCGGACTCAAGGTCCGCGACCTGCTCGAACCGGCGGCGCTGCCGAAGCTGCGCCCTGTCGTGCGCGCCTGGCTGCGCTGGGGCCTCGAACACTTGTCGGCCGGGGCGGACTACGTCGAAGCGATGCCCGGCATGCGCCTGCGCGCCGCCGTGGCCTGGCCATCGCTGCTCGCCGTCAAGACTCTGCTCGGCATCCACCGTTCCGAAAAGCTGCTCGAGGAGGGCCGCGCCTTCCGCGTCGCCCAGCGCGAGGTCAACTGGATGCTGGTCGGCAGTCCGTGGACGCTGTCGTCCAACGAGCGCTTCCGCCGCAAGTTCGAAGCCCTGCGCTCCGAGCTCGCCGCCGCGTTGTAAAGAATCCCGGCGACGGCGCCCAGCAGATGCGCCGCCGGTACCGGCGCCAGGTTCGGCGTTGCCGCGAACATCATGCTGCCGGTCGCGTACTCGTAGCCGATCTTTCCGGCGAGCCCGGCAATCCACAGGGCGTTGAGCGCGAGAATGGCGTGATCTTGGTCGCGCCAGGCCCGGCGTCCGTCGGCGGCGATCAGGGCGCAGAACAGCGCCGTATCAAGGCCGGAAAGACCGCAGTACCAGTCAAGTCCCGGCAGCGTCAGCAGCAGGCCGAGCCCCACGAAGAGCGCGCTTCCCGCCAGCAGCCAGGGGTAGCTCCGTTCGAAGCGCTGTTCCGCCTGATGTCCGAGCAGCAGGAAGGCTCCCGCGTCCCATAGGAAGTGCCGCCAGGAGCCATGGGTCAGATGGCAGGTAAGGAGGCGCCACCACTCGCCGTTGAGGATTTCCAGCCGCTGATATGAAAGCGCTGCGAAGCCTTCGGGAAGGACGCAGGCCGCCGCGGCCAAGGCCGCGGCGACCCACGTTATGAGGGGGAACCTTCTCATTGCTTTCTCTTCCTCCGCAGCCCCGCCATGAGGACGGCGAGTACTCCGAACAGCGGTCCCACCGCGCCGCCGCCGCCGCTGCCGATACGGGCCGCGGGGCTGCCGGAGACGGGCGGGGGAGAATACTGCCGGGCGTAGCTTGTCGGGGCGGCGCCGTCCCGTGTTTTCTGCGCCGCGCGCTCGCGGATGATCCGCCGCATGTTGCGGCTGTCAATCCCGTGCTCGACCAGGCTCTCCTCGCGGACTACGACCATGGAGGTCTCATCGGTGACCAGCGAGTAGCTCACTCCCAGGTCGCGGATCATGCCGTCGAGCTCCTGCGCGTTCCCGCCTAAACGCTTCTCCTGGGCCAGTTCCTCGACGCGTGCCAGCGCCCATAGACGCTCCAGTTCCGGGTTTCTCTCATCGGCTTCGGGCAGGACGACCGGCACCGTCACCGTCATCGGCTTGCCCGATATCTTGGCCTCGAACGTCAGCTGGGCCTTGCCGTGGCCGCGGTATTTGCCGAACACCACGAGCTGCTCGCCGCGGTAGAGGGTGCGCGGCTGGGCGGGAGTGAGGGCGAAGTTATTCGTCCCCTTGATCTTGATGCCGGCATCGTGCATGGCCTCATGCGTGAGCCTGGACTTCGCCTGCAGAATCTTGCCGACGATCGCATCCGCGTTGGAGATCGCGGCCGCGAAGCCGTTGGAGGATTCGGCGAGATCCTTGAGCAGGGGGGTGTTGGCGGAGTTCCCCATAATGAAGGTGAACAGCCGCACATCCTTTTTGCGCGCCAGCTCGATGAAGCGCCGGTGCTCGGTGACGCCCACGTTGGCCACCCCATCGGTTACCAGCAGCACGGCGCTGGTGCGATCGGCTGCGAGGTCTTCGAGCCCCTGCTCCAGGCCCTGGTAGAGGTTGGTGCTGCCGCCCGCGCGCAGCGCGCTCACCTCGCCGACGGCCTTGGCGACGTTCTCCTTGTTGGCGACGGTGAACGGCTTGATCAGCCAGTGCGCCCGCTCGTTGAACAGGACGATGCGGAAGCGGTCTTCCGGCCGCATGCGCGTGAGCGCCTTCTCAACGCCCTCGGCCAGGGCCGGCAGCTTGTCGGTCATCGAGCCCGAGATGTCGAGCACGAAGGTCCAGTCGGCGCCGCGGCTCAGCGGCTTGAGGTCATCGCCCGGCGTCACCACGATCATGAAGGTGCCCTCTTGCGCACCCTTCTCCTTGAACGGGATGAGCTCGACGTCAGCCGGTTGATCGGCCGCCAGGCGGTAGTTGAGCACGAAGTCCCGGCCGAGGCCGGCTCCCGAGGCTACGGCGACGCGGTATGCGCCGTCATTCTCTTTGACCACTGAAGCGCCCGGATGGCTGGGAACCATGACCGCGTCTACGGGGTAGGCGGTCTTGAGCTTCAGGTCCAGAGTGAATCCGGTCTCACCGTCTCCCTTTATCTCATCGTTAAGGAAGAAGGCCAGGTCGCGGGCGTCGTCCACGCCTCCCTCTTCCAAAGGATAGATGTAGGAGCCGATCCCGTGATCGATCTTGAGCGGCTGATAATAGACCAGCCGTATGCGGGTATCCTGTCCCGCCCGTACGGGCGCAACCGAGACCTTAAACGATTTGTAGCCGTCCTTTTCATTGAGTGCGGTGTCCCGGCCTTTGGCTTTCTCATCCTCATACACCTCGCGCGCTTTTTTCTTTTCCAGCACTTCACCGAACATCTCTTTGCCGTCGACCCAGAGCGAGAGCTCCGACATCGCGGCCTTCTCGGGTACCGGGAAGGTGTAGACGGCTTCCAGGTCCTGGTCATGGGGGTTATGGAAGACCTGATCCACCTCGGTCTTCGCGAATCCGTTGTTTATGACGATCGAGACCGCATGTTTCCTGATCTCGAGGTCGCCGTAGTCCGCTTTTGTCGGGCGCAGCAGGCCGGCGGCGCTCGCGCTCATCGTCCACAGGGCCGCCGCCGCGGTCAGGATCATCATTCTCAGCTGTTTCATCACGTCCTCCTTGGGTGCGGCTTCATCTGAAGCGGATCAATATTTATGCCAATGGGGTCAGGCCTTACGATAAAAGGGAATATGATAGACAAGCTGTATGCCGGAGAAAGACGCTGCAGCGCTTATTCTCGTCGTTGAGGACCAGGCCAACCATCGCAAGGTTCTTAAGGGGGTCCTCGAGGCTCAGGGCTGGCGGACGGTTCTGGCTAAGGATGCCGAGGAGGCGCGTAAAGCGCTCGCCCGCGAGCCGGCGTTGGTGCTGACCGACCTCAAGCTGCCGGGCATGGACGGGATCGGCTTGCTTAAGGAAATCCGCAAGACCCGGCCCGGTTTGCCGGTCATCCTGATGACCGCTTTCGGCTCGATCCCTACGGCCGTAGAGGCCATCAAGCATGGGGCGCATGATTTTCTCGCCAAGCCGCTGGATTTCGACGAGCTGGGAAGAATCGTGAAGAAGGCGCTGGCCTATGCTTCGCGCGAGGATCAGGAATGGGTCATGGAGCCCGCCGCCGGACCGCATCCCCTCATCGGCAAGAGCCCGCCGATGGAGCAGGTCTATACCTTGATCCGCAAGGCGGGGCCGTCCGGCGCGACGGTGCTGATCCTGGGCGAAACCGGCACCGGCAAGGAACTGGTCGCCGCCGCCCTGCATGCCGCGAGCCCGCGCCGGGACCAGGCCTTTATCAAGGTCCATTGCGGTGCGATCCCGGAAGATCTGCTGGAGGCGGAGCTGTTCGGCCATGAGAAGGGGGCATTTACCGGGGCGGTGCGTGAAAAGCCGGGCAAGTTCGAGCTGGCGGACGGCGGCACGATATTTCTTGACGAGGTGGGGGAGATGGCTCCCGCCATGCAGGTCAAGCTGCTGCGCGTTCTGCAGAACGGGGAGTTCGACCGGGTGGGCGGGACCGGGACGCTGTGCGCCGACGTGCGCGTCGTGGCCGCGACCAATGCCGATATCAAGAAGGCCGTCGCAGAGAAGCGGTTTCGCGAGGATTTGTATTATCGGCTCAACGTCGTTCCTATCGAACTGCCGCCGCTGCGCGATCGCCGCGAGGACATCCCCGAGCTGACGGCCTTCTTCCTCAAACGGCTGGCGCAGAAGAACGGACGGTCCGTGCCGGAGCTCGAGCCGGCCGCGATGGCGGCGCTCACCGCCGGGAGCTGGGAAGGCAATGTGCGGCAGCTGGAAAACCTGCTTGAGCGGCTGCTGATTCTGGCGGAGGGGGACGTGATCCGCGGGCAGGATATCCCCGAGGAGGTGCGGTGACGCGCCGGATTCCGCCCGCGGGCATCAATCTCTTTCAGCTGATATATCTCCTGCAAAAGGAGTACACGGAGAAGACGGGGCTGCCGGTGCTGAACCTCTCGCTGGGCAACCCCGATACCGTGCCGGATGATGCGATCCTCGAGCTGCAGTCGCGCTTCGCGCGCGACCGGGAGTACGCTTTCCACACCTACGCCGAGGATAAGAATCTCCGGCGCTTCGCGGAAGGGATGATCGAGCTGCACGGACGCATTCGCATTGAGGAATACACGCATCTGCGCGGCCTGCCGATTCCCGGCATCAAGACGGCGGGCGGCCTGCTGCCGCTGGCCTGCGGGCTGCATCTGCCGGACCGCAAGCGCCGCGGCGGCTTCACGGTTGTCTCCAACCTGCCGGCCTATGACGTGATCGGCACCTGGGCGGACGGCTATCTCGGCGCCGAGCGTGTGGTCTGGCCGCTGGCGTCTCAGGACAATATGCGTCTCAACATAAACCGGCTCCAGGAGGCGCTCAAGGCGAGGAGCATGGAGCGGGCCGACTTGATTTATGTGATCCGCCCCGGCAATCCCGCCGCGGTGGGGGCGACGGCGGAGGAATGGAAGGCGCTTATTGAGCACTGCATTGAGCGCGGGACGCGGCTGGTCAACGACGCGGCCTATGCCGGCCTCGCCGGCGACAGCCATATGCCGCTGGCCGCCGCGGCGAAGGACTATCCGGAGCTGGAATGGATCGAGATGTATTCGGTGAGCAAGTCCTTCTCCGACCCGGGCGGACGTCTGGGCGCGCTGGTCGGCTCCCGCGACTTCGTCGAAGATTTCAATATGGTCAAAGGCAATACCGAGTCCGGTCCGGTCCCCTATGTGATGGCCGCTTACGGGGAGTTCTTTAAGGACATGGATAAGGCGCGCGCGGCGATGAGCCGTCTGGCGGCGATGTATTGGGAGCGGGTCGACTATCTTTTTCCGCGCCTGGAGGATGCGGGTTTTCGGCCCGCCTGCCGGACCGAGGCCGGCTTCTTCACGCTATGGAAGGTGCCGCGCAAGGTTTTGGGAACGGTACTCGCCGAGGATCCGGAGACCAAAGACCTGCCGGCGCAGGAAGCCTTCAACCGCAAGGTGATCTCCGAGACCGGCATTGTGGGAGTGCATTTCGCCGGCTCTGAACCGCTGATCCGCTACGCCGTATGCACTGATGTGCTGGCCCCGGAATTTCGCCGGCGCTTCGAGGAACAGCTTGGACGGCTGGAGCTGGAATATTGAATACCGATAAGCTGCCGCTTTACCTGAACCCCGTCCCTATG
>JBDRPD010000037.1:0-3643 GCA_043827405.1 Elusimicrobiota bacterium | reverse complement strand
ATGCCTGGAAAAATCGAAGCCCTTCTGATATTGCATGAAGGCGAACGGCTGAAGCCATACCGCTGCCCATCCGAGAAAATCGGGTTCGAGGGCAGGCCGGGCAAGCTCACGATCGGCGTCGGGCGGAACATCGACGACCTGGGCATCACGCGCCAGGAGTCGCGCTATCTCCTGGCAAACGACATCGCCCGGGTGATGCTGGAGCTCGACTATGCGCTCCCCTGGTGGAGCCGGTTGTCCGCGGTCCGGCGGGCGGTACTCGTGGATATGTGCTTCAACGTGGGGATGCCGCGGCTCAAGACGTTCCGCAAGATGCTGGCGGCATTGGAGTCTGGCGACATCGCGCGCACGATCGTCGAAATGAAGGACTCGAAGTGGTATCGGGACGTCGGCACCCGGGCCGCGCGGCTGATCCGCATGATGGAAACCGACCAATGGCCGCCGGAGGTTCTCAATGCGCCTGGTTGACGTCCTGGAGGCCCAGGACATCGAGCAGCTCGGCCAGCAGGTCCGCGCCATCCTCGATGGCGGTTACGTGAGCCGCGCACTCGCCGATGCCGTGACCGGCGTGCTCGATGGCCGGCGCGTTCGACTCTCCGGTGGCATCGATAAGTACAGTTTCGACATTTCAATTTGGATCGAGGATAGAAAGAGGTCGTTATGAATGCGATCAAGAAGTTTTTCGCAAAAGTGAAAGAGCTATTTATCGGCGCGAACGCCAAGGCCGACGCCTATTTCGGTTGGGTTCTGAGGTACATCCCGGACGCCTTTCCCATCATTGAGTACATCGCCGCGCTCACGCCGACGATGATCGATGACGCGGCGCTGGTCCTTGTACGCGCCAAGTTCCCGAAACTCCTTGATCCCGATCTGACCGAGGACGAGAAGAAGCTTTATCTGCTCGGCGTCGCCGGCGAACTGCTCAAGCAAAAGTACCCAGCGTTGAGCACCACGGCCGCGCGGATCGCCGTCCAAGTTGCCTACGGGGTGAAGAAGATCGGCGACTGGCTGGCGTAGCAATGATCGAGATTATCTGGGGCTTTGCGAAGCTCATCGGCGCCGTCTTCATCCTGGCGTTCGTCATCGGTGCTTTCTTCCGCCTGCTCGATGTTGCCGGGAGCCGGCTCAATCGAGTGGTTAAACGGTGGGAAGGCGAATAAGGCGCTTCGCGGTTTGCGCCATCCTGTTTCTGCCCGTCGTTGTGGTCATCATGACCGGCGCGATTGCGGGGATAATCACAAGGGCGGCCGAGCGGGCCTACTGGGCGCTTAGCGAGTGGGCCGGATAGCGCCCTTCCTTCTCGCGCAGCCCCGGCACTCACACGCCGGGTTCCCGGGCCGATGGTCCGCCCATAACGCCCGCCCGCCGGCAGCCGCGACCTTCCGGCGCTCCTCCTCCGGTAGTTTCGCCAGACGCCGGCTCGCCTTCCCGCCGCGGCGCCCGAGGGCGACGGCGTGGGGGTTTTTACTCACTTCCGCCCCCCCGGCAACGTCCAAGCTATCGCGCCACACCGGGGGCAGGGCACGGCGGCTACCACGCGGGCGTCTCGGGTACGGGAGGCCATCAGCTCTCGACCTCGCATCCCGCCGCGAGCAGCGCATCACACAGCCGTGTATCCGTGTGGAGGGTGGGCTGGCCGGGGAAATAATCGACCATCATGCCAGCGCCGATGATGCCATCCTCGCTGTCATCCTCATCCCATATCCGTGTGGCCAGGGCGGCACGCTCGATCCCGCGAGCTACGAGAGTCAACTCAACCCCGTCGGAGCCGCCGACCGTGAAGTATTTCTCCGAGCTGTTTGCGTCGGCCACTGGGGCCGCCGCGTTATCGTTGCGGATTTCGTTTTCCATGCTCCCAGTATACCACAGCGGTATTGCATGTCAATAGGCCACGCAAATTTATTTTGGTCCTTTATTTGCAATGGTTTAGGGGGCAATCCAGAGGACGCGAGGCTAAAGCAGGCTTTCCGGCGGCCTGACCGAAAATCTCCGGCCGCGCGCGGTCCATCGCCTTTCTCTTCGCCTGCTTGAACAGGTCTGGCTCGATCACGACACTTGTCTTCCCCGTCACTTTATAGCTCCTCCCTTCGGTATAACAATTATTCATACCCCTCTTTCGGTATTTCCTCTTGACAGAATACCGGAATACCGTTAGACTCCTCTTAGCGGTATGTCGAGAAAAAAAACAATACCACAAAAGAGGGCGGAAAAACAGGGGGTCGCCATGATCCAGACGTCCATGCGGGTCCCTGTTGACATGTGGCGCCGCGCCAAGGTCTATGCGGCAGAGCAGGGCATCACGGTCCAGGCCGTCATTGCCCGTGCAATCCAGAAATACCTGGGGGCGCACGATGCTGCATGACCGCCGGGAGTTCGCGGGCGCCGACCGGGATTTCGAATCGGCGAAGTCCACCGTCGCCCATTTCCTCGATCGCGGCGTGCGCTTCGAGCGCATCGAAACCATTGCCCACTATGTGATTTCCATTGCCCGCGCCCAGCGCCGCGAAGATCGCACATCGACGGCGAGCCCGCGCTGTATCAACACCACAACGCACTATGCTCCTCCGCAGCACAAACCCGGCGAAAGCCGTGAGGATAAGGAGGAATGAGATGTACATGCCCGAGGATGTTACGCCTTCCGCGCCGCCCCGGAAAGGGCCACGGCGCGAAACCGTTGAATACAAAGCGTTTCGTACTGGCAAGCGGGTGGTGACGCCCGTCCTTTCCCGCGCTGTATTCGACGCCGCGGTGGAGATCCGTGCGATGGGACTCCAGGAGGACCACGAGAGGATCCTGTCGCGTCGCTTCGGCCTGACGCGCCATGAGGTCGCATCGATCATCCTGGCGTGCGGCGCCGGATTCGAGCGGGGCTACCGCTCGCTGCGGTTGACGATGCAGTCGGGCCTCCAGATCGCCGAACAGGTTCGCCAGCAGACGATGGAGGAGGTCGCGTGATTACCCCGTACCGCCCAAGCCGCGAGCAGACGGAGCCCCACCTGACGGCCCGTGAGAGCCAGATCGGCGAATTCCTTGTGCGTGGCTTTTCAAACAAGGCCATCGCCGCGGAATTGTTTCTCGCCGAAAGTACGGTAAAGGCCTACGTGAGTAGGCTGTTTCGGAAGCTCGGAGTACCGGAGTCCGACCCGCGCATGAACAGCCGCGTGGCGGCGGTGCTGACACTCCAGGGAGGCTTGCCGTGCGAACCCCGATAGAGATCGAGATCGAGCGAGGAGGTCGCGTGACGCAACTCCAGGAGCATCTATCCGAACTTGGCGCCTGTTTAGAGGCGCGAGAATGGGCCGGCGATCGCACACCACAGCAGGCGTGGGGCGAATGCGAACGGGCCGACTGGCTGCTGTGGTGGGCGGCTAGGACAGAACGGAATAGCCATCAGCGGATAGTGCTTGCCGTAGCCGCATGTGTCCGAACAACTCTACGGTATGTTCCGGCCGGTGAGGATCGCCCGCGATTGGCCATCGAGGCGGCAGAGCAGTGGGCTGCTGACCCAACCGAAGAGAATAGGGCCGCCGCCGAGACCGCCGGGGCCGCCGCCGAGACCGCCGCCTGGGCCGCCGGGGCCGCCGCCGAGACCGCCGCCTGGGCCGCCGCCAGGGCCGCCGCCGAGACCGCCGCCTGGGCCGCC
>JBDRPD010000036.1:0-25673 GCA_043827405.1 Elusimicrobiota bacterium | reverse complement strand
GCCGCCGATGCGGACGCCGTCCTCGTCGATCTGAATACCGTCGCCGACTTTGACGCCTTTTTCGTCGATCTTAATGCTGTCGCCGATTTTGATGCCCTGCTCGTTAACCTGGATGCCCGCTTTTTTTGCCCGTTCACCGCCGCGATGCGTCACATGGATATTCGCCGACTCCTTGCCGAAGAGCATGCCGGCCAGGATCGAAACGATGATCGCGTCGACGGCCAGCGCGGCGGTGCGCCGCCACATGGAGACCTTGGGCGCATCCGGGGAAGGCGGCTCACCAGCGACCACAGCTTTCGGCGCCCGGGGCCTAAGCGCGTCGAGCAGCCCCTTCTTTAGCGGCGCGACCGGCATCTTGACTCCGGGATGTTCCTCAACCGGCTCCTCAGAGACGACTTTATAAACTCGAACCTTTTCCGGTATGCCCTTGAGCTGCAGCAGCCCGACCTCGCTCGAAGGCACCTCCTGCTTGTTCATCGCCAGATAGACGGCCTCGGTGAAGAACACCTCACCGGCTTCGGCGATACCCTCAATGCGGGCGGTAATATTAACCGGGTCGCCGAAGATGTCGTCGTCCGACAGCGTGACCTCGCCGGTATTGATGGCGATTCGCACATCAATGCGATCATCGCCCTTCTTGTCCTTATTGAAGACGGCGAGCGCCTCCTGCACGGCCATACCCGCCAGCACGGCGTCGGTCGGGCTTTCGAACACCATCAGGAAAGCGTCGCCGATCGTCTTGACCAGGCGCCCGCCCTTGCCCTCGAGGACCGGCAGCACGATCTCCTTATGGTTCTCCAGCATGGTAAGGATATCGGCCCGCGACTTATGCGAGGTCTTCTCGGTAAAGCCCTTAATATCGGTCAGGAGAATAGTCAGATTCTGCGACAGCTTGCCGGCCATATGAGGTATTACACCCTATTTCCCGTCGCCCGGCAACTGCTTATGGCGGAGGATCCGGGGCGGAGCTATACTATTTTCACCCAGCGGTATGAGACGTTACATCGCGATTATCCTGCTAGCCGCTCTTTCCCCGCCGCCGCTGACGGCCGCCGACAGTTTTCCCGGCGGCATGCCGGCCACTCCCGCAAGCGAGCTGCCGAACCTGCGGCGGCAGATCAAGACCGGCGACTGGAACACGCGCATCCACACCGTGCACCGCCTGGGGCAGATGGGCCCGGCCGCGCTGCCGGAGCTGGGCCGCGCGGCCAAGGACGCCGACTGGCAGGTACGCTTCACGGCCGCGCATTGGCTCGGGCAGCAGGGCCCTGAGGCAACCCCCGCCCTCATGGATTCGCTGCGCAGCGACCCCTGCTGGATCGTTCGCCTCACCGCGCTCCACTGGCTGGCCAGTTTCGACTCAGATGCCGCCCCGCCCGCCGTCTACGCGCTGCGGCGCGATCCCAATACCTGCCTCAACGCCCCCTTCCCCGTCGCCGACGAGGTGCGCGGTAAATTGGCGAGGCACGCGGCAGCGGCGGCGCCCGCTGACGGCATTCGCATCGTGCGCTCGACCGCCGCGCCGGCTGAACATGAAATGCCGGAAGAGGCGATCGCCCGCGAAGCGTTGAAGCGGCGGCAGGACAAGGTAGATAATGTCAGCCGCCTCAGGGAATTGGAGTCCCTGCTGGCGGGGCTGCCGCCGCCCCGCCGCGAAGAACCGCAGGTGACGGCGGAAGTCACGCCCGAGAAGACGCAGCGGACCGAAGCGGAGGTTCTGCTGGCGGGCGCAGATTCGCTGGGGCCGCCCGAAGACGCGCTCGCGCCGCCGCAAGGCGTAATAACCCGAAACCCGGCGGCACGGCACACGGAAGCCGGACGGGTCGAGGACCATGGCGCCCCGCCCTACCACAACCCGCTGCCCGACCTGCTCAGTATGCTGAAAAGCGGCACATACCGTCAGCGCGCGCGCGCCGCCGATGAGCTCGGAGCTCTCGGCGGCCAGGCGGCCGCGGCGGTGCCGGAGTTGACCGCGGCGCTGGCGGACCGCAGCCCCCGGGTGCGCTCAAGCGCCGCGCTGGCGCTGGGCAAGATCGGCTGGGCGGCCGATCCGGCGGTCCCGCGCTTGATCAAGGCCCTACGGGACAAGCACCCCGACGTCCGCTACAGCGCGTCGGAGGCGCTGGCGCGCATCGGCAGCCCGGCAGCCCGCGAAGCCTTCGAGCGCTATCTGCGCGACGAGGTCCGCCGCGCCCTCAATAAGTAGCTGGCGATAGCGCTCCAGGGAGAACGCGACGGGGACATCATCTTCATTTCTTGCTGCTCAACCCGAAGTGCGCGGCCAAGGAACGCAACTCGGCGTCATCCATCGGAGTTTCAAGTACCCCTGGAGTGCCGGGCTCCTTAATAACTTTCCCTTTCGCGTCAATGACCATAAAAGTCGGGTACTTGTTGACGGTCATCTGTTTCCCCGCATCCAGCAGCGTGTCCGGTCCGAATTGAGAAGCGAAATCCGCGCAGCTTGCCGCGTTTGCCGCGCCTACGACGATATGGAAGGTTATATCCCGCTCCTCAAGCCACGGCTTCAGCTCCATAAGCATGGGGGTAACGTTCTTGCATGCAGGACACCAAGGCGCAAGATAGGCCAATAGGCATCTTTTACCGGGACAGTCGAAGGGGTCCACCTGATCGGCAGAGCCCACAGCATTAAGAAGAATGCCCGACGGCTCCCTCTCCTCAGACTCTTCGTCTGCAGAGTGCTCGTCCATGGCCGCCGGCGAGCCTCCCCCCACCACGAGCGTTCGTCTTCCGGCGCGGGTCTTTTCGGGAACACGGCGGCCGTCGCTCGCATAGGAGAATAGTTCGCGCTTGCCGGCTTTATATATATGCTCTCCGGCGACCCGCCACGCCCCGCCGCTGCCGACGAGATCAAAGTCGATGAGCAGCCAGTCGTCTTTTGACACACTGCCGTCCTCGGCAAGCTGCAGGAAGGCCGCCCGCAGAACGTACTGCGATGCCGAGTTTCGCCGCACCGCGCGGCTCAATATTCTCTTAAACCGGCCCATCCAGACCTGCCCATCGCGGCCCTCGGCAAGATAGAAGCCGTCGTTCGCCTTGATGTTGGCCTGGATATAGCGCTGCAGCGGATGCTTCATGCCATCGGTGACGCGCGCACTCTCCTTCTTGGCCGCGCCGCTGCAAACCGACGGCGCGGCGAAGAGAAATACGCAAACGGCACCGCAGGCCAGAACGTTTCTCATAGTCTTTACCTCATTGGCCGACGACGACGCCCGAGAGCCCCCGGCGCTACAACTTCTCGTAATCGTCGATGGCGCTCTGCACCCAGCGGGCGATGCTGCGGACGTGAACAATCGTAAAAACGGCGATCACGAACATTATCACCAGGGCCACTTCGTACGCGTAACGACTCTGGAAGGCGATGATTGCTTGGAGCGCCACCTTCCCCAGCACCACATACGCGAATAGCGCCACGAAAGTACCCGAGAGCACGATGGCGAAGGTTGCCCACGGCCGGAGGTTCAACAAATACCCGACGATGGCCCCGGTGATCGGTCCGGTCATAGGGAACGGCGCCATAACCAGGAAAAAAAGGCCGGCAAGTTCGAAGCGCTTAATGGCATTACGGTGCTCCTGAGCAGCCGTCTCCGCGCGCTTCGCCGCCAAGTGCATAAACTTCGACTCGATGCCTTCTCGGATAATGAGCACGAATGAGTAGTAGCAGAGAACGACAATAAGGACTTCAATGTAGAAATTGAAAAACAGCGTCACCACGGGCGAAAGGCCGCGGGACAGACCGAAAAGGATTGCCGGGGCGCGGGCACCGGCGAGATGCATTCCAATGCTTGAGAGCAGGGTGATGGCGAGACGTTCATCAAACCGGAACATCGCGCCGATCGCGAAAAGCGTCATCGTCGAGAGCACCAGCATAAAAGTGATCTGCCGCCATTCGGAAGCTTTGAACAATCCGGTCTCGACCGGCGGCGGCGTTCCGGGAGAAGTTTCTGTCATATACTCCAGAATTCTAGTTAATAAAGGGACCTCTTTTACGCCCATCGGGCGGGCGCGCCCAAGCGGCGGAATTTTTGGTTCGCATTCCTTGAAAGCCCGCGGGCAAATAGGGACAATACCTCCTCCGTGGCCACCGACAAGAGAATACGCTTTAAGACGATGCTCCTCGTTATTTGGGCCGTCACGCTGCTCATCGTAGCGGCGGACTTCCTCGCCAAGGGCATCCCGCTCAACGAAATACCGACGGTCCTGCACACCTTCATATCCCGTCGGGGAGCGTTCGGGCCGCTGCTCTTCATCCTCTTTTTCATCCTGCGCTCCTTGGTGCTCTTCCCCTCGGCGCTTCTTATCGCCGCGGCGGGACTGCTCTGGGGGCCGTTCTGGGGACTCGTCTGCTCGGTTATCGGCGACAATCTCAGCGCGATCTTCGCTTTCTGGATCGGACGGCACTTCGGGAAGGACCTGCTGGCCGTGTCGAAGATCAAGTTCCTGCAGGGACTTGATTCGCAGGTCCGCGAACACGGCCTCATGACCATAGTGGTCCTGCGGCTCGCCTTGGCGCCCTTCGACGCCGTCAACTACGGCAGCGGCCTGACCCGCATACGTTTTCGCGACTACGCCCTAGGGACCCTGATCGGGACCTTCCCCAGCATCCTGTCCTTGGTCTTCTTCGGCAGCGGCTGGTTCGAGCCGCGCAACCTCACGATCGGCGGGATTATGCTCGTACTGAGCCTCATGCTGGCGTACGCCGTCCGCCACAGCACCAAGGGCATGAAGATAGTGCAGTCCGCGAAGCTGCAGAAAAAGAAGTAGTTCCCCCTCCCGCCCCCCTTCCCGTACCGGGTATTAACATTAACTTTCCTGTACCGGGTATTAACATTAACTTTCGGAACTTATTGCGCCGCGAATCGTACATGCTGGCATGGGGCGAATCCCGAGGCTTCACTATCCCGGCGCCATCGCGCACGTTACCGCCAGGGGAAATAATAAGCAGCGCATCTTCCACACTGACGCTGATTACTCTTTCTTCCTATCCACCCTCGAAAAGATAAAGCGACACAGCGCCTGCAGACTTTATGCCTACTGCCTCATGCCCAATCACATACATCTTTTAATACAAGTCTGCCATGCGAGTTTGTCGACGATCATGCACCGGCTTCTGCTCATCTACGCCAAGCACTTCAATGCGGTGCACGATAGGGTTGGACATGTCTTTCAGAAACGCTTCTATCCCGTTTACTGCCGCACGAACAGTCAATTCCTTGAACAGCTTCGCTACATCCATCAAAATCCCGTTCGCTCAAAAGAGCCTGGATTCACGATAAATTATCCCTGGTCGAGCCATGCGGCATATGCGGCCGACGCCCCCTCCTCCCTTGTCGATACATCCTTTCCTCTCTCGATATTCGGCGCTGACCGATGGGGAGCTCGTGATAGCTATATGCGTTTTATGCGAACTAAGGCTGAGCCCAGGCCCGAAAAGCACGCGACAATCACACAGCGAACAGCATGCATCGCATCTGCGAGCGATGTTTATACGCACCATCAAACAGATAATCTCGGAGATCCCCTATCTCTAGAACAGCTCGGGAATATAATCGAAAAAGAATGCGGAGTTCCGGTTGCGCATATTCGATCAGGCAGGAAGAGCCGCTACATCATGCCGGCGAAGAGGGCGCTCATATTGAGGGCGGCCGAATATGGGCACTCGACCACCGCTATTGCCCATTTTCTTGGATGTTCGAGTGCCGCGGTGTCAAAGGCCAATATCCGCCCCTGAACCCAACCATAACCGGTTATCAACAGGAAAGTTGAAAGTTAAAAACCGGTACCGGGACTAGTTTCTGTCGCTATTCGGCCGAGACGATGTTCGCGCGCAGGAACTCGCGGTTGAGGCGCGCGATATTGGAGACCTTGATCGCCTTGGGGCAGGCGTTCTCGCACTCGTACTCATTGGTGCAGTTGCCGAACCCTTCCTTGTCGTGCTGGGCCATCATTTTGAGCACGCGCGCGGTGCGCTCGGGCTGCCCCTGCGGCAGGAGTGCGTACTGCGAGACCTTGGCCGCCACAAACAGCATCGCCGAGGCGTTGGGACAAGCCGCGACGCAGGCGCCGCACCCGACGCAGGCGGCCGCATCCATCGCGAGCTCGGCGTTCTCTCTATTAACGAGGATCGCGTTGGCTTCGCCCGCCGAACCGGTGCGAATCGAAACGAAGCCCCCCGCCTGCATGATGCGCTCAAAGGCCGCGCGATCGACCACGAGATCTTTGATGATCGGGAAGCCCTTCGCCCGGAAGGGCTCGACCGTAATAGTCTCACCGTCCTTAAAATGCCGCATATGGAGCTGGCAGGTGGTCGCCCCCTTATCCTGGCCGTGCGTCCGGCCGTTGATGACCAGCGAGCACATACCGCAGATGCCTTCGCGGCAGTCATGGTCGAAGGCGACCGGCTCTTTGCCCTCGCGCATAAGTTCCTCGTTGACCACATCGAGCATCTCGAGAAAGGACATATCGGGCGACACGCCCTTCGCCGGATAATCGACGAAAGCTCCCTCGTCGTCGGGACCGCTTTGGCGCCATATCCTCACCGTCAGATTCATTTGTAGCTCCTTTGCGTCAGCTTCACATATTCAAACTTCAGTTCTTCCTTATGGCGCACCGGCTCCTTGCCGTCGCCCTTGAACTCCCAGGCGGCGACGTGGGCAAAGTTCTCATCGTCGCGCTTCGCCTCGTTATCCTCCGTCTGGTGCTCCTCGCGGAAGTGCCCGCCGCAGGACTCCTCGCGCTCGAGGGCGTCGCGCACCATCAGCTCGGCGAACTCCAGGTAGTCGGCGACGCGCCCCGCCTTTTCCAGGGCTTGGTTGAAGTCCATATGCGTGCCCGTCACCTTGACGTCCTTCCAGAACTCGCTGCGCAGCTCCTCGATGCGGCCCAGCGCTTTGGTGAGCCCCACCTCGTTGCGGCCCATGCCGCAGTTGTCCCACATGGTCAGGCCCAGCTCACGATGGAACTCGGTGACGGTGCGCTTGCCGTTGACCTTAAGCAGCTTGCGCACCTTTTCATCGACCGCATGCTCGACCGCGTCGAACTCCGGCGCCGCGGTAGTAACCTTATCGAACTTCTCCGCGCCCAGATAGCCTCCGAGCGTGGACGGGATCACGAAGTAGCCGTCCGCGAGCCCCTGCATGAGCGCGCTGGCGCCCAGCCGGTTGGCGCCGTGATCGGAAAAGTTCGCCTCGCCCAGAACGAACAGCCCGGGCACGGTGGTCATCAAGTTATAGTCCACCCACAGCCCGCCCATGGTGTAGTGGGCCGCGGGGAAGATGCGCATCGGCGAATGGTACGGATCCTCATCGGTGATATGCTTGTACATCTCGAAGAGGTTGCCGTACTTCTGGCGGATAGTATCCTCGCCGTCGCGCTTGATGGCTTCCTGGAAGTCCAGGTAAACCGCGAGCTTGGTCGAGCCGACGCCGCGGCCCTCGTCGCAGGAAGCTTTGGACGCCCGCGACGCCACGTCGCGCGGGACCAGGTTGCCGAACGCCGGGTAGCGCCGCTCCAGGTAGTAGTCGCGATCCTCTTCCGGGATGTCGCCGGGCTTGCGGTCGTCGCCCTTCTTCTTCGGAACCCAGACGCGGCCGTCGTTGCGCAGGCTCTCGCTCATCAAGGTCAGCTTGGACTGGTAGTCGCCCGCGACCGGGATGCAGGTCGGATGGATCTGCGTGAAGCAGGGGTTGGCGAAGAACGCACCCTTCTTGTGGGCGCGGTAGGTCGCCGTCACATTGCAGGCGGCGGCGTTGGTCGACAGATAGAAGATATTCCCATACCCGCCGGTGCACAGCAGCACCGCATGCGCCTCATAGCGCTCCAGCTTGCCGCTGACGAGATTGCGGCAGACGATGCCGCGCGCCCGGCCGTTGACCACCACGAGATCGAGCATCTCCCGCCGGGTATAGAGCTTGACCTTGCCGGCGCTCACCTGCCGCGTCAGCGCGCTGTAGGCGCCCAGCAGCAGCTGCTGCCCGGTTTGTCCGCGGGCATAGAAAGTGCGCGAAACCTGGGCGCCGCCGAAGGAGCGGTTGGCCAGCGTCCCGCCGTACTCACGGGCGAAGGGAACGCCCTGCGCCACGCACTGATCGATAATATTATTGGAGACCTGGGCCAGGCGGTAGACATTGGCTTCGCGCGACCGGTAGTCGCCGCCCTTTACCGTGTCGTAGAAGAGGCGGAAGATGCTGTCGCCGTCGTTGGGGTAGTTCTTGGCCGCGTTGATTCCGCCCTGGGCCGCGATCGAGTGCGCCCGGCGGGCGCTGTCCTGAATGCAGAAGGCCTTGACGTTGTAGCCCAGCTCGGCGAGCGATGCCGCCGCGGAGGAGCCGGCCAGCCCGGTACCGACGACGATAACATCATATTTGCGCTTATTGGCCGGGTTGACGAGCTTTAGATTGAACTGATGGCGGTCCCATTTCGTCTCAATGGGCCCGTCGGGGATATTCGCGTTCAGTAGCTTCTCGGTTGATGTCATCGCTCAGCCCCCTATAATCCCGTGCAGCGCCAGCCGCAGAAAACCCGCCGTGACCGCGACCGCGAGCAGCAGACCGGCGACGCCGATCGCCGGCGTGTACTTCGGATGGCTCACGCCGAAAGTCTGGAAGGCGCTCTTTATGCCGTGGCTCAGATGGATACCCAGCGACGTCAGCGCCAATAAGTAGAACGCACAGTAAAGCGGCATTTTCAGGTAAATAACCACAGTATCGTAGAGCGTCGCGCCCGGATGCGAGTACTTGAAGGTGGAGAGATGCACGCACAAGAACACAAAGGTAAGCAGGCCCGAATACTTCATGGTCGCCGAGCCCACCGTGCGGCCGCCTTCCGCGACTTTGTAGTCGTAATCGTCGGGACGCGCGTTCCAATTTTCAATACTGATTTTGAGCCCCATTACGATATGTGCCGAAAACAGCACAACCAGGCCGATCTCCGCGGGGATGATCAGCGGGTGATGGACCAGAAAATCCGCATACTGATTGAAGAGCTCGGGGCTCTTCAGGATCAGGAGGTTTCCCGTCAAATGACCGAGCAGGAAGCCGATCAAGAGCAGACCCGTCGCGGCGACGAACTGTTTCTTGCCGATGGATGTCGTAAACAGACTGAGCAGCAGTTTCATATCAGAGAATGACCTCCTCATTTTCAGATGCGGCGAAACAATCGAGCTTGCTCCCAGAGGCCTTAACAACCTCTCGGCACTCCTGAACTATCTTGTCGATTTCGTCGTCGTTGCGGTCCGGCTCATGATGAAACAGGGCGAGGCGCTTGGCGCCCGCCGCCATCCCCAGGTTCAGCGCGTCGCGCCAGCGGCTGTGGCCCCAGCCCTTTTTCATCTTGTAGTCCGCGTCGCTGTACTGGGAGTCGGCGATCAGCAGGTCGACGCCGCGGCAGAACTCCTCGATCGCATCGTCCTGGCGCACCATCAGCTCGTTTTTCCCGCCGAACGCCTGATGATTCTCATGGTCCGTCAAATAAACCACCGACTTGCCGCCAGGATAGTCGAAGCGGAACGTGACGTTCACGCCCGGATGATTGGTATACATCGTACGCACTTTGACGCCGCCGACCTCGAACTCCGCCGAGGTATGCTTAAACTCGATCTGCGCCTGCATATCCCCGACCTCGACCGGGAAGTAGTTCATGCCCATCTGGCCGCGAAGAATATTCTCAAAAGTGTCCCCTACGGCCTTGACGCTGTAGACATGGACCCTATTCTTGGGCAGGTACGCGGGGATAAAGAAGGGGAAGCCCTGAATATGGTCCCAATGCGTATGACCGACGAATAGGGCGACCTCGACCGGCGCGCCCTTGGTCTCCGCCATGATGCGCCGTCCCAGTTCGCGGATGCCGGTGCCGCAGTCGCAGATGAACAGGTTCTTGCCGTCGTTGATCTCGACGCAGGAGGTATTGCCTCCGTAGCGCACGGTACCCTTGCCGGGAACAGGAATCGAACCGCGCGTGCCCCAAAAGTGAACCCGAATGCCGCTCATGGCTTGCCGATCAAGCCTTCAACTTCTTTTATGAACTCCTCCGCGCCGAAAGGCTTATTGATATAGCCATTGGCGCCGAGGCGCTGGACGGCCTTCTTGTCGACCTCATACCCCTTCGCCGAGGAGATAAGGACCTTCATCTCGTTGAGCGAGCGATCGCTGCGGACCGTCTGGCAAACGTCGAAGCCGTGCATGTCGGGCATCATCAAATCGAGAACCATCAAATCAGGCTTGAATGATACCGCCCGCTTATAGCCCTGCTCCCCGCCATAGGCTTCCTGGGTCTCATAGCCTTCCTTTTTCAGGCAGGCAATAAGAAACTCTACGACCATGGCATCATCGTCTACAACCAGCACTTTTTTCATAAGCAGCCACTCGGGCCGGAGGACGGCCCTGGAAGGAATTATGGCAAAAAAATCAGAGAATTACGACGCCCGATCAGCCTTGCGGCGCAGGCCGAACAGGGACCAGCGCGCCGGGTCGGCGGTCCGGGAATCGGCGGAAAACTCCTCGGGACCCGCCTCCGCCGCCTCGAGGTCCATCTGCGCCATCTGCCGCTGGTAAACGGTGATATAGGCCTCGTAGAGGGAGAGCGCCTTGAGCATCTGCAGCAGCTGCACCCGCCGGGTTTCCTGCCCGTTCTCCACCGCCCGCTGGGTCAGCTCAGCGCGCTGCCGGAGGTCCTCATAGGCTTCGACGATCTTCGCCAGCTTGCTGTTGGCGATCTCCGCCTTGAACTGCTGGGCGGTCTGCAGCCCGCTGAAATGCGCCCCGAAGAGGTCGCGGTAGGCGTCGGAGATCATGGCCTCCAGACTGGTCTTGCCTTCGACGTACTTCATCCGCGCATGGAAGACGAGCTGGTAAGCCGCATGCTCCATCGGATTATTGACGTCGAGGCGGGAGGCGACCTCCTCCGGATCGAAGGCGCCGATGAAGATCGCCTCGTTGGTAAAGGCGTTGCGCTCGGTCTCGCGCGTCAGCGGCCGCTGCAGCCAGGGCTCGCCCTTTCGGCTCGGCACGCCGAAGTAGTCCGCCGCATGGGTCAATTCGTGCACCATGAGGGCGGCGATCAGCGCCGGATGGGTCTGCGCGAACTCGCGCCCGATGACCACGTCGAGGGTCACCGGCGAAAAATAGGCCGCCGCGCCGTCGCCGGGGGCCGCGAACTGGATATGGCCGCCCGACTCCAGCAGCTTCTCGACCGTCTCCTCGATATAGGCGAGACCGCGAATCGCCGGATCCTTGCTGGTGCGAATGGTCTCGCCGATGATATTGAGAACCGTCTGCAGCTTGGGGTCGACCTTGGGCCGGGCTTTGACGCCGACAACGCCGAGCTTATTGGTATCGAATCGTGCGCGATGGGCCTTATCGACGGAAAGCGGCGTCAGCAGCGACTCGGCGGCGCCGCGCTCGGTCTCGGCCATTTTGAGCTGGGTCTGGGCCACGCGGATATTGCCCTTCTTGATCCCGATCTTTTCCCGCAGCACCCGAACCTGGCGGTCATAGCCTTCATTGCCCTTGTCCTTGCGCAGTCCATCCTCGAACAGCTGCATCTGGTCCTCGAGATCGCGCAGCTCGCGCTTGAGCAGGGAGACATGGTCTTTGCCCCGCTGAATCAGATGATTGATGCTCACGCTCTCGCCGAAAATCCGCTCCAGCGCCGACATGCCGGAGGCGGCCCACAGCCGGTTCTGCAGCACGGACTCGAAGAGCTCCACCGAAACGACATTGCCGATATCTACCGACTTGGCGATATCCGCCATATCCGCGCCGTCCAGAAAAGAGTCCCGGGCCAGAATCTGGCGGACCGCGGACTCCTGCGTCCCCGCCGCCCGGCTATTGAGGTGGTCATAGGCCTGCTGCAGAAGCCCCGCCAAAATTGAACCCTGCAGGCGCGGCTCCGCCCGCATGATCGTGTCATTGATATAAAGCGCCTTCTCGGAAGGGTTGAAGAAGCCCGGGAGGGACTCCTGGGTCTCCGGATCGAAGGTGTAGGCGTAGCGCACCACGCCGCCCCGCTTGAGCAGCTCGTCGAGCGTCCACAGCAGGTGGCCCAGCTTATTGAACTTCTCCTGCGACGAAGTGATCTCATCCTGCAGCACCTGCGCCAGCGGCATCAGGCGCACATCCAGTCCCGGCTTGGCCAGCGCTTCGGTGCTGTTGGGATCGACGCTGGACGATTCGCCCAGGGAGGACGCCGCCCGCAGGCTGCCGTCGGAACGGGAAGAGGGAGCGCCGCTCTCATCGGCCGCCGCGGCGTCGGACTTTTGCTGTGCGGCGAGCGCCTCCGCCATCGCGTCAAGGCGCTCGATGCGCTGCGTGGTATCGGGATGGGTAATGAACAGGTTGAAGAACCAGTCGTCCTGCTGGGTCACCGGCATCCCCTTGACGCTCTTTGGGGTCGCGCCCGGCAGAGCGCCGGCTTCGCGCAGCTGCTGCAGCGGGTTGACCGTCATGACATTCGCCATCGCGGCGAGCCGCGGCAGCAGCGCCCGCTCGAAGGTGAACATGCTGGCCGGCCGCCAAGAGGTCAGCAGGCCGAGCCCCAGCGCGAGCGATTCGGGGTCCTCGGTCAGCTCGGCGCCCGCCTCATCGGCATGCCCCTCGCGGGTGCGTCCAGAAGCCATCTGCAGAACACGGGCCATAATCGGCGCCCACAGTGCCGCGAAGATCTTCGCCAAGCCCAGAAGAATGCCGACGCCGGCGGCCGTCGTGACCGGATCCACGACCTCGGGCCTGACCGGCCCCGGCTGCGCCTCGGGTGCGGACTGGGCATCGACGCTCATTTCGGGCATCCGAACCGGCGGCTTGCCCTTGCGCGCCCGCTGGTCCGCCTTGGCCTTCTTGCCGGTGATCTTATCCCACAAGCCCTGCAGCATCGCCTCGGCATGACCGGCGGCCCACAGGACGCCGTAGGAAGCGAATGAAATCGCGGAAGCGACCGCCCCGGTGATCGCGCCCAACAGCATGTCGCGGTGCATCACATGACTGAATTCATGGCCCATCACGCCGCGCAGCGCCCGCACGCCCAGCGCTTTGATCTGGGAAGCCTCGGCGTCCTGCAGGGCCTGGATAACTTCCTGCGGTCCCGCATCCTCGGCGATCCCGGGAATCGAGCCGCGAATCGCACGCCGGAATACGCGGTAGGACTTGCTCTGCGGATCGACGCTGTAGAGCAGTCGTATCAGGCCCTCCTTGGCCCGGCGAGGGTTGAGCGTCATGTCCTTCATCTCATACGTCACGCCGACCATGGCGCTCATCGGGCTAAAGCCGGTAGCG
Source organism: Elusimicrobiota bacterium (assembly GCA_043827405.1). Classification (GTDB taxonomy): domain Bacteria; phylum Elusimicrobiota; class Elusimicrobia; order UBA1565; family UBA1565; genus JBDRPD01. The sequence continues at coordinate 12,390 of JBDRPD010000036.1, read as the reverse complement.
AAAGCGTTGGGCACCTGCATCGGCACGTTGACCATCTCCGGCATCGGGATGGGCTTCTTGCCTTTCGCGGTCCTTTCCTCATTGATCTTCTCCCGGAGCTCCCGCATGATGCCGAAGACCTCGGGATCATCCTCCTCGCTCATCGGCTCGGCGCGCATGGTCTTCTTGATCAGCCACTTGCTGAAAATGAGCGGGACCAAAGACAGGGCGCCGGCGATGCCCAGATTGACGAAAAACTTGCCGAAACCGAAAACCGTGGCGCTCAGCACCACGCCCGCGCCCACCAGCGAGGCCATGACGATGCCGGTCTTGAGCCAGTAGCGGAAGCGCGGCCAGCTCTCCGGCTTGTCCATGTACGGGTCGATCGTCTGCTCCTTGGCCGTCGAAGGCGCCGCCTTGCCTTCCGGGAGCAGCTTCTCAAGCAGGTTCTCCGTCCACATGGACGCGCGCTCGGGCAGGAAAGCGATGGCCAGGAAGGTCACCGGCGCGGCGAAACCGGTTATCGCCGACCAGCCCAGGAGCGCAAAGTAGACGTAGTTGAACCACTTCTTCGAGCCCAAGAGCATCCAGGCGCCGAAGGCCGCATTGGTCCATACCGGGTTATAGCCGGTCAGCAGGGCGAACACGACGCCCGTCATGACCCAGGTATAGGACGGGAAGCGGATCTTTTGCTGCGAGCCCGGCACCGAAAACTGCCGCCCGCTCTCAGCCGAGCGTATGATGCGGCCGAGGAAGAAGGAGAAGGTCACCATGGCCGGAATCGCCATCAGGCCGAAAACAGAACCCAAGGTAATCGGCAGCGCCCCGACGGCCGTGCCGAAGAGCGGCGCGATGAGATTGAGCGACATCCAGGTCAGGATGGAATTGATGATGCCGCCGACCATGCCGTCCGTATTCTGGTTGGACGCAGTGGCGGCATAGGTCAGGCCGAGGACGGCCGGCAGCGAGACCGCGATGCTCTGCATAACCGCACCGGTGAAAAGCACCGGCGCGGCGATGGCGGACGCTCCAATGAAGGCGCCGATCGCCAGATCAGCGAAAATCTTGACCTTGCCCAACCGCGCCGAGTCGCGCAGGCTCAGGCGGTAGCGGGAGTAGAGCGCCACCGGGAGGATAAACACTCCCGTGCTCACGGCCCAGACGGCCGCGATCGGAACCGTGCCGAAAACCGCGGGCAGCAGCGCCGCTGCCGCCGCATGAACGCCGAAAACGGCGCCGGCGGCGGCCGCCATGACGGCGACCGTCTTCACGAAGCCAAAAATCCTGCCGCGGCCCTGGGGCGCGCTGCCGCCGTTAGCGGCGATTTCCGCCGCGGGCACGGCGTCCGTCGCAACAGCATCGGAAGAGGAGGCGCGGCTCAGCGCGACGGGCTTGAGGCCCGGCATCCGGCTCCTGACGTTTCCGATGACGCCGGCGACCGGAGCGGCGCTGAGTTCGGCATAGCGCCCGGTCTTGCGGCCGAGCAGTTGATCCATCATGCGGGCGCCGAAAGACCGCGCCTGCGCGGCCGACATTTCCGCGACGTCGACGCCTTTGAGATTGAGATTGCCCTGTTTTACCCAGGCGGGAATACCCTTGGTCGGCCGCGACGTCTGCTCGCCGCCTTTCTTGTCGCCCTGGTTGCCGCCGCCGGTCGGGCCTTTTATCATCGCCGCGGGAGTGCCGGGCTGCTTGTGCTTCAGGAGGCCGTCTTCAAGGCCTTCGCCTTCATTGCCGCCGCCGGTAGGCATCCGCATTACCGCGTTTTGTCCAACCGCGACCGCATTCACCCTGCCGGTATGAATGACCGACTCGACGGAAGGAAGACCGCCGCTGAAATCCATATTGATCGATGAGTTCAGGCTGTGCCCGGAGAAGCCAGCCTTGTTGATCCCGCCCACCCCCGCGGCCGAAGTGCCGCCCGGCACCACGGATACGCCTTTAGCCGCGCCGGCGGCGAAATTATTGGCCAGGACTTCGTAAGTCCCCAAGCCGGGAGCGGTCGCGACCAGGGCCGCGGCCACAACGAGAGCGATAGATTTTTTCAGCATAAAATTAATCTGTTTTTTAATCATATACGGCGCCTCCGGGCGGTCATGTAAAAATTATACCGGCACTTATGAGGTCCCACATGCAGCGTAGGACCCAACCAACATCGATTAATTGGCCTAGACGGGAATAGGCCAATAGCCTTACCGGAAAAGGCTTATTTTAACAACGCAAATTTATTCAACTTCAATTATTTGACTAGATTCTGCCGCAGCCGCGAGGCCAGTCCGCCGGCGGCCTGCTCGCGATAGGTCGGGTTTCCTCGCTGCTGTCCGGCGACCAGGGCGATGACATCATAGCCGTTGATCATTTCCGGCAGTTTGGAAGCATATTCCTTAATGGACGCTGCATTGTCGTAGTAGACCGCTATGACTTTGCGTCCATCCTGGGTCGTCGTGCCGACAGCGCGTACACCGGGCTGGCGGCGCAGCAGGGTCTCATATTCGCGGTAGACCTTGTCGATCGAACCGCGGGCGATGCGGTCGCCGATCAAGGTTCCCGCGACCGTGAGCAGCGGCACCAGGAGAAGCGACAGTCCTCCGGTCATCGCGTGCAGGGCGCCGAAGCCCAGCAAACCGAGCGCGAAGCCGGCGAAGATGCCGGCCTGCAAAATCGGCTTGTAGCGTGCCGAGAGCCAGGCCTTCTTGCCGAGGTACGGCTTCCCGCCGAAGCTGGCTGCCGGCACAATCGGATAGACGCTCAGCAGACGGCTCACGAGCCCGCCCGCGAGCTGCTCGCCGAAAGCCGGCAAACCGCCGGCGTCATGCAGGACGTGCAGATTCGCCGTACGTTCGCCGTGCACGCGGCGGGCGATCTTAAGGTAGCGCTGCAGCTTCTCTTCATTCAGACTGGTCTGCTGCTTGAGCTGCTGCCACAGGAGTTCGGCGATCGACTCACCGTTGGGCCCCAGCATGACGCGCTTCTCGCCGTCGACCTTCGAAGTAATATTGAAGGCGGGCTTGCGGCCCTGCTCGAACTCCTGGAGAAAAGCCTGCCGTGCCAGCTCGACCAGGCGCTGCTTGCCGGAAACCCGCGACCACCAGCCGGTGTTCTGCTTGACGAATTGATCGAGGAAGCGCCGGGTGATCTTCAGCGTCTCCTGAAAAAACAGAACATCGGTATAGCTCAGATCGCCCTCGGCGGGCTTGGCCTCGCCGCTTTGCAGCGTCACGTCGGCGGCCCTAGCCGTGAACTTCGCCATCCCCAGGCCGAACATCGATACCAAGCCCATGGCATCGACGCCCGGTATGCGCACCTCGCGCATCGCCGTCGCCGACTCCTTGACCTCGGCGACAACGTCGTAGCCGTTAATCATCTCCGGGATCTCGGTCGAGTTCTCGACTTTCGACGCTTCGGATGCATAGTAGACCGCGATCAGCCTGCGCCCATCCTTGGTCGTTATGCCGACCCCGGTCACCCCCGGCTTGGCGCGCAGCAGCGCCTCATACTCGCGGCGCACCTGCTCAATCGAACCCCGCGCCATCCGGTCCCCAATAAAGGTTCCGGCCATGGTCACCAGCGGCAGAAGCAGCACGGCGAGGCCTCCGGTCGCTTTATAAAGGAGAACAAAGCCCATCACGCCCAGCGCGAAGCCGGCGAAAATGCCGGCCTGCAGGATCGGCTTATAGCGCGCCGACAGCCAGGCTTCCCGGCCCAGATACGGCCGTCCCATGGACTGGTAGTAGCCCTGTGCGCCCGCTGCGGGCTTGCGGCCCAGCATATCCCACAGGAAGGCCAAAGTGGAGACCGGTCCGATGCCGGGCGTCAGATAGGCATTGCGTACCCGCGGGTCGGCATCCTGGCCGACGGCGATCGCCGTCGCCGCGGGCAGCGAGCGCGCCATCGACACGTCGTCATTGCCGGGATTAAACTCGTCGCCGAAGAACAGCACCTCTTCCGGCGCGATCTCGACGCCTTCCTCTTTAAGAAGCGCGAGAATGCCCTTTACGCCGTTCTCCTTGACCGCCCCCAGAACGCGCACGCGGATATAGGGCTGATGCTCGGGATTGACCGGCATCTTGAGCTGGAACTTATACTTGTCGGCGAGGCCGGCGGTCCGCATGCGCTGCATGAGCCCGTCGTAAAGCGGCTTGATCTGATCGCGGTGGTTCTCGAGGATATAGGTGTATTCGTAGCTCTTTTCGTTCTGATCGCGAAAATCACCCGCGACGAGACCGAGACCGGCTCCGGTCTCGCGAATGGCGGCCTTCATGGCCGCCCGGTCCGCATCCGCAATGAAGGTCATCTTCATGGCGGGCGCGACCGGCGTCTCGCCGTTCTCCCCATAGCGGTAGACTTCGGCGCCGCCGCCGACGGCCAGCAGGAACTTCGCCGCCGTCGCCTTATCCATCCCGCGCATCAGCAAGTCCTGCAAGCCGAAGCCCTTGCCCTGGAACGGCCGGTTGGTGACGAAGCCGATGCGGATGCCCTCCTCACGCAGCGCCCGCAGCAGCTCGTAATGCTCCTGCTGCGCTTCATCATTGAGCGTATTACGGTTGGCCATAAAGGTATTGTCCCAGTCCATCAGCAGCAGCTTGGGCTTCTTGGCCTTGTAGCGCTCAACGAGCGCGTGCCGGTTCTCGGGCGACATGCGCGGCGCGCTCGGCTGCGGAATATGCAGGAAGGGGAAGGCCACCGAGAGCATCATGACCGCCGAGAGCGCTTTCTTGTGCAGGCGATAACCCGGCCCCAGCAGGCCGTCGTTGGCGGCCGGCGGGCCCCGCAGAGCCCCGGACTTCGCCCGCGCATAAAGCCCCGCCGCGATCAGCACCGCCGCTAGACCCACCGCCGGAAACAACCAGCCGGGAAGCGCCAGAGCGGAGACCGCCGCGAGGCCGCCCAGCATATAACCCTTCATGTCGGCCGGCGTCCGTCCCTGGCGCGAAACGGCCAGCCGGCCGTCCTTGACGCTAATGCTGACCTTATCTCCCCGCGAGATGCGGCCGTCGAGCTCAGCGTCGACGAGGGCATCCATAACCTCATGCTCGATCACCTGCTTGAGCGGCCGCGCGCCGTAGGCCTTGTTCTCGGCGCTGGTCGCGTCGTCGAGGATATACTTGCGCGCCGTCTTGGTCAGCTCAACCGTCATCGCTTTGGACGCCAGACGCGCGTTGAGATCGCCGAGGCGCAGATCCAGGATTTTGTCGAGCTGCTCGCGGTACAGGTTATTGAAGACGATGACGCGGCGCTTGCCGATCCGGTTGTAGAACTCCGGCTTGACCCGCGCCTTGAAGGCGGCGAAGTAGCCGTCGCGGCGCTCGTCCGCCTCCCGCTGGGGCTGCGGCTGCTCGTCCTCTTCCCAGACGAAGCCGATGCGGCGCTTCTTCTCAACGACGCCCAGGCTGCCGCCGATATTCGACGTCATAACGATAATGGTATTGGAGAAGTCCACCGTGCGGCCCGCGCCGTCGGTCAGGCGGCCGTCCTCGATCACCTGCAGCAGAACGTCGAGCACTTCCGGCGCGGCCTTCTCTATCTCATCGAAGAGCACCACGGTATGCGGGTTGCGCCGCACCGGCTCGGTCAGCTGGCCGCCCTGCTCAAAGCCGACGTAGCCGGGAGGGGCGCTGATCAGACGCGAAACCGAATGCTTCTCCTGATATTCCGACATATCGATGCGGACGATATTGCGCTCCGCGCCGAACTGGTTCTTGGCCAGCACCCGCACGAACTCGGTCTTGCCCACGCCCGTCGGCCCGAGGAACACGAAGGTGCCGATCGGCTGCTTCTCCTCGGCATAGCCGAGGCGCGAACGCCGGATGGCGCTGGCGACGGCGTCGACCGCCGCATGCTGGCCGATCACGCGGCTGGCGAGCTCGCCCGGAAGCTTCTTCAGATTCTCCATGTCGTCCTGGGAGAGGTCCTGCGCCGGGATGCCGGTGCGAATATTGATCTCGGTGGCGATGTCGTTCTCGGTAACGACGAGAAGCGGCTCCTCCCCCTGGGCTTCCGCCTCGACCGCACGCAGGCTGACCTCGGCCGCCGCATCGTCGATAAGATCGAGGGCCGAGTCCGGAAGAGACCGGGCCTTGATGTAGCGCACGGCCAGCGCCACCGCCGCCTTGACCGTCGCCAGCGGGATGGTCACGCCATGCTTGTTCTCGTAGCGGTATTTCACGCCCTGCAAAATCTCGACCGCCTCATCGGGCGTCGGGCTCTTGAGCGTGATGGGATTAAAGCGCCGCTCCAGCGCCGCGTCTTTTTCGATCTTGCGGTATTCGTCGAGCGTCGTCGCCCCGATCAGGCTCAGCTCGCCGGAGCTCAAGGCTTCCTTCAGCATCTGTGAGGCGTCGGTCGAGCCCGAGGCCGAACCCAGGCCGATGATGGAGTGGATCTCATCAATGAAGAGCAGGACCTTGCCCTTGCCCTTTTTGGCCTCGTCGATCACGCCTTTTAGGCGCTCCTCGAACTCGCCGCGGTACTTGGTGCCGGCGACGAGCGCCGTCACGTCGAGCTTGAAAATATTGATGTCTTTGAGCTGCGGGATGTCGCCGTCAACGATCATCTGCGCCAGCCCCTCCACCACCTTGGTCTTGCCGACGCCCTTCTCGCCGATAACCACCGGGTTGTTCTTCTCCACCCGGAGCAGGGTCTTGAGCATCTGCCGGATCTCTTTGCGCCGGCCGATCAGCGGATGATACTCGCCGCGCGCCGCCTTGCCGGTGATATTGATCCCGTACTTGTTGAGGTTCGCGTAGGACTTGTCGGTATCCGCGATGACCGGGAAGCTCTTGGCGGCCTCGCTCGGACCGGGCGCCGCCGCCGGCGCTGCGGGGATATCGCGGTCAGCCGCGAATTTCGCCAGCACCTGGATTCCCGGGCGGAGGTGGGCGAGATCCTTGCGGGCGGCCAGCCGGCTGATAACGGGCTGGAGAGAGCTCCACTGCCCCGGGCTGAGCGGCGACTCCGCCGCCACGCGCGCGCCCTGCTTAGAGTCGACGGAATACAAGGCGGTCTCGAGCGTCTTGAGTATGGCGCCGTCGGACGGCGTCTTGGCGTCCTGCAGCAGCCCGCGCAACAGGTCCATGGCGGCGTTGTCGCGCAGGACCTCGGTCTGCAGGCGGTTGGCGCTGTCCTTGCCCTGAGCCATGCGCTCCTGGAAGGTATTATGCGCCTCGCTCAGCATGCGCAGGGCCTCGGCACTGCTTTCCAGCTTGCCCTCGCTCATGAGCCGGTAGCCGGTGCGCGCCTTCATTGAGGCGTCGTTGAGCTCCTTGTCCGAGCCTGCGGACTTATCAAGCGCGACATGGATATAGCGGCCATTGCCGGTCCGGGCCAAGTGACCGAAGTAGGTCATCTCCATCTTGGCGATGGCCAGCTCCTTGGGGCCGAGCTGCAGCGACTCGCCGATAAGGCCGAGCATCTCCGCCGAGACCTCCTCGCCGGGCTGGAACCCCTGCCGGAGCTCCTTGGCGAAGCCTTCGCGCGTCTCTTCAGGCAGGCGCCCGACGGTCTGGTCCGACGGCACCAGCGCCGTGCTCTCGCTCTGGGGAGCGATGTCGCTGCGCGCTCCGGCCTGGAGCTGCGCGATAAACTTCGGCAGCAGCATCAAGGCCGCGTTTATCTGCTTATAGTTCTTATCGCTGAAAAAGACTTCCCTATCGAAGCCTTCGACCAGCTCGCTGAGCGTTTTGGCGTGCGCCGCGGGAAGCGGCGCGGGATTGTTCGCGATATCGAAATAGGACTCGCTCATGTAAGCTAGGATCGGTCCGATCTTTTGCCGCTTGGCGGCGGCAGCCGCCCCCTTCTCCTGCGCGAGCACGCCGTCGTACTGCTTGAGGATATCGCGCAGCACGGTCAGGCCGGCATTGTCCCGGAGAATCGCGGTCTGCCGGTAGTCGGCGTGGGGCGTCTTGCCCGAGGCGTCGTCGCCCAATTTGCGGGCGGCGTCGTTGAGCTGGAAGAAGGACCGCACGTGGTCGATCGTCGTCCGGCTGTTGAGGAGCAGCGTCCCGTATTTCGCCATGACGCGCGCGGCGCGAACATTCTCGTCATCTCCGTCCTCCGCGCGATCAACGAGGTCGGTATATATAAAGTTCCCGTTATGCAGCGAAGCGAAATAGCCGTACTTCGTCAGGATCGTCAGCCGGCGGATGACCTCGTCCTGCGCTACGCCGAGGAGCGCCGCCGCCCCTTTGATGTAGCTCGCCGCGACACGGTCGCCGGGCTCAAGCCCCTTGCGCAGCTCCTTGAGCAGCGCCATCGCCTGCGCGTCCTTCCCGGGCTGCGGAGCGTTAAAGTCGCCGCCTCCGCCGAGACCGTTGCGCGCGGCTTTGAAATTCCAAGAAGCCGGGACGCTGCCGCGCGCGGGCCGCACCGCGCCGTTATCGAAATTATTGCCTGCGGCCTGCTTGAGCGAACCGCCCTGCAGGCTGAGCATCTTGGGCAGCGCTTTGACGGCGCTTGTCAGCCGCCCGATCACGCCTTTCTGCATCCGCGTCTTTTGTTCGACTTCCCTAACCGCGCGGCCGGCCGCATTTGAACCGACGGCGGCCGCCTGCTTGAGCACGGTCTTCGCCACCGGCGAAATGACGGGCGCGGTCTTAACTGAGGGCGCCGAAATCCCGGACTGCATGGCGACGGAACCCACATTGGGCAGCGCGGATTTCAGCCCGATGCCGGCGGAGACGGAGGTGTCCAGGGAAAGAGGCTTGGCGGAGACGCTTCCCGGAACCATCCCGACGCGGACATTGGGCGCCGCGACCTTGGCGGGTACGGCGACGATATTGGCCGCCCAGGCTTGATATGAACCGATCCCGGGGGATAAGGCCGTCAGCGACACGGCGATACCGCAGGATAGAAGCTTCTTAAGGGTGTCTCTATTAGGAAAATACGTAAGCATCTGCGCCTCCAGGGGTCTCCGCATTGGGAGTCCAGAATACTGCAAAATGCCCGGAATGGGATGGGTCTTTCAGGAAAATTCCTCATATAAAAAGGCCCCTAATCACCTGGGACCTAGGACCCCCGCTTGCTGGGGAAGGCAAAATTGGCTGAAATAACCGCGCGGCCCCGCTCGTATAGCACCCAGAGGCGTCTGCGACGGTCACATAACAACGTGGAACAGGCCAAAGAGATTGTCGAACGCTACACGCCGTACGCCTATTCGGTGGCTTTTCACCTCACCGGAAATCAGGCAGCGGCCGGGGATTTGGTGCAAAATGCGATGCTGCGGGTACTCAAGAGCTTTCACACCTACGACCCTTCCTACAAGGTCGAGCAGTGGCTCTATCGCATCATCCGCAACCTGTTCATCGACCGTCTGCGCCAGGAGAAGCGCCGCAAGGAGGACCCGCTCGAACGCGGCCCGGAGGAGGAGCGGCGCTCCTACGCCGAAACCTTGGTGGACCCCGGACCAACCCCGGAAGACGCCATGGAACGACGGGACCAACAGGAGGCCGTACGCAACGCGATGAAAACTCTGCCGCCGGAGATGCGCGTAGCCGTTGCCTTGGTCGACCTGGAAGGCTATGCCTACGATGAAGCCGCGAAAATTCTGGAAATCCCCGCCTCGACTTTGGGCGTCCGGGTCTTCCGGGGCCGCAAGCTGCTGCGAAAAAATTTAGCGTCTTTTATCAAAGGGAGAAAGCCATGAGCTTCTTTCGCTGCTGGAGCGTACGCAATATTCTGGATCTCTATGTAGATGACCGCCTTACGGCGGGCGCCGCCAGGCGCGTCAAAACACACCTCAAGGAATGTGAGGAATGCCGCGCCGAACACGAAGCGCTCATGCCTGTCGTCCGCTCCGGCGAAATAAATATCGAAGTGCCGGCGGGACTGACCGAATCAATCCTGAAAAAACTGCGCGAGGAAAGCGCACCGGCGGAGGCGCCGCTGGAACTGCGCGAGGCGCTTCGCTTGTCGCCGGCTCAAGCCTGCTCTTTGGTCTACTGTGCGCTGCTCCTTTCCGCCCATGCCCTTCCCGGCGGCCAGCCGTCGCAGGCTCACTCAGGTGAAGCCGCCCGCGTACTGGAGGCTCAGCGATGAATGAACGCCTTACCGAATTCTGGGAAAAAGGCGCGAACGCGGGAGTAAAACTCCTGGCCTTCGTGCTGCCGCTCGCCTTCTATCTAAAGACCTACAACACGGACCTCGTTAAAGAAGCGACTTTGCTCGCCGGCGTCTGCGTCATATGGTTCTGCACCGTTGCGCGCCATATTGAAGCAGGACGCGTCGAATGGCCGGCCAACCGCACCTTGATCGCCGTACTGGCTAAAGCGCTGTGCGGCTGGCTGCTCGTCGTCTGGGCCCTGAGCGCTCAGCCGGAGCTCTATGCCTTCCCGCTCATGCGCTTCCTGCTGTTTGTCACCCTCTTCCTGCTCGTCGCAACCGGGCCGGCTTCGGTCTCGTTCGCCGCCGGACTCTCCGCCGCGGCATCTGCCGCCGCCGGGCTCGCCGGGCTCTACGCCGTGCTGCAGGCGGCGGGCCTGGACCCGCTCCTTTGGCAGGGAGCTTATGGCCGGCAAGCCTTCGCCACCATGGCACGGCCGGAACTGCTGGGCGTCTTCTCCGCCGCCGCTTTTCCTCTCGCCTTGTCGCTAACGGTTAACCCCACGGCGCAGCGCGCGAAGCGCCTCGCCGCCCATGCGGCCGCGGCCGCGGCCTTCACCGGCGTCATTCTCTCCGGCTCGGGGACGGCTCTCGCCGTCTTCGCCGTCGCCGCCGCGCTGTTCTCCCTCTTCGCGCTCGCCCGCCTCGGCGGCGAAGGACGCGCCGCCGGCTGGCTGGCCGCCGCGGCCGTGCCCGCGGCGGCGCTGGGCACGATCGCCTACGGCGGCGGCTTTGCGGCACTGCTGTCTTTGCGTCTGCGCCCCTCCCTGCTGCCGGCCTCCGGCACGGGGCCCGCGCTGCTGTGTGCGGTGCTGCTGCTTGCCGTTTTCGCGTCATCTCTCAAGGACTACCTGCGGCGCTCGCGCGAAGGCGAACTCCGGGCCGCCGCCATCATCGCCGGACAGTGGGCCGGCGCGTTCGCGATTCTGCTGGCCGGGCTGCTCGGAGCGGCCGCGAACTCGGCGGCAATTGGCGCGCTGCTGTGGCTTCTGGCGGGCTCGCTGACGGGGCTCGCCCTGGAGCGCGGCGCGGCGCAGGTGTACGTTATCCCGATCCCGGCGCCCCCGGGACTGCGGCGGCTGCTTTACCTGCCCGCCGGTGCGCTTGCCGCCCTGGGCTGCCTCGCGGCACTGACCCTGATGGGCTGGGACTGCAATCATAATACGGCGCTTCACCTCGCGGGGCGCGGCGAAACCGCGGCCGCGGTCGCGCGCTTCGACGGCGTATCGCTGTGGCACCCGAACGGCCTGCATGCGCGCTACCTGGCGGCCAACCTCACCGCCGGCGCGGGCGACTGGGAAAACGCGCTGCGCCGCTACGACCAGCTCGAACGCCGAGCCCGGCATTACCGGCGGCTGGACTTCCGCAAGGCGGCGGCGCTGGCGGCGCTGCACCGGGGGGCGGAGGCGGAGCGCAGCCTGCTGGCATATGTGAAGTTCCGCACGGATGATCCTGAGGCCTACCGCCTGCTGGTCGATGTATCCACCGACCTGGGCAAGAATGAGCAGTCGCATCGAGCGGCGCTGCAGCTGGTACGCCTCGAGCCCGACGAACCCCGGCACTGGCACCTGCTGGCCGAGCAGTACAAGCGGCGCGGCGACTACGCCAACGCGCGCCGCATGCTCGACCGCGCTTCCAAGGTCCGCGACTATGCGGGCGGCAAGACCTCTCCCGGCAAGCCGATCTATTAAGGCCTGCCGTCGCGGTGTCCCCAGCGAAAAACCACGACGCTCTCGTCGGCTCGGGTTGAAACGCGCCGGGCGTGCCTTAAAATAACCTCGCGCAGCGGCGGCGACAGCACGTACCCCTGATCCCAACGCTGTTTATTGAAAATTATCCAGCCGCCGCTGTTCGCCAGCATGACCTTTTCCATATCCGCCGCGTCGACGATTCTCGCCGCTCCGGAATAGTGGGGGGCGATCTTCGCTTTTTCAACCGCGCCGAAAAAGTCCGAGATGACGTAATCAATTCTGCGGCCCAGATAATGAGAAACGAGAAACGAGGCCCGCGCGGCGAACACGTCGCCGGGCTTAAAGCGCGGACGAATATCCGCAACGGCCTTCTCCACTTCGACGGTCGCAAATCCCTCATACAAGCCCCGCGACGAAAACGGAACCGCGAGCGCCTTGGCCGGCCAGGGCGCTATGAGCAGATACAAGCCGACCGCCAAAGCGCTCCCGTATACGCGCCGAGAACCTTTTCGCACCGCTGCGAAAAGCCCGCAAAGGCCCGCGCTGAATAAAATAAAAAATAGCGGAAATAAAAACGCGGCGAATCGGTCCATGCGGAACCGGAAGGCGACGGACAGCAGCAGCA
>JBDRPD010000035.1:0-46660 GCA_043827405.1 Elusimicrobiota bacterium | reverse complement strand
GCCGGATCGGTTGCCCAGTGGCTGGCTGAGACTTCCACGGTATGGGCGCTGCCCGCGGCGAACTCGGCGGGCGGAGTGTAGGAGACCAGGTCTTCCCCGGCGTCGTAGGCCGCGTCGATATTCGCTGCGTCCACCACGGTGATCCCGTCCACCTTCATGACGATGCTCGACGGAATGATCCCGCTCTGGTTGTCGAATACTTTGAGCGATATCACCGGCAGACGCGAGCCTGCGGTGCCGCTGGGCGTGGGGTCCGCAGTCGCCGGGGCGGAGTGGTCGGTGACGGGGACCTCCACGGTGAAGGACCATGAAGCCGCAAGTTTGTAGCCCGCATAGTCTCCCGCCTCGACCTCGACGTTATAGGTTCCCGCGGTCAGCACCGGGACGGTTTGCGTGGTCGAATCGATCCATACCAGTGTCCCGCCGTCGAAGATCGCGGTTACCTCCTGGCCGTTCACCTTCATGGTGATTATGTCGGGACAAATGCCGCTCACGGCGTCGGTGGAAGCGCCGGTATCCGCCAGATCAACACCGACGAAAGGCGTGTAGCTGACGGCCGTCCCCGTCGGCGTTTCCCCCGAGGTGGTCGGCGGCACCAGGTCGTAGACCAAGGTCCGCTGCATAATGGGCGATGTATAGGAGTCTTTGACCGCTTGGGCCCGCAGGACATTCGTGCCTTCGACCAGGGCTTGGGTGACGGCGAGCGGTGCGTCCGCAAAGGCGCCCAGGGCGTCGGCGTCGGTAGCGGCGAGTTCGGCGCTGTTTCCGACGTAGAAGCGCACGGTGGCCAGCGGATCGGTTTCGCCGTTGATGGCCAGCCAGACAGAGGTGTCGGCGCGGTACTGCGCGATCTCCGCCGGATAGGCCTTGGAAATGGCCAGGTCCCGGGAATTTTGCTGGCCGGCCGAGTCGCGGCGGTAAATATATCCGCCGTTGGCCGGGGTATTGACCAGTAGGCGCAGAACCGACTCGCTGGAGGGGTTCGGCTCACCGGTGAACTGCTCCAGCGATACGTATTCGGTCTGCGAGCAAGCCCGGCGGCCGTTGCGGAAGATATCCAAGGTGACCTTCTTTATATGGGTGTCGGGCTGTTCGGCCACGATGCGTCCCCCGGAGGTATAGGTGTCGTAGTAGTCGGCATCGCCGTTTTGGTCGAAGTAGCGGATATTGGGATCGAAGTCGTCCTCGAGGTCCGTGTTGAGGTCGGTGAAGGCGATCAGGTCCGCCGTGCTGCCGTCGCCGTCGGCGTCCGAGAAGTCGCGGCGCATGAACTCGGTCGCAATGCGAAAGCGGTCAAAGCGCGCGGCGCCCAGCGAGATCCGCAGGCCGTCCAAGACCGAGCGGTAAGGGTAGGAGGCCTGCAAGCCGTAGTTCGCCTGGCTGGAATCGGCGGCGAAGAGGTAGTAGAAGTCCAGGCTCTTGATGCGGGCGAAGCCGGTCTGCACCAGGCGCGTGCAGTTCACCTGCTCGCGCGCTTTGAAGGTAACCACCATGGACCGCTGCACCATGCCGATGAGCGCCAGCCCCGCGATGGTCATGATCAGCATGGCGAGGACGTTTTCGAGCAGGATCGAGCCTTTTTCGCTGCGCCTGTTCATCCTGACCATAGGATGACGCAGGCGGACGAAATCCGCCCCCAAACATCCGCTGAACTCTTTGTTAAGAGAAAGTTTGGTTGAAGAAACCGGTCGCGCGGGCTAGGGTATCGGCGATGATGCTAATTCCCGCCGGGAGGGGTCAGGCTGTAGCCCCGGCCCGAGACGGCCGTGAGCCACTGTTTGGCGCTCCAGCCCAGCTTCAGGCGGATGCGTCGGACATGGACTTCAACCGTCTTGAGGCTTCCGGGCGAAGGCGGCTCCATCCCCCACACTTTGCGGTAGAGGGTCTCGCGATCCTGCGGCTTGGGGCTGCAGGAAGCCAGATGGTAGAGCAGATCGAACTCCTTGGGCGTGAGATGGGGATAGTCGCGTCCCTTCAGCGAAACGCGTTTCGCGTCATGATCCAAAGTCAGGTCCCCCAGCTGCAGATGCGGCGACGCGGTAGCGGCGCTTTTGGTGCGCCGCAGCAGGGCGCGGCAATGCGCGATCAGACGCTCCGTCTTGACCGGTTTGGTCAGATAGTCATCGGCGCCCATGTCGAGACAGGCGATGTCTTGCCCGTCCTTGTCCTCGCCGGTCAAGATCAGGATCGGGATGCCGGCGGTATGCTCTTCCTGTTTGAGCGCCTGGCAGACCTCGAGCCCGGACATCCCCGGCATGACGAGGTCCAGCAGTACCAGGTCGGGCGGTTCTTTTTCGGCGCGTTTGACGCCGGCTTTTCCGCTTGGCACCGCGGCGGCGGTAAAGCCGTGCAGGCGCAGGATATTGGTGACGGTCTTGCGGAAGGCCGCATCGTCCTCGATGATCAGAATGTTTGAGGCCACGGCTAGATATTATATAAGTGGGGTCATGACGGCCAAGTACCTGCTGCTCTTTCGCGTTATCCTGCTGTTGACGGTGGTTCTGCAGTCCCTTTACGCCCCCGAGGCCGAAAAGGGCGTGGGCTGGCTGATCAGCCTGTGCGTGGGCTACGGCGCCTGTGCGGTACTGCTGTATATCCTTGAATCACAGGGTATTTTGAAGACCCAGTGGAGCCCGTGGACCTTCATCATTGATATCCTGGTGACCGTCCTGGCGCTGTACAAGTCGCCGGGCCATTCGACGGACTACTACCTGGCCTTCTTCGTCGTGGTGCTCAGCTCCACCTTGCTCAACCGCCCCGCGTTCAGCTTCCTGATCGCCGGGGTGGTGTGCTTCATCTACGGCCATATCAGCCTGGCGGAGTACGACTCCATCTATCATCCGGAAAAGCTGATGAACCTGGCGATTTTGATGGTGACCGCCTTTTTCAGCACCTTTATGGCGGATCAGGCGCGGACAGTGGAGAGTGCGGCGAAGGGACAGTACGAGGAACAGTTGGCCTGGATGAAGCATTTGTCGACGGTGGGCAAGGCGCTGACCGGGGTCCTGCACGAGGTCAAAACGCCGTTGGGGACCATCGTCCTCAATGTGGAATACGTGCGGGAGCTGTTGCGGGGCGGCAAAGACGTAGCTGAACCGCTGCTGATGATCGAGCAGGAGGCCGAGCGCGCCTCCGAGATCCTGCGCAATTTCCTGGAGTTCACCAAGCCCTCGCAACTTGCGCTCAGTCCTCTACCGGCCGCCGAGCCGCTCATGCATGTCCTCGAGACCCTGCGCGTGCAGCTGGAAGACCGCGAGATTGTGGTGGTCCGCGAGCTCGACGATGGCGTCATGATCGCAGGCAGCCGCCGCCATCTCGTCCAGCTGTTCACCAATATCGTCATCAACGCCGTCGAAGCGATGCCGTTGGGCGGGACGCTGGCGGCGGTGCAGGAAACAGCCGGCGGCCGGGTGCGCCTCCGCTTCACCGATACCGGCGATGGGATCGCCCCGGAGAAGCTGCAGGCGCTCTTTGAGCCCTTTCAGACCAGCCGCGACAAAGCGGGCGGCTCCGGGTTGGGTCTGAGCATCGTGCGCTGGATCGCGCAGAAGCATGACGGCGAGGTTCGTATCGAAAGCCCCGGGGTCGGCCGGGGGACCACCGTCGCCGTCGAGTTCCCGGCGCTGGAAAGTTAACCAAATGTTGGGTGGCGCCGCGGCCGGCTGCGGCTATCCTATCGGCGTATGGATGAGCCGCCGGTGCAGATCAAATACTACTCATCGTCGCTCGCCGAGCGCGGTCTCATGATTATGCTCATCGACCGCTTCCTGGCCTGGGCGCCGGAACATCTGCGGAAGATCCAGCGGCTGCTTCACTCCGGCGAGCGCAAGGAAGCGCTCGCCATCGCCGGGCTGTTTCTCGATCTCGCAGGTCTGCTGTACGCGTCGCGCATCGAGGTTCTACTCGTCATCCTGCGGCACCGCATCAACCAGGACGTCGAGGGAGATCCATTAGAAACGTGCGCGCGAATTCGCCGCGAGTTGCTGGTGCTGCGGCGCTTTCGCGATTCCATCCAGTCCCGCGGACCCCGCGAGCTCTCCGGCGGCGCTTAGGGCCGCTCCTTTTCCCGGCGGCGCATGATCATCTCGCGCCAGCGCTCGGCCGCGCGCAGGATGTCTTCCTTGACCTCCGAGCTGCGCACCGCCTCGCCGGCCGAGCGGGTGAGCGCGCCGGTAAGCTCGGCGGCGGCCTGCTGCAGGCTCGCTCCACCCTCCTGCGCGCCGATGCCGCGCACGTCGACCTCCGGCAGGCCGAGCTTCAGGTCCGACTCGCGCCCGAGCAGCCGCGAGCCGACGACGATCTCGCCGGCGCTGACGTGGAAGCGCTCGACGCGGTAGCTCCGGGGCTTCTCCCCGCGGCTCTCGCCGCCGCCGTCCCGGCCGCCCGTTAAGGAGCCGATATTGCGGCGGATATGCTTGAGATTGTTGCGCAGGATGAGCCCTTCGTAGACGACCGTAGGCTTCTCGACGCAGATTTCCTCGATCTCCACGGTATCGGTCAGCAGGCTGGTCCAGCGGATGCGCACCCGGATAAGGTCGGCGGTGAAGGCGTTCTGGATGCGGAATCCTTCCGGATTGCGCACCTGAAAGCGGCGCAGCGTCAGCTCGCCGCGACGCAGCGAAGTGCGCACCGCCCCGACTTTGACCGGGGTGCCGGTGAGCGTCGGGCCGACGCGCTCGACGGCATTTTTCAGCAGCGTGTCGAGATAGCAGCCGGCGGCCGCGCCCAGGGCCGTCAGCGAGAGGCCGAGAAGCATGACCGACGACAGCAGGGCGCGGCGCACTAGAAGCGTCCTCGCGGCAGGAGCTGACGCGGGTCGACGGAGCTGCTGCGGCGGCGGATTTCGAAATGGATATGCGGTCCGGTGGAGCGTCCGGTCGAGCCGACCGCGGCGATGACCTGTCCGGTGCGCACGTGCTGGCCTTTCTTCACGAAGAGCTCGGAGTTGTGCGCGTAGAGCGAGGTGGTCTGCTCGTCGTGGCGCAGGATGACGAGCTTGCCGTAGCCTTTGACCGAAGCGCTCGAGTAGAGGACCTCGCCCGGCGCGGAAGCGTAGATTTTGTCGCCTTCGTCAGCGGCGATGTCCAGACCTTTATGCTCTTTGCCCCAGCGCGGACCGTATTCCGAGCTGACGATCCCGTAGCGCAGCGGCCACGTCCATATCCCGAGATACTTGCGGACCTTGAACGGCTGGAAGCCTTTAGCGAAAGATTTGTGTCCGCCCTGCGAGTCGGAGCTGTCCGGCCCGAGCACGCCGGCGCTCTCCAGAATTTTCAGGATGCCCTTGTCGTCGAGGTTGTTGCGGCCGTGGTGCTTCTTCAGGATGTTGGCGCGACGCTTGTAGTGCTCCCAGCCGCGCTGCTTTTGCTTTTTCCCCTTGGCGCCGGCCGCGCTCAAGCCCGCGGCGGTGATCAGAACCAGCGCGAGCGCGGCGCAGAATACGCGGGAATAGCCGGATTTTTTCATGCCGTACTACAAAGCTTAAGAGACCTCGTCCGGCGCGTCAAGTACTTGAATTTGCTTATAATATTCGCGTGACCGTTACTATCGACAGCCGCCGCATCGCCGCGACGTATCTGGACTGGGTCCGCGAGCGCCTGGCGGGTCTTGATGCGCCTCCGGGCCTCGCGGCGGTGCTGCTGCGGGGAGCCGACCCGGGATCGCTCCAGTACCGCGATCTGATTCTCAAGGATGCGAAAAAGCTCGGCATCCGCGTCCGTTCCGTCGAAGCCGGCTCCGAGCAGGAGCTGACGGCCGCCATTGAGGACCTTAACCGCGATCCCTCGGTTCAGGGCATGGTGGTCTTTTACCCGCTCGGTCTGCGGCGTCCGGACGACGAGATTATGGATAGGGTCTCCCCCGATAAGGATATCGAGGGCCTGCATTCGATCAATCTCGGCTACCTGATCAAGTATCGGCGCTTCCTGGAGGCGGCGCGCGGGATCAAGTGCGTGGTGCCCGCTACCGCCAAGGCGGTAGTCAAGACGCTGCAGGAGTACCCGGAGATCCGTATCGACGGGGCGTTTGTGACGATTGTCAACAACTCGATGCGCGTCGGCAAACCCTTGGGCTTGATGCTGGAGAACCTCGGCGCTACCGTGGTCAAGTGCTACGACAAGACCGCGGGCGCCGATCTCGAAGCCTGCGTGCGGCGCGCCGATATCCTGGTCACGGCGGTGCCGGATGCGGCTTTCCGGCTCGATCCGTCCTGGGTGAAGGACGGCGCCGCGGTAGTGGACGTATCCTACCAGGGGAATATTGATGTCGAACCGCTCGCCGGCCGCGCCGGCTTCGTCACCGTGCCCGGCAACCGAATCGGACGCATGACGCGCGCAATGATGCTGGTAAATCTCATATACTGCACCCGGCCGCGGCTGGTGCCGCTGCCTGGGTGATGGCGATGAAAAAACGGGCGGCGAAAAAAGCGGAGAAGAAGAAAAAGTCGGGTGCCGGCAGGATAGTGCTGCGGCTGCTCATCGCCGATGACGAGGTGCTGTTTCGCGATGTGCTCAAGGACCGGCTGTCCGCGGAGAAGAATATCCAGATCGTCGGTGAAGCGGGCGACGGCCGCGAGGCGGTGAAGATGGCGCGCGCCCTCAAGCCGGACATCGTTCTCATGGATATCGGGCTGCCGATGATGAACGGCATCGAGGCTACCGCGGCCATCCGCAAGAGCCTGCCCAAGGCCAAGGTGCTCATGGTCTCGGCCTATCAGGACGACCTGCACGTTATGCAGGCGGTCAAAGCGGGCGCCTACGGCTACATCTCCAAAAAGCTGCCCACCGCCGAACTGGTGCGGGCGCTCAAGACCTTCGCTGAACAAGGGACCATGATCCCGCAGCTGGTCATGCAGCGCGCGGTCGCGCGCATCAACCGTTCGCAGCATTTGTTCGGCACCCCGTTGGGCAACCTGACCGAGACGCAGATGAAGGTCCTGGCGGCCTTGGGCGAGGGCAAGAGCAATAAGGAAATCGCCGAGTACCTCGGCTGCAACGTCAAGACGGTGAAGAACCACCTCAACAACCTGTTCCAGAAGTTCGACGTAAGGAACCGCACCGAGGCCGTAGTCAAAGGCCTCCAGGCCGGCCTCATCTCCAGCGGCTGATCTCCCCCCCCGACGGTGCGGCATCCGCCGCTACCGCTCCTCCTCTGCGCTAGGCCAGGTCTACGCTTCGTCGGAGCGGCAGCGGCGGCTGCCGCTGCCAGGGGGTGGATAAACGACAGGACCGGACATCGTCCTGACGAAGCGTAAGCCGCTGCCTAGCGCAGAGGAAGGACGATGTCCGGTCCTGTCGTCTGCGTCGCGCGGTTACTTGCCGGTGTACTTTTCGACCAGCTCGCTGAAGCGGCCGGAGTAGCGCACCGACTCGAAGTTCTCGTCCGCCTCGGCGCGGGCGCGCCATTTGTCGAAGCTGCCCGCCCGGGCCGCCCGGTTGAAGGCTTGCTTCAGATGGTCGACCGCCGTTTCCTCTTCGCCGAGCAGGTTGTGGCTGGTCGCCAGTTCGTATTCGGCCTCGACGCTCTCGGGCAGCGACTTGGCGGCGATGGTCAGCAGCTTGACCGATTCATTGACCAGCCCCATATGGCGCAGGCTGATGCCGACGCGCAGGTAGATCGCGCCGCGCTGGCCCGCCGTCAGGCTGGTCCCGAGGTCGGATATCGTGAGCGCCAGCTCGTAGTTGGCGGCGGCCTCATCGTAGATCTCCGCCGTGAAGGCGTCGTTGCCGCGCTGTAGGGCCGCTTCCAGGCGAACCCGCGCGCATTCCGCGGTCTGGCAAATCACCTGCGAGCGCTCGGGCAGGGCATTGAGCGCCGCGTCGACTTCCAGGGCGGGCGGGGTCAGGGCGCCGTTGAGGAAGGCGCCGGGTCCGGCCAGGCCGGACAAGGCGTCGCGCATCGCCTCGGGCTGATGGATGCGCTCAACGGCTTCCTCTTCGCTGAGCAGCCCCGTCTCCACCGCGTCGTAGAGGTCGAGTATGCGCTGGTTGCGCTTGGAGGTCAGGATCGGCTGAAAGCCGGTCACCTGGCGGACCTTGGCGGCCGTTTTGCCGTAGGCGCCGATCGCGCGGGCCCGCTGAATCGCCAGCTGGAGGTTTCCGGCTGAGCGGGTCTCGTCGCCCATGATCAGCCGCACGCGCGCGGCGTGCAGATACAGGACCGGGTCCTTGCTGTCGAGGCGGATGGCGGCGCGCAGCTGCGCCATCGCCGCGAGATAGCGGCCTTGGGTCTCGTTCTGATACGCCGCCTGCGCGAGCTTCTGGGCGTTGAGGCCCTGGGCGGCGCCCGCACGGGCGGAAGGGATTATCAGTACGGCGGCGACAGCGGCTAAAATTAGTTTTTTCATAGGCCTATATTATACTAAATTCCCGCCTTGGTGTCAGACTTAATTTGTTAGGAGTTTAAGGGGTCAGAAACTGCCGTAGTTGTTCCACGCGCCGCAGTCGGGGCATTCCCAGGTCACTCCGTTGCAGGTCATACCCCAGGTATTGCCGTCCATGCAGGGCTGGCAGATGGCGAAGCCGCAGCGGCACTTCCAGCAGAAGGCGAACTCCCGGCGGCAGCAGACGCATTGGCCGCTGGCTTTCTTTCGTTTGGGACGGGGCATTTAGAGCGAGAAGGCAAAGCCGAAACCCCAGTATTGCGCCCGGAGTTTGTAAAACTGCCCGTGCGGCAGCCGGCCGGTGTAGTATTCCGCGAACAATCTGAACGCGCGCGCTTCATCATAGGGGCTAACAAAGAGCAGGCCCGCCTTAAGCGCCAGATTGCCGCTCCAAGCGTTCTCCTCCCATGCCGACCATTCGAGTCCGGCGATAGGCCGCCCCCGGAGCGGCGAAACCCGTGCGCCGCGGTATTCCGCTCCGAGCTGGACGCGCTGCCGATCGAGCGGAGTGACCGTCGAAAGGATGCGCGAAGGTCCGCCGTAAATACGGTACTCCTTGCAGTCCCAGGAGACCAGCGTCTCCAGCATCTCGTAGCTCAGATTGATCCGCTCTACTGCGATCGGCTGCGAGGTCAGGATGAATTCGTCGCCGAGATGCGAAGACTGGTGAAACAGCCGCGCCCGGGCCGACCAGCGTCCGCTGCGCATGCTCAGGGGGAAGCCGATAACGTAGTCGGCGTTGAGCAGATCGTGTGAGGCGGAGTCGAGATTGAATATAGCGAAAACCGCGCCGCTGATACCGAGCTGCGCGCCCTCCCCCTCGCGGGTCCCGGGCCAGCGGATCAAGCCGATATTCTCGCCGAAACTCGTGAAGCCGACGCGAAAGCGGCCGAAGTCCGTATGATAGTGCTGCCAGCTGGCATGAAAGCGGGGCTGTTTGATATCGGCGAGCGGAGGTGCAAAGATGTCGCCGGGAGGAAAGAATACGGCATGATGTCCCGGACGCGGAAGGGGCCAACGATGCCAAGGGCGCCATCGAGTATCGATTTGTGAGTCGGGTTCCGCGGGGGATTCGGGGAGCGCCGTTTGGCAAAATGCCGCGGCGGTGAATGCCGTCAGGAGCGCAGCCGCGGCAATAATCGATCGGATATATCTCATGGATGGGATTCTAGTCTTTCGTCGTGGCGCCCGCAATGCGTATTGTCAAATGACGCGGCATCAGCGGTCGAGGCGACGGACGAAGCGGTTGTTCTTGTCCACCAGTATGATCTTAGCCGCGATCGGCTCAGCGGTGAGCTCGAAGCCCATGATGATGATCTCCTCGCCCCGCTTAATGAGGTGGGCGGCGGCCCCGTTCATGCATATCACGCCGGAGTCACGCTCGCCGCGGATTACATAGGTCTCAAGACGCGTCCCCGAGGTGTTGGACACCACCAGGACCTTCTCGCCGGGCCATAGCCCGACATGCTCGATGAGCGTCTCGTCGATGGTGATGCTCCCGATATAGCGGAGGTTGGCCTCGGTGACCGTGGCGTTGTGAATCTTGGCGTGCAGTACGCTGCGCATGGGGAGCTATTTTACCGTTTTTCTAGACCGGCAGGACTTCCTGCGACCGGCCTTTGCGCAAGGAGCGGCGGCTGAGCTCGCCGAGGATCATGGCGGCCACGATCAAGGCGCCGCCCAGCGCCTTGCGGCCCACGAAGACCTCCCCCCCGATGGTCCAGGCGAAAAGAGCCGCGAACACCGGCTCCAGCGAGAAGATCAGCGAGACCTTGACGGGCGGCGTATGCTTTTGCGCGATCAGCTGGATGAAGAAGGCCGAGAGGTTGGGAAACACCGCCAGAAAGAGGATGATCCACATCGCCCGCGGCGAGCCCACGCGCAGCCCCGCGCCGGACGCCCCGGCCAGGACCAGGCAGGCCGCGCCGCAGATCCAGAACTGATGGAAAGCCAGCAGGACCGCGTCGGCGTCCCGGCGCACGAAACGGTCGGTCGCCAGGACATGGGCGGCGTAGGCCATGGCCGCGAAGAGGGTCATGACGTCGCCCTGGTTGAAGCCGGCGAGCCCGCCGGTGAGCAGCCACAGCCCCGCGACCGCGACGGCGACGGCGGCCCACTGTCCCTTATCGGGCGGCCGGCGGAAGAAGAGCAGCAGAAACAGCGGTACGAAAAATACGAACAGCCCGGTGATGAAGCCGGAGTTCGACGCCGTCGTGTGCAGCAGTCCGGCCGTTTGGGTGACGTAGAGCAGCATGAGGATCGAGCCCAGTACCAGCCCTTCCTTAAGATGCCGTGCCGGGTTGCGGCGGCGCAGCGCCAGCGGCAGCATGAGCAGGCCGGAGATGATGAAGCGCCAGCCCACAAGCGCCACCGGGTGTACATGATCGAGGACGCCTTTGACCAGAAAGAACGTCGCGCCCCAGATCAGCGCCGCATAGACGAGTCCCAGATCGAGGAGCAGGCGTTTGCCCGGGCCGATGCCGGGACCGCTGTCGGTCATAGGATAAGGAAGCGGCCGTCGCGACGGAAATCCCCGCGGGGCTGCGGCTCGGCCAGCAGCGCGTCGGAATCCAGGTCGACGAAATCGAAGGCGCCGGTGCCGCAGGCGAGATGGACGCTCGGCGCCAGGCCGCGCGCGCTTTCCTGCATGCAGCCGATCATCAGCTTCATGCCCGCCGCGCGGGCGATCGCGATGATGGCGAGGCTTTCCCGCAGGCCGGTCTTGGCGACCTTAACGTTGACGACGTCGACGGCGTCGTGCTCGGCCAGGCGCAGGACATCGGCGGCGGAGCGTGCGCTCTCATCGGCCGCGATGGGCACCGGGCAGCGCGCTTTGAGCCGGGCCAATCCTTTGATATCGGCGTGCCCCAGCGGCTGCTCAAGGAGCGCGATCCGCGCGCCGGCCCGCCGGCAGGCTTCTACCAGCCGCAGGGCGCTGTCGACGCTCAGCTTCTGATTGCCGTCCAGGATGATGCGGGGCCGGCGTCCGCTCTGGTGCGCGGCGAGGACGCGCTCGCGGTCGGCGGCCGCGCCGCCGCGGCCCACTTTGATCTTGAGCGTGCGAAAGCCCGCGTCCGCGGCCCGCCGCGCCGCCGCCGCGGTCGCCTCCGGCGCGGCCGCCGACAGCGTCAGGTCGGTTTCCACCCGGTCGCCGCTGCCGCCGAACCAGGCCGCCAGCCGCACGCCCAAGGCGCCGCATAAGGCTTCGACGGCGGCGCATTCGAAGGCCGCGGCCGCGGCGGGGACGCGGCCGCCGGCGCGCCAGATGTCCTGCGCCAGCGGTTCGCTGGCGGAGACGTCGCGGCCCCGAAAGCGCGCCGCCAAGCGCCGCAGCGCGGCGGCCAGGACCTGCGGGGTCTGGCGCGCCATGACGACCGAGCCGGAGGCCTCCCCGCAGCCTTGCGCGCCGCCGGCGAGGCGGATGCGCACGGCCGCGTTGACGGTCTCTTCCTTGCAACCCAACGCGGTTACAAAAGGCTCTTTTAGGCGCATCCGGACGAGGCGGACTTCGGCGTCGCGGATAGCAAATGGATTCATCGCCGGGAATATACTATAAATAGATCATGAGCATACCGATGCGGATGTTGGGAGCGGGCGCCGTCATGCTTTTCGCCGCCGTACTGGCGACGCCGCCGGCGGCGGCCAAGCGCGTGCGGCCGTCATTGAAGTATATCGAGATCAACGGCAGCAGCAAGGTGACGCCGGAGGCGGTCCAAACCAAGTACCAGCAGGATATCGAGCGGCTGCTGCTCGCGCGCGCCCGCCGGTCGACGCAGTCCGGCCGGGATGCGCAGCGCTACGAAGCGGCTATCGTCAACGGCGTCAAGGATATGGGCGGTTTCGCCTGGATTCGCCTGCACATTATCGAACTCGAGGAAACCGCGGACGAGAAACCGTATATGTTCATATTCGAGGTGGTGGAGAAGAAGGATATGGCGACGCGCATGCCGTTCCGTTCTGATCCGACTGACGATTTTCCCGACACCTCGAACCTGATCGAGGCTTGGGGACGCTATGAGGCGTTGGGACGGGCGTTCGAAGCCAAGAGCGTTACGGTCCTGGAGCGGCCGGACTGTCTTTCCTTCTACTGCGTCTGGGGCGCGCTGACGCCCGAACTCGGCAAGCTCGAGAAGGAGTTCGCAGCGGGCGTGCCGGTCCACCGCGAGCTGCTTGAGAAGATCCTGCGCGAGCACCGAAACCCCGTCTACCGGAAGAACGCGCTTTTTCTGTTGGCCTATTTGCGGGACGGCTCCGCGGTTTCCGGTTTCGCCGCATCCGGGCTCATGGACCCGGATGCCGGTGTGCGTGACGCGGCGGTCAGCGTGCTCAACGACCTTACGGTTCATCATACGGATGTGCCGGTCGCGATTCACGAGATCAACCGCCTGCTCGATGTGCCGTTTCCCGGCGACCGGACCAAGGCCTTGGCGCTGATGCTCA
Organism: Elusimicrobiota bacterium; assembly: GCA_043827405.1. GTDB lineage: Bacteria > Elusimicrobiota > Elusimicrobia > UBA1565 > UBA1565 > JBDRPD01. Next base: position 33,840 of record JBDRPD010000035.1, on the reverse strand, counting down.
ACCTGGCGGACAATCCGAACTACAAGCGCTTTCTCGTTAAGAATGCCGCCCGCCAGATCATGAAGCTGTTGCGCAGCCGCCATCCCAACAACCACAATATGGCCTATACCGTGTTGGGGATTCTTTCCGGCGAGAGCTTCGATCAGCGCGATTACGACGCCTGGGATCGCTGGCACTGGACGGCTCTCAAAGAGTTGGAGACCCCGTCCAAGGAGTAGTCCGGGTGAAGGGCCAGTTCGTCATGACTTCGAGCTTGGCGGTCAAGATCGTGGCCGCCTGCGCCTTTGGAGCGGCCGCGCTGTATTATCTAAGCACCGGCAAGCGGGACCACAACGTCAACCACCTCATTATGGGCGCGTTCTGCGCCCTGCTGACCGCCGCGATATTCGCTTTGTAGCCTTACCAGTCGGTGGGGCGGTAGTCTTTCAGAAACTTGCCGTAGACGTGGCATCCGCTGTTGAGGCCGCTGAAGAAGGGATCGCAGACGCGGGCGGCGCCGTCCACGATATCCAGCGGCGGCTCGAAGCCGTGCTCCATGCGCTTGCGCTCCGCGTGCTGCGCCGGGTCCTCGTCGGTTACCCAGCCGGTGTCCACGGCGTTCATGTAAATGCCCGAGCCGGCGTAGTCGGGCGCCGAGGTCAGCGTCATCATGTTCAGGGCGGCTTTTGCCATATTGGTGTGGGGATGCTTGTCGGTCTTGGTATGGCGGGAGAAGCTGCCTTCCATCGCCGAGACATTGACGATATGCTTGTCCCGGTTGTCATGGCGCAGCATCAAGGGCTTGAGCTTGGCGCAGAGGATGTAGGGGGCCACCGAGTTGACCAGCTGCAGCTCCAGCATTTCCGGGGTCGAGACCTCGGCCAGCCCCAGGCGCCAACTGTTGACCTGCCGCATGTCGACCTGCTGCAGGTCGGCGTCGAGCCGCTGGAGCGGGAATACCTCGTCGTCGGTGGAGGAGTCGTCGAAAGCGTAGGGCAGCTGCGAGAGCCGGGCCGGCTCGCGGATGCCGATGCCGGGGGCGCTTTGCGACCAGGCGGTGAGCCCGCGGGACGGGCCGCCGCCGGCGATGCGCGGGGCGCCGCCGCGGGAGAGCCCGGCCGTGCACGCCGCGTAGCGTTCCAGCAGCGGCCGCGCTTCGGGCGTCAGCTCCTCGCGGGGGAGCGACTCGCGCGCGATGAGATGGGCGTAGAAGCCGGGCGGACGGCGTACCGTCTGCGCGGCGTTGTTGACGAGGATGTCGAGCCGGTCGTAGGAGCTCTCCACCCAGCGCGCGAAGAGCTCGACGCTCGGCGAATGCCGGAGATCGAGGCCGTAGACGTGCAGGCGGTCGCGCCAGCCGCCGTAGTCCTGCTCGCGGGCGTAGCGCTCGGCGCTGTCGTGCGGGAAGCGGGTGGTCGCGATCACCGTGGCGCCCGCCCGCAGCATCTTGAGCGCCGCCTGGTAGCCGATCTTGAGGCGCGAGCCGGTGATCAGAGCGACGCGCCCCTGCAGATCGGCGGTTTGAAAGCGCTTCTCGTAGTTGAACTCGGCGCAGGCGGAGCACATCGAGTCGTAGAAGAAATGCAGGCGCTTGTAGCCCCGCTTGCACACGTAGCAGGAGCGCTCCCGGCGCAGCCGCTGTCCGGTTCCGTTGCGCTTGGCGGGCGGGACGTAGACCTTGGCCAGGCGGGCGGTGCGGATCTCGGTGCTCGCCAGCGCCTTCTTGTCGGACAGGATGGCGCGAACCCTCTTCGCCTTGCGGCGGGACTTATTGAGTATGGTCAGCTCATGGCGGGTGGGGCGCGAGGCGCGGCCGGCGGCGCGCAGCAGCGCAATCCGGTCCTCGTCCGTCAGCCGGTCGATCAGCGAGCGGTCCGCGGCGACGGCTTCCAGAATCTCCGTGCAGCGCCGGAGCTCTTGGCGCGAGGCCTTCTTCACGGGGACTGTTCGAGGTCCTTGGCATGCTCCAAGGACGTCTGCTGCATGCTCGCGGCCGCCTGGTCGGCCCGCTTGAGGTACTTCTTGGCTTCCCGGGGATCGACGATCACTCCCCGGCCGACCGGCTTGCCGGTCTTTTTGGGCTCTTCTTTCTTCGTGCAGGCGGCGGCGCTCATGGCGGCGAGCAGGAGGGCGATCAATAGCTTGTTCATAGTGCTTGGAACAGTATATCAAACGGCTTCCCGGATGGTGGAAAACGACCTGGGTCTATTGTCTGGTGGGATATGGGCCCATGGACTCGTGCGCTTTATGGGCTCAGCTTCTACAATGAAAATGCAGCAGGTACCCGCCATGAGAAAACACGGAAGCAAAGGCCGCGAGAACCCCACCTGGATGCGGCGCCGGACCGATAAGAGCCCCGCGGTTTGCGTCAAAGCCGGGGGCCGGGCCTACGAGTGGTCGGGCATCGGTGAACGGCGCGCGACTCTCGTCAAGCGCTGATCCCCACTCCCCGGTTCACCCGGCCGCCCGCCGGACGGCTGGGAGCCGTCCGCCGGGCGTTTACGTCGAGCATGTTAGGCGGGATCGATATTCGGCCAGCCGGGCCGCCGCGAAACCGGCGCGGGCTTATTCCGAAACGGCGCGGGCAGCGGTGTTGCGGCAGGGACTCGCGCCGGTTTCGTGGTGGTCCGGATGGTCATGCCGATACGGTAGCTCACCGCCGTTGCCCCGGCGTTACGGGAGGGTAAAAGAAAGGTAACTACACGAAGTCGGCGTGCTGCGCGTCGACGTTGAGGTAGTCGCGGATCAGCAGGTTCTTCTGGTGGGTGACGCAGTGGTGGCGGCAGTTCCTGCTGGGGTCGAGGGCGTAGATGCGCTTGCGGTTCTCCTCCGAGAACCAGAAATCCTTGAACGACCGGTCCTTGATCGAGCCGAGGGTCCCCGGCACGGTATAGGCTTTGTCCTGGCAGGTATAGACCTGGAGGTCGGCGCCGATTACGGTGAGGAAGGTCAGGTACGGGCAGAAGGTATAGTCCTTGTCGAAGCGCTCGATCATCTCGTGGTAGTGATCGACGACCCGGAACTTGTCGTTGTTGAGTCCCTGCGCCCGGGTGATCTGTGAGCGGACTTCGTCCTTGAATACGGCGTGGTACTCATTATTTTTCCTGCCGTCGGTGCTGACGACGCACCCCGAAAGCTTTACATGATCGACGCCGACGTCCTTCATCATGCGGCAGAAATCATAAAGGTGTGAATGGCTGTCCTTGGAGACGATGAAGCTGACGCCGAGGACGCACTTCGTCCCGGTCTTCACGAAGGCCCGCATGTTCTCGATGATCTTCTCGAACTCGGCTTCCTTGGCCTTGCGCGAGGCGCGCAGGCTCGCGCCGTCCCAGTAATCCATGGAGACGCGCACCCAGGTGCCGTACTTGGCGAACATTTCGGCCTTCTCGCCGGTAAGGTGGGTGCCGTTGGTCAAAGTGGCGAGCTTGACTCCCCCCTCGCCCAAGGCGCGGGTGGTTTCGACTATGTGCTTGTAAACCAGGGGTTCGCCGCCGCCGGAGAAGGTCACGGCCTTGACTCCCATCTCGATGATGTCGCCGACGATCTCCTTCATCTTTTCCTGCGGAATGCGGTCGCGCTCGGACATGTCCTCGCCGAGCTCAAGGTGGCCGACCCGGTAGGCGCAGAACCAGCAGTCGTGGTTGCAGGCATTCTCGGGCTTGAGGCGGATATGCACCGGGGCCAGGACCCGCCGCTCGCGGATGGCGTCGAGGTGGTCTTTGTACCGGAAGAGCTTTAAGCTGCTGTATAGTTGGGCCACTGTTAGAGAGTGTGTAACATTTTGACCCCACCTGGATCACCTATGGGGTGAATCTGACCCCACCAGGAGTCGAACCTGGATATCCTGCTTAGAAGGCAGGCGCTCTATCCATTGAGCTATGGGGTCGTGGGAGAATTATACGGAATATGCGGGCCGGTAGTAGGCATCGATCCGATACGGGCTCGCCTGCCGGGTCAATATACCGGGCACTGCGCGGGATCGAAAAGGGAATTCCTTTCAAACACTATTTGATGCGACTTGCCCCACGACTCTTTGCTCGTCGTAAGAATGAAATCGCACTCTTTTCGTGTATGCGTGCGGCAAGCGGCCCGCGCGACATCATTCGCTTCGGCAAAGCCCGCGATTGATATTTCCTTCACGGTGCCGCTATGGTGCGGATAAAAATAGAAAGGTTTCTCGTATTTGTCGTTTTTGTTTAAAGCGATATGCCATAAGAATGCGCCGTTAAATTGTGCATAGACGTCCGTCGCATAAACTAATCGGACTGAGACGCCCATGGCCGTCGGGCCGCTTGGAGGCGAACATTGGTTTTGCGGAGTGAAGCCCCAAAAATAAACTTCATTTTTTGGGATTCGTTCAGCGACGAAGGTGATCTTTTCGGTCTCCGGCGAGACGTCGATAATTTTCGGCTTTAAGGTGTTTTCTTCGGGGATAATGAGAATCCTCTCGGGTAACTCGTTTCTTCCTTGCCGCGGGATTGTGATCGTGTTTGTTTCGTCTGACATGTAGAACGGCTCGGATATCGTGAAATCCTGGAGCCAGAGGATGCATTCCGGCTTGTATTTAGACTCTTCCCATGTAATGGTTAGAGGCGTTCCGCTAACTTCACGATCCGCTTGCCAGCCGTTTATGGGCTGCGATGCCGGGGCGGGCGCGGATGCGGATGCGATATCGCCTGAAATTAAAACCGCAAATAGTGCGCACCAGGTTTTCATGTTGATATTTGTCCGTTCGTCGGCGGCGCCCGCAGGATGTTCGGCGCTACTTTTGGCACGTTCCCGTGCCCCAGCTTTGGGCTTCTTTCCCGGTCTCCGAATTGACGCAGATTAGGCCCTCTTTGCATTGATTCTTCATCAATGACGAACCCTGATAGCAGTATTCTCCTGTTCCGGCCCGCCGCTGGACCTTCTCTATGACCCCGCATTCGCCTTTCACGCAGGAGGGAAGAGTGTTTTCCAGCGTGAGCTCGCGGGACCGGCAACGGTAGCTGATTCCGCTCGCTCGCCTCTCCGCAAGCGCTTTTTCATAATGCTCGCGCCAAAATTGGCGGGGGTTCGCCGCGTTTATGGCTTCGACTCCGCCGCAGGGATGGGTGGCCTCTACGAGTTCGCAGTCCGCATCGCGGCGGCACTTTTTTAAGATGCGGAGCTCGCCGCTGCCCTCGTTTTTTAGGATCTCCGTCTCGCGCAGGCCGCAAAGCCGGCGCATCATTTTTTCCGGGCCGCAGAACCGCGCCTGCCCGACGACCACCAATACGGTGTTTAAGTCCGCGCCCTGCGGTTCCGGAGAGAGGTGCAGGGACATCTTTTTCCCAAACAGATAGCTGCCGCTGCCGGGGCCGTCATCGCCGCTCCCGGCGCTAATGAGCTTCGCATTGAGCCTTCCCCGGACCACTACCCGCTGTTGTTCGGCCAGGTCGTCTTGGAAGAGTTCGTCGACACCGGGTACCGGCGTATCGACTTTTTTCGCGGGCTCCGGGGATATTTTCGCAGCGATCGCCGAACCCGCGAGCAGGCAGACGGCCAGCACCGACTTTACCATGTTCCCAGTGTAGTGCAAGTTTCCTATGTAAGCAAGGCAAATTTCATAAGATGCTTTTCGTCCCATGCGCAGAAAAGAGTTCCTGAAATTCATGCTCGCGAGCCTGCTCGTGCCTCGTCTCGGCCTGGGTGCTCCGACGAAAGATCCCGGTCTGTTCGCCGGCGATGAAGAGCGTACGGTCAAAGCCCTGCTTGATATGATCTGGCCGGGCTGTCTCGAATACCATGCCTATCCGTTTTTGCAGCGCTGGCTCAAGACTCCGGGTTTCGAGAAGGTGCTCGACTACTTCAACGAGCACCTGGGCCGGCTGATGAACCTCTGCCGGGAGCGCCACCAAGAGGCTTTCCCCGAGCTCGACGACGCGCAGAAGGCGGCGCTGCTCGACGAGATGTACGAGAACAGCCGGTCTTTTTACAACCTCCTGCTGCGCGCCGACCTGATGGCGGTATTCGGCGACCCGGCCAACGGCGTCAATCCCGGCAAGCGGAGCTGGCAGCTGATCGGCTATCATCCCGGCTCGCAGCTGCCCTTCGCGCACCTCGAGTACTGAGATGGCCGACTGCGATGTCTGCATCATCGGCAGCGGCGCCGGCGGCGGCATCGCCGCCTGGTCTCTGGCCCAGGCCGGGCTGAAAGTCATCGTCCTGGAGCGCGGCCGCTTCTATACGCCGCGGGACCTCCTGCATGACGAGATCCGCAATAAGCGTTTCGATTTCTTCGTGCCGTACGCCGCCGACGATCCGCAGCTGCTCAAACAAGATGGAGATCAGAGGTTCCGGATAACGCGGTCGCTGTGGACCGCCTGCTGCGTCGGGGGCGGCACGACGCATATGGGCGGCAGCTTCTACCGCTTATGGCCCGAGGACTTCCGGATGGCTTCGCTCTTCGGCAATCCGCCGGGCGCTTCCGTCGCCGATTGGCCTATCACCTATGACGACCTCGAGCCGTATTATACGCGCATCGAATACCTCATCGGGCTGTCCGGGATCGCCGGGCAGTACCCCTTCGAGCCTCGCCGCTCCAAGCCCTTCCCCCTGCCGCCGCTCAAAGTCCATCCGGCCGCCGCGCTGATCGATAAGGCGGCCAAGGGCCTGGGCCTGCACCCCTTCCCGACGCCGCGGGCGGCGCTGTCGCTCCCTTACCGCGGGCGCTCAGCCTGCATCTATCATGCCGACTGCGGCACCTACGGCTGTCCGATCGGGGCCAAGTCGGGGACGCTCTACAGCGTCCTGCCGGAGGCGATCCGTACCGGCCGCTGCCGCGTGATACCGGAAGCGATGACCTATAAGCTGGAGACCGGCGCCGACGGAACGGTGCAGAAAGCCGTCTATTTCGACGCCAAGGGTGAATCGCAAACCGTCACCGCCCGCTGCTTCGTGGCGGCCTGCGCCGCGGTGCAGACCGCGCGCCTGCTGCTCAATTCGAAGTCGGGCCGGTTCCCTCGCGGCTTGGCCAACGGCAGCGGACAGGTGGGACGGAACCTCAGCTTTTCGACCGCTTCCAACATCACCGCCCGCTATCGCAAGGGGAAGCGCGGCGAACTGGATCTCGGATCGAATGCCTTGCTGCTGCAGCGTTCGCTGCAGGACTACTACATCGTCAAGAACCATAAGGCGCACGGACTGCTCTATCCGAAGGGCGGCACCTGCAGCTTCGTTATGTCGCAGCGCGCGCCGGTGCTGCGCGCGGAGCGAATCCTGGAACGGCTCGGCGCCGCGGCACCGCGGCGGGGACGCGAACTGCGGGAGCGGATTGTGCAGGAGATGCGGGACTATGTGAACGTCAAAATGGAAACCTTTCTTGAGTTTCTGCCCAATCCCAAGACCTTCGTCGACGTGGATCGAAAGTACAAGGACCAGCGGGGCGTTCCGGCGGTGCGGGCGACGGTCAAGCGTCATCCAGCCGAACTGCCGATGGCGAAATTCATCGTTGAGCGCGGCCGTCGTATTTTGCAGAAAACCGGGCCCGCCAGCATCTACGCTGAGCCGCAGGCGGGCACGACTTTCATTTTGCAGCAGGGAACCTGCCGCTTCGGGACCGACCCTTCCTCCTCCGTGCTCAACCCGGACTGCCGGGCGCATGAGATCGCGAACCTCTACGTCGCTGACGGCTCCTTCATGCCCACCTCGGGCGGCGTTCCGTCGACATTTACCATCATGGCGAACTCGCTGCGGGTAAGCGAAAAGATCGCCGCCGCGTTCAAAGCCGGACGGCTTTAGTCATGGCAGGTCCGGCAGGAGCCGGCATGGTCCTGGACATAGGGGCAGGGCGCCCCTCCCGGCTTCAGCTTTTTCTCATGACAGCGCAGGCAGGAAAGGGTGGACGCGCGCTCCTTGATGGTGGGGCAGGCATGGAACTTTTCCGGCCGGCTCCCGGCGCCGCGCGGATGGCATAGCGAGCAGTTGCGGGTCCAGTCCACGGCGGGCTTGCGCAGCCGCGGCAGCGATGTTCCGAGCAGGGCGACGGCGGCTTCCTGAAAGCGCGCCTCGTCTTCGAAGATCTGATAGCGCGGCATGGTGCGCTCTGGAAGGCGGCGGGCCGGGTCGATAAGAAGCTCCCGCAGCTCATCCAGGCCGCGGTAAAGCGTCGAGCGCAGGTTCTTGCCGCTGCCGGCGGCTCCGATCTCGTGGCAGGAAAGGCAGCCCAGCTCGGTCAGCAGCGCGATGCCGCGGGCGCCGCTCCCGGTTCCCTTGAGGCGTCCCGGCAGATGGCATCGGAAGCAGGAGGCATAGCTGAGGTCGCCGGTCAGCAGCCGGTCCGCGCCCCAGCCGGCGCCCCGGCTATGCGCCAGGCCCGCATCGAGCGACAGCGCCGTGCCTCCGTGACAGGACGCGCAGCCGTAGACGCCGGCGGGATGCGTCTCGTCGATCCATGAGGTCTTGTGGCGCATGCCGGCATGACAGCTCAGGCAGCGCTCCAGCCGGCCGAAAACCTTGGTCTCGATGATGCCGTTGGGTTTCCGTCCCGCGTATTTGGCGCTTGGTGAAATTCCGTGGCCGGTTCTCGGGGCGCCGAGCTGCCAGTTCTCTCCGCGCAGCGCGCCGACAAAGGTAGCGGCAACGACTATGGCGAGGAGGATGCCGGTGGCGGCGAAAAAGGGCGTCTTCCAGCGCTTCTCCCGCGCGGCGAAGGGCGCGAGGAGAAAACTGAGAACGATAAGGCCGGGAACGGCGATAAGCGCCGTCGCATGAGACGCCAGTTCCTGCAGGCCGAGAAAATACCAGGGAGCCTTGACCGGGTTGGGCGGCTCGGCGAGCCAGGGACGGGGTCCGATATCCGGCGGCGAAAGCAGGGCCCATAGCGCGCAGACGAGAACCACCGCTCCCGCCAGGATGCCGACAGCGGGAAGATAGGCGTCCTGCGTCAGGTGCTTGCGGCCGCGGCTTGAGGAGTAGAGCCCCTGGCTGCGAATCTGCCAAAAGTGAAAGACCAGCAGCGCGGCGATCAGCAGCGGGCCGAGCGCGGCATGCCAGCCGTAGCAGCGCGTGAGCGCCGCATCGTCGATGCCCGCCGCGCCGAAGACCAGCCCCGCGAGAAGCGGGCCGATGAGCGGCACGGCGCGCGCCAGTTCGAGTCCGACCGTCACCGCCCAGTATGCCGTCTGATCGTAGGGCAGGAGATAGCCCGTATAAGCCAGCAGCAGGGCGAGCGCGAACAAGCCGAGGCCGATATACCAGTTCTGTCGCGCGTAGAGGAAGGCTGAGCCGAAGAAAGCCTTGAGCATATGAGCGAGCAGGGCGAGCATGAACAGGTGCGACGCGCCGCGATGCAGCGACCGGGTGAAGGCGCCCAGCGGCATGACCGAATCGATCAGCAGGATGGAGTCGTAGGCCCCCTCCGCCGAGGGGACGTAGAAGAACATCAGCAGGACGCCGGTGAAACCGAGGATAAGGAAGCTTACCAGCGCCGTGATTCCCGCCCACTGCGTTTTGGCGAAAGACAGCGAATCGGCCTTGATGCTCGCGGGAAGAAAGTGCAGGAGGAAGGGCGGGGTCATATCCGGAGCTTTTCTCCGCGCCGGATTTCCTTGTCCAGGTTGACGACGTAGCGGCCGTCGCCGCGCCGCTCGATCGCCAGCCAGGGCAATGCCCGCGGCTGCGGTCCGCTGACTTTTCCGCCGTCGGCGTCGTAAAGGGCGCCGTGGCAGCGGCAGACGAAGCGCTCGCCTTCCTTCGCTACCGTGCAGCCGAGATGGGTGCAGCGTGCGGATACGGCGTAGAGGCCCTCCGCATCCCGCAGGATATAGGCATTGGCCGCTTCGAGCCAGCGGGATTCGCCGACCGCGATGGAATGAGGATCAGGAACGGCCGCCAGCCGCCAGAGCTTGGTTTTCTTGACGGGCAGCAGGGTGCGGGCGGTATAGGCGGCGGTGAGGCCGGCGAGCCCGCAGAGGATGGCCCAAAGCTTCTTAAGAAAAAGGCGGCGGCTGAGCTCCTCTTTCATGTCAATTTCTCCGGCAGAGCCCCGCGACGCAGCGGCAATCGTTATGCGTCGGCTCGAGGCAGTCGGCGTAAGGGGCGACGCTCGCCGGCAGGCAGCCCTCGCCGCAAGGCGCGCAGGCGGCGTCCGTGCCGCAGGGGTAATGGTGGCGCGGTTTCTCGCGCGCCCGGTCCAGAGACTCGCACCAGGTATGGCTGCCTTGGCAGTACAGGCGGCTCTTGCCGTAGCCCTCGGGGCATGAGCGCGCCTGCAGCGAACGGTATCCATCCTGCCGCATGCGCTGGACGGATTTCTCGCAGCAGGTGCGGGCCCAGTTTTTGTTCGGCATTTTGCGGCAGGCTTCCTCGAGGCGCAGGTAGTACTCGCCGGGTGGAGCTTCCTCGTCTATCGCCGGCGCCGGCGCGCACGGAGCTTCGACGGTTCGGCGCTCGACCGTGCCGGCGCAGCCGGAAAGCAGGAGGACGCCGGCGGCTAGACTAAGCGCGGGGAAGCTCATGCAGGAAGTTTAGCGATACGCGAGGACGCCCGGCAACCCCCCAGTAAAGGTGCCAGGCATGTTATCCAAATAAGTATTGGTACCGGCCTTCAACTTATTGGAATTATTCTGTTGGCTTTCAGAATAAGTGTAAAACTCCAATAAGTTGAAGGCCGGTACCTAAACTTATTGGAACTGGGGGCGGCGGCGTGTTATGTTATGCTGTAGCGCGATGACACGCATCAAAACCTTGGACCGTGCGGCGTACCCTTGGTATATCCGGCTGATCTTCTGGGGGCAGGAGCGCAAGTACGGCAAGGTCCTCGGACCCGCCTATCTTTGGGGCCGGGTGCCGGCGCTGATGCTGGGGCTGCAGATCTATTACCGCTTCCTCGACCGCAAATCCTCGCTGCTGGACAAGAGCCTGCGCGCGCTGGTGTCTTTGCGCATCTCCCAACTGAACCATTGCGCCTTCTGCTTCGATCTGAGTTCGTCCTTCATCGCCAAGCTGGGAATCCCGGACGCCAAGCTGGCGGCGCTCGCGGACTTTCGGACCAGTGAAGACTACGGCGGGCGGGAAAAAGCGGCGCTCGCTTATGCCGAGGACGTCACCAAGACCGGGAGCGCGGTCGAAGAGCGGGTCTTTACGGAGCTGAAGCGGCATTTCAGCGAGGAAGAGATCGTCGAGCTGACCGGCTGGATCGCCTTCCAGAACCTCTCCAGCAAGTTCAACGCCGCGCTCGACGTGCCGGCTCAGGGCTTCTGCCTGCGTCCTAAGTAAGGAGGAGCTTCAGCGCCAAGAGCACGATTGCGGCGCTGAATACGGCCAGGATAGCCCGGTCCCCCTTTTTGACCGAGACCTGAGCCCCCAGCCAGCCGCCGGCGGCGTTGCCGGCCGCCAGCGCTAGGCCGGGCAGCAGCCATACCTGTCCGCGCCAGGCGAAGACCGCCAGCGCCGCGATGGTATAAATCCCGACGATAAAGACTTTATGCATGTTCACCCGCACCAGGTCCAAGCCCATGATCCGGTGCAGAACCGCCATGAGGATGAAGCCGACTCCCGCCTGGATGAAACCGCCGTAGAGGCCGGCGCCGATCATCAGGAAATGACCGAGGATGATTCTTTGAGGCCGCGCTCCGGCGGTGTTCGCCGCGGTCTTCTTTTTGTTGAGTATCAGGAGCAGGACCGCGACCATGATCGCCGCCAGCATACGGTTAAACCAGACGCCCTCGAGCTTGGTCCCTAAATATGCTCCCGCCGCGGCGCCGGGCAGGGCGCATAGCGCCAAAGAGAGGCTCAGCCTGAAGTCGTGCAGGCCCTGCCGCCGGAAGCTCGTTATCGCGCTGGCGTTTTGCAGCAGGATGGCGATGCGGTTGGTTCCGTTGGCTACCGGCCCGCTCAGGCCGAGAAATACCATGACCGGCAGGGTCAAGAGCGATCCGCCGCCGGCCATGACATTGGTGAAGCCCGCCAGCACGCCGACAGCGGTCAGCAGCGCGCAGCCCAGCGGCTCCATATGCTCAGTTTTTCGCCGGCCGCAGATGGACCGTCTGGGTCGGATAGGCGAACTCGATGCCCTCGTCGGCGAAGCGCTTCATGAGCGCCAGGTTGAAGCGCTGCTGGGAGTCCATGTAGACGGCGTAGTCGCCGGTCAGTACGTAGTAGACGATGTCGAACTGCAGGGCCGAGTCGCCGAAGGCCTTGAAGTGCACGCGGTCGAGCTGGATTACCTCGTCGGCTGAGAAGATCTCGCGCACCATGTCCGGAATCGCCTTGACCTTGGTGTATGGGGTCTCGTAGGTGACGCCGAAGCTGAAGGATATCCGGCGCTTCTCCATGAGTTTGAAGTTGCGGATGCGCGAGCTGGTAAGATCCGAGTTCGAAAGCACCAGCATCTCTCCGGTCAGGCTGCGGATGCGGGTGGTCTTGATGCCGATATGGTCGACGGATCCCATCATGTCGCCGACGATGATGAAGTCTCCGACTTTGAACGGCTTGTCCATGAAGATGACGAAGGAGCTGAACAGGTCCTTGAAGATGGACTGCGCCGCCATGGCCACCGCCAGGCCGCCGATGCCCAGGCCCGCCACGGCCGCGGTGACGTTGACCCCGAGGTTGTCGAGGATGAAGATGAGCGCGCCGACCCAGAGGGCGGCGTTGAGAAAGAACTGCAGATTCTTCATGGCCGAGGAGGCGTGGGCGTCCTCCACCCCCATATGGCCCAAGGTCCTCTTAATGGAGTAGCCGATAATGGCCTGCGCCAGGTATACGGCGCGCAGGGTCAGCACCACCACCAGGCCGATCTGCAGCGCTTTGGCCACGCCGCCGCTCAGGGTCAGCGAGCGTGCGGCTACGTAGAAGGATAGAAAGGCCAACTCCGCGGGAGAAATTCTGGCGAGGAGCTCGATCATAAAATCGTCAAAATCCGTCTTTGTTTTTCCGCATAAAATCTTGAGGCGCGACAGCAGTTGGTGATGCAGGATGAGGGCGCCGACGAGTACCGCGGCGAAGAAAATCGCCGTGGCGGCATAGGCTTGGACCGTATTGCCCAGATAATTGGTCGCGAGGAGGTCGGTTAGCTCTGAGTTCATAGGAGTAAGTATAGGAAATTTATGCATAATTCTTTCAATGAGCCGTATAGGTCTTAGGGCCTAAAATCATTTAGGTCCTATTGCTCTACCTGGAAGGCCTAATTCCTTTAACCTTAGAGTAATGCAGATCGCGGTCGCCCTAAAGCGGATGCTTCCCGGCCTGGCGCTATTGCTGGGCCTCCTCGTTTCCCCGTGGACCGCTCTTCCTGTCTCCGCCGATACCATCGAGGATCTCAAGGGGCGCAGTGCTCTCTCGGTATCCTTCGGCGATCTGCCGCAGATCGCGCCCCTGCCGGCGGGCGCCGCGGTCAAGCCCGCGGGCGTCAAGCGGGACATGAAGGTCTACTTCATCGATGTCGGCCAGGGCGATGCGCAGTACATCGAGCTTCCCAACGGCCAGAACGCCCTTATCGACGGCGGGCCGAGCAACAAGAAGATTTCGGCTTTTCTCAAGCAGCACGGCGTCGACAAGATCGATCATGTCGTTTTAACCCACCCCCACGCCGATCACTACAAGGGCCTCAACTATGTGTTCGACGAGCTGCAGGTTAATAATTTCTACGACACGAGGATGGACAACTCCGGCGCCAAAGGCGACGACGTGGTGCGGGAGAAGGCCGCCAATGAGCCGGGGTGTTCCACCAGCTATCCCGGGATCGGTCAGCGGCTCCCCTGGGGCGACGGGGTCTACGCCAAAGTCCTGAACTCCTGCGCTGATAAGGGTTCCAGCATCGGCGGGGCCGACGGTGGACGGGAGATCAACAACTGCTCGATCGTGATCAAGCTGGAGTACGATGGCCGTTCGGTGCTGTTCACCGGCGACGCCCAGTCCAAAGTCGAGCGGCAGATGATCGAGCGCTACGGCGATAAATTGACTTCAAACATTCTCAAGGTCGGCCATCACGGCAGCTCGGAGTCCACCATTGAGTCCTTCCTCAATGCGGTGACGCCGCATATCGCCGTGATCTCGGTCGGCAATAACGGCTACGGCGTGCCCACCAGCGAGACCTTGACGCGGCTTCAGAAGGTCGGCGCCAAGATCCACCGCACCGACAAGAGCGGCACCCTCGTCACCCCTTGGGTCTCCAGCTATTCGGGCGAGGCGCTCAGCGTTCGCCGCTACGGCGAGGACGATATCGATTCCACCGCGCCGACCTACACCTTCCAACTCGCCGACGGCGCCAACTAGTCCCCTTCAGTAAACCTGCCTGGCACCTTATCTGCAGCGGCTGTTTCTTGTTACCATAGATCTCACATAAGAGGTGCTCGATGGAAACAGTCCCCTTCGGAAAGCTGGATTTCAAGGTCTCCCGGATATCTTTCGGCGGCGGCGCCGTCAGCGGCGAGGGCGGCGGCTACGGCTTCGGCGCCATCGACGAGAAGGCCGCGGCCGGGCTGCTGCGCGCGGCCTACGATGCGGGCATCAACCTTTTCGACACCGCGCCCATCTACGGCTACGGCATGTCGGAGCGGCGTATCGGCAAGGCTTTTGCCGGGATGCGCGACCGGGTTTTTATTGTTTCCAAGTGCGGAGTGGATTGGGACCAAGACAAAACCCCCCGCATCGACAATGATCCCGCGGTCGTCCGGCGCATGCTGGAGCAGTCCCTGCGGGACCTGGCGACCGATTATATAGATCTCTACCTCATCCACTGGCCCGATAAGAAGGTCGACGTGCGCCGGACCATGGAGGTCCTCGCGCAAGCCAGGAAGGACGGTAAAATCCGGGCCATCGGCCTCTCGAACTTCTACGACCCGGCGGAAATCCGCAAGGCCGCCGAGATCGAACGCGTCGACGTCGTCCAGACCGAATTCAATATCTTTCACACCCAGGCGCGCGATGAGCTCTTGCCGTTCCTGAAGAGCGAGGAGATGGGCTATATGTCCTGGGGGACGTTCGACAAGGGCATACTCACCGGCCGGGTCACGCGCGAGCGGAAGTTCGAGCACAACGATTTTCGTCAGGTGGACTGGGGCCGTTGGCAGGCGGGTGAGGCGAAGCTGCGGGCGATGGACCGCATAGCCCCTCTCCTTAGGGATCGCGGTCTGGACGGCCGGCGCCTGGCTTTCGGCTTTGTCTTCGCGCATCCGGAAGCCTCGACCGCCATCTGCGGCGTCAAGAGCCCTGAGCAGCTGGCGACGGCGCTCGAGGCGCTGGAGAATCGAGCGCCGCGGGGAGTGGTCGATGAGGCGGTGCGCATCGCGGCCGAAGAGGCCGCAAAATGAGGTGCGCAGGAGCGTTACTGGCGGCGGCGCTGTGTCCGGCGGGGGTGTGGGCGGCGCTTCCGGATTGGACGACCGCCCCCTATGCCGGTCTTGCCGATCCGGGCGGCTACCTCGTCGGCGTCGGCGTCGCGGAGGTGCGGCCTGACTCGGCGACAACGCGTGCGCTGTCGTTCGCCCAAGCGGCGCAGAGCCTGGTCGTCTCACTGCAGGCGCGGGTTGCCGAGCAGAATCTGGAATACGAGACGCTGCAGCATCGCTTTGCGGAGAAGACGGTTAAGGGTTATACGGTGCGCACCATCGAAGGCTTCTGCACCACTAAGTTCATGCTGCGCGACTACGGTTCCGAGGTTTCCGCCGACGACGAGGGGATGGTGGAGCGCACCATGATCGCCGAGTTCCCGCCCGTCAGCACCGCTTCCGTGCGGGTTTTGTATCAGGAGCACCTGGACGCCGCCACTACGGCCTACTGGACCCGACTGATCCTGCCGCGCGGCGGCGCGGCGGACCTGTCGGCGACGGAGTTTCAGTCGTGGGATAACCGGGAGCCGACCAGCGTCCGCGACTATGCTACCGCGTACAGCGGCGGCTTGCAGGATGTCTCGCTGCAGGTGCGTATCGGCGGCGAAGAGGATGGCATGACATGGGAAGAAGACAGCATCGGCGAGGAGCAGCGGGTCGGGGTGCTGAAGTCCTCGGCGGCGGCTTCACGTTTTCTGTTTAATCCGGCGCGGAGCCTTTGGCTTCCGCTGGTCGAGGACGCGGATGATTCGTGGAAGCCGGCGGCGGTACCCGGCTCGCTGCCGGTCGAGCGCGGCGAGGACGACGACTGGTCCGATCTCGATCCTTTCTAAATTCCTATTGCACAATTACGCGGCCAGGGCTATACTCATGGAGATAGGCCCCGCATGAAAAAAAGGCTGTTGGCCCCTCTAGCCTTTCTCGCCGCTGCGGCTTTTCTGCTGCTGCGCGCTCCTGCGTATTCCGCTGAGCAGCCGGCTCTCGTTGAATCTTATCACGGCATTCAGCAGTCCTTTACCGCCGGCGCTCCGCTCGGCTCTCGTTCCGCCGGCATGGCCGCGGAGTCCAAAGTCCAGTTTCAGAAGGCGTCCTCCGACAGCATTATCGCGGAGCTGCGCGGCAAGCGCAACTTCGACCCGGACAAGGCCTCCGACGACGAAATCCTCAGTGCGCTGCAGGGCTTCGGGCATGTGCTGCAGCGGCATAGCCCGGATGTCAGCGACGACTATCTGCGCGGGCGCGGCATCCGGGTGGCCACCAAGTTCGATACCTACCCCAACATGTACCGCACGTCGCGCGAGGTTTGGCGCGCGGTGGAGAAAAAGGTGTCATCCGATCAGCGCTTCTCGGGCGAAGTGGCGAAAATGCTCGCCGGCAAGCTGCAAGGCATCAGTCTCCAGTTCTTTATGCCGGATGGCGTGGGCTACGGCCTCAAAAAGACCAGCAGCGGTTATGAGCGCGTCAACGGCATAAAGGAAGTCACCGTCGTCGTCCGTTCGAAGTCCGGAAAAGTCGGCATCTATACGATGTATCCGCAGGGTCGCTAGTCCCCTCTCGCCATGTCCGCTGATAGCTGTGCAGAGCTCCGCCGTCGGCTGGAAGTTCATTTCGCGGATCAAACCGATGACGAAGGGCTGCTGGATTTTCTTGAAGAACTTATGAGCGACCCGGAGCTTGCGCTGCGCATCAAGCGGCAGCTTGAGACCGCAGTCGTTAAGGGATACCCGGGTGCTCTCGATTTGGCGGAGAACGCCGCCAACCGCTGGTGCGAAGGATCCGATGACAAGGCCCGCGACTGGCTGCGCAAAATCCTCGCCCCCCTGCAGTCGCCCTAGCTGCCTATCGGGAATGCGCAGCCTCGGTGCTCGGGTCATCGAGGCAGCTGGTCCCGCCGTAAGGCGGGGCTAACTTGCCTAAATTGTGCTGGGCCCAATACCTCAGCCGTTTCGGGGCGTTTGGTCCCCATATATGCACGCGTTTGCATGCACAATATACGGATATGCGAGGCCTCGGCATCCTGTGCGCAACCCTGCTGCTCACCGCGAACGCTTATGCCGGCGAAGCGGTGACGCTATCCGTCAAGGAAGAGACCTGGACCAATGCGGACTGCCGGAAGACGGATACCTGTGATCTGCAGGAAGTGCGATTTCGCGCCAAGCAATACAAGGTGCTGGTTCACGGAACCTATAGCTACGGCACCGGCTTTTCGGCCCATTACCGGACGCAGGATATCGCGGCGCTGGAGAAGTACGGCTTTGTGCAGACAATCCGCGGCTGCGTATTCGACTCCTACGAACAAGCCGGGGAAGTGCGCTATGCTTTTGCCTATAACCGGGAGTTCTATGGCGAGGTGATCCCCTTCCGCCATGCAGTTCAGGTTTTTGACACCGTGGACAAGGATCCCTTTTACAACAGCTACGACGATTTGCCCCGGCATTTCGCCTACCAGTGGAACCGGGTGCCCGGTTCGATCCAGCGGCAGACCCGTGAGTTTTACGGCCGCGAGAAGCCGCCGTCGCCGGAGCTCTACGTTTTGGATTATCCCGGGACCGCTTTCGTCGGGGAGGGCGGAGGAGTAAAGAATCTCTCGCTGGAGTTCGAGACCTGCGTTTACCGGACGGAGGACGTGCCTAAGTACGCCGCGCCGGAGGCGGTGCCGCTCCCCGGCGCTCTGGTCTGCTTTAAGTGGGTGAGCTCGCATGTCTTCAATCACCGGACCGGGGAGTTCGCGCAGTCGCGGGGGATACATCCTTTCTGCTCCGAGGAGCCGCCCCCCGGCAAGCTCAAGGACTTCCCGTTGGTGCGCCGGATGCCTCCAGGCGTTCCGCTCAAGGATTTCGGGCCCGCCGCGGCGCAGCTTTTGGGCCTGGAAGCGGCCGCTTCACCCTTTAATTAAGATCGCGAAATAAGCTATCTTAGGGCAGGTCGGATCGAGCCAATCATCAGGCGGAGGGAGTCACCCATGATCGACTTCGTCAAGAACTATTCCATCACATCGCGCCGCATCAAAGGCAGCGCTATCCGCGAACTTCTCAAGCTCACGCAGAACCCCGAAATCATCTCCTTCGCCGGCGGCCTGCCGTCGCCCGACAGCTTCCCCGTCGAGGCGATCGCGGATATTAGCCAGCAAGTTCTCAAGGAGAACCCGAAGGCGGCCCTGCAGTATTCCCCCACCGAGGGGATCCAGGAGTTGCGTGAAGAGATCGTCAAGCTCATGCGGCGGAAAAACTTCAACGTTTCCGTTGAGAACGTCATGGTGACCGCCTCCTCGCAGCAGGCCCTGGACCTCGTGGGCCGGGTGTTTATCGATCCGACCGATCCCATCCTGGTGGAGCTGCCGACTTATATCGGCGGCCTGCAGGCCTTCTCCGCCTACGGCGCGCGCTTTGTGGGCGTGAACTCCGACGATTACGGCATGATCGTCAGCGACCTGCACCGGAAGCTGAAGGTCCTGCGGGACTCGGACGAGCATTACAAGTTCGCCTATATCGTCCCCGACTTCCAGAATCCCTCGGGCGTCACCTGGACCACGGAACGGCGCCAGGAGCTGCTGCGGCTGGCCAAGGGTTACAGTCTTATCGTGGTCGACGACTCCCCTTATCGCGAGCTTCGCTTCGAGGGCGAGAAGCCGCCGGCCCTCCACAACCTCGACGACTCGCACAGCGTCATCACGCTGCGCACCTTCTCGAAGATCTTCGCGCCCGGCCTGCGGCTGGGCTGGATCGTGGCGCCCGAGGAGGTCATCGGCAAGCTGTCGATCGCCAAGCAGTCCATGGACCTCTGCACGTCGAGCTTCTCGCAGTATATCGCCGCCGAGTTCCTGCGGCGGGACCTGCTGGATTCGCATATCGACAAGATCAAGGACCTCTACCGCGTCAAGCGCGACGCCATGCACGCGGCGCTCGAGAAGTATATGCCGGTGGAAGCCGGCGTACGCTGGGTCAAGCCTCAGGGCGGTCTGTTCTTATGGGTGACTTTGCCCGTGGAAGTGGACACCGATGAGATGTTCCCGGAGGCGGTGGAGCGCAAGGTGGCTTATGTGATCGGCAGCGCCTTCCACTGCGACGGCACCGGCCAGAACACGATGCGTCTCAACTTCTCGTATCCGACCGTCGAGCAGATCGATGAGGGCATCAAACGGCTGGCGGACTGCATCAAGAACCGCCTGACGTCCAAGGCCAAGGCCGCGGTCTAAAGCGCACGCATCGCCTTGCGTAACGCCGTCCCCGCCAATCCCGGGGGCGGCGCCGCTTTTGTAGGCACTTCAGGCTTTTTCCCGTGGGTCGATTTCCCGCCCCCGCGCGGGACTTAAGTACCACGGTATAACCCGGCGGTATTACTAAAATCAAGTTCAGCCGCAAACTATGGGGGAAGCTATGAATACTGCATTGGTCGCGCGCATGAAGGCGTTTATGGCGTGTACTGTTTCCTTTTTTCTTATCACATCGGGCTCCGTCCCGGCTTATGCCGGACAGGTGATATCCGGCGCCGTTAAGGCGAATGTCGGCGTCCGCGCCGTGCCGCTCAGCCTGGGCGCCAACAACGGCGTCCTCGCCGTGACCGGCGGCAGCACGCTGTCGCTTAACGGCAAAGTTTCGGTGCTGCCGAGCCTGTCCTCCGTCGCGCCCGTCCTGCCGTCGGCGCAGAACCGGAACCTCGCGGTGTCCCCCTCCGCGTCGGTCCGTCAGGTTCCCGCGGCCGCAGTGCAGAGCAAGACGGTCGCGAAGTCCGCCGCCGAAACCAAGGGCCGGCAGGGCGTCGCCGTCAGGACCCAAGGCATTTCCCGCGAGATCGGCGCGGCGGTGAAGTCGGTCGGGCCGCTGGCGCAGTCCTCCATGGGCGCCGCGCATGGCCTGGGCGGCCGCATAATGCAGCTCCTGACGGGCGGCTCCTTGACGCATCAGAAGTCTTCCGGCAACGACTTCGTGCCGTTCGCGCATGACAATCAGAACCTGACCAAGCGCAAGATGATCCAGACGCTGGAGTATGTGGCGACCATCTTCTCTGAGCATTACGCTCCGCTGGACTGGAAGCGGGAGAAGTTCGGCCTGGAGCTCAAGAAAGAGCTGGATAAGGCCAAGCAGGACATCAATAAGGCGACGCATATTACCACCCGCCAGTATCAGAACATTCTCGCGCGCTTCACTAACTCAGTGCGCGATCACCATGTCAGCATTCAGTTCTACTCGACCGAGATGGCCAAGCTGCCGCTCGACATCGCCGGCATCGGCGGCAAGCATCTCATCGTCGATATCGACCGGCGTGTGCTGTCGAAAAAGGCCTTTCCATTCGAGGTCGGCGACCAGGTCGTGGAGTTCGGCGGCCGGCCCGTAGCGGAGGTGGTCGCCGAGATCCGCCGCGCCAAGGGGCCAAAGAGCCAGCTTTCCGACACGGCGATGGCCGAGATGTTCCTGACCCGCCGCATCCGCCAGTCCGGCGACAATGTGCCGCAGGGGCCGATTCAGCTCAAGGTCCTCAGCCAGGGGCAGCTCAAGACGGTTACGCTGCAATGGCAGTATGCGCCGGAGATGGTGCCGGAGGACGTGCCGGTCCGCGACGGCGCCAATCTGATCGAGAACTGGGGCGAGGGCGGCGGTATCGACTCCATGCCGGCGCTGCAGCCCGAGCTCGGCGTTTTCGCCCGCATTCAAGAGGCGCTCAAGTCCTTGATCCCCTTGGCGCTCAATCCGCTGGCGGCCTTACTGTCGAAAGCCGACGAGAAGTCGGCCGACAACCCGCGCGCCATCGGCGGACGCAAGAGCTTCGTTCCCGACCTCGGTGAGGTCGTCTGGCGGGGGCCGGCGCAGGGGCCTTTCCACTCCTATATTTACAAGAACGAGGAAGGCAAGAAGGTCGGCTATATCCGGATCTCCGACTATATGCAGAATGAGCAGGCCGCGGAGCTGTTCGGCCAGATCATGCAGAAGTTCGAGCAGGAGACGGAGTCTTTGGTGATCGACCAGGTAAACAACCCCGGCGGCAACCTGTTCTACATGTACGCGCTGCTGTCGCGGCTTACCGACAAGCCGCTCAAGGTCCCCATGCAGCGGATGCTGACCGGTGAGGAGGAGGCCTATCAGGCCGCCCAGATCATCAATGCCGATCCCATGGTGCGCACCGACATGGACGCCATGCGCGCGCTCGGGCCCAGCCTGGCCGGCTACCCGGTGACGCTTAAGGTCTGGAAGCAGTTCGTCAGCTACTTCAAGTTCATCGTCAAGTCGCTCAAGGAAGGCAAGCGCTTCACCGAGCTCTTCTCGGTGATGGGCGTCGATGAGATCGCCCCGCATCCGACCCAGCGCTACACCAAGCCCATCACCATGCTCATCAACGAGCTGGACTTCTCCTGCGGCGACTTCTTCCCCGCCATCCTGCAGGACAACGGGAGGGTCAAGCTGTTCGGCACGCGCACTTCCGGTGCCGGCGGCGCGGTGAAGGGCATCCAGTTCCCCAACCAGTTCGGCATCGCCCAGCTCGCCTATACCTACACCATCGCCTACCGGGCCAACGGCGAGCCGATCGAGAACCTCGGCGTCCAGCCCGACAAGCGCTACGCCATTACCGAGGCCGACATCAAGGACGGTTACTCCGGCTATCGGACCGAGGTTAACAAGGTCGTCGCCAGCCAGCAGCGGGCCGCCGCGCGGCAGGCCAAGAAGGAGGGCGTCGCCGAGGACAAGACTAAGGCGGCGCCGGAAAATCCGGGCGAGAAGCCGGCGGTCGAGGCCGAAAATCCTGCGCCCGCTAATCCCGAACTCGCCCGGGTGACCGCCGAGGAGCTCAAAGGCACGGGCTTCCATACCATCGCCGGAGTGCCGCAGCCCGGCATGCCGCAGGCGACGCTGAAAGTCGGCAAGGACGGCTCATGGAAGGTCGAGTCGCAGGAGCTGTGGGACGGCGCGGGCCGGTCCGGCAAGGACGTCAAGGTGGCGGACCGGCGCGAGATGTGGGGCGACCAGGACGGCGATCTCGCGCTCTTCGGCGAGCACGGCGGGCCGATCGTCAAGCTGACTCCCGACAAGAAGGCGCAGCTCAAGGAAGCGACGGGCGTCGAGTACGACTACATGCTGCTGTTCGCCTACGGAGCGCTTGCCGAGGGCGAGTGGATAATGATGTTCGGGAGCAAGCAGTAAGGTCCGGACTTGCTATTCGGCCTTCGCGGGCGCGAACTCTTCGACCGCTACCTTGATGTATTCCGTGGTCTCCGCGGCCGCTTCCCGCTTGTTCGGGTCGGCGATGCGGAAGGCGGCGAATGAGCCGTCCTGCGCGATGGTGACCACTTCAAGGGCGATTCCCGCCGGAGCGGCCGGTGCGGCGGCTGCCGCTTCCCCTCCCGCTGCTTTCGGCGCGGCTTCCGCCGCGGGCGCGGCGGCTTCCGGCTCCGGCTCAAGCACAACCTCGGCCTGCGCGCCGAACTGCATGATCGGCCCCAGCAGGTGGCGGTTGCCCTCGCCCAAAATAACGATGCCCTCGCTTCCCGTCAGGTAAGCGTCGACGCCGCCGCCGGCCGCGCCCAGACGGAACTTTACCTTGCGGCCGCGCATAACCTCGAACGTGACGGTCTCGCCCGGGCTCTTGCGCCCGAAGCGGCTGAAAATCTTGAACTGGTTCTTGACTCCTTTGCGGACCGGGGTGCCGTCGTAGGAGACGATGGCGTCGCCGACCTTGAGGCCCGCCTTCTCGGCTTCGCTGCCCGGCTCAATGCGGTTGACGGCCGCCGTCGGCTCCATGTCCGGACCCTGGGTTTCCACCATCCCGAAGTCGGCGTAGCCGTCGGAAAGCTTGCCGGTTTTGGCATACTCCTGCATCGAAGCCTTCAAGTCCTCGGCCCGGACCGCCAGGCCGATGCGGCCGCCGGTGCCGGTTATGGCGGTGTTCATGCCCATAATGCGGCCCTCATGGTTCAAGAGCGGGCCGCCGGAGTTGCCCTGGCTGATTTGAATGTCGCTCTGCAGGAAATCCACCCAGTAGTTGACCGTGCCCTGCCGCTTACGGCTCACCGTCCCTTGGCTGAAGGAGAGGCCGAGGCCCACGGGATTGCCGAGCGCGAATACGATATCCCCCTCCGTCAGGGTATCGGCCTCTCCCATGCGCAGGGCGGGCCAATCCTTAAAATCGTCCTCGATCTGCAAAATGACGACGTCGCGGCCGGGGCCGGCCGCCAAAACCTTGGCCGGATAAGTCTTGCCGTCGTGCATCTCAACGGTTACGTCGTCGATGGCGCCGGCCACCACATGGTAGTTGGTGTAAACGAGGCCCTTGGGATCGACGATGAAGCCCGAGCCCATGGAGCTGCCGGCGCGCACGGTCAGGACCGCGGGCAGAGCCATCTGGTAGACCTTGCGGCGGGATTCGTTG
This sequence comes from Elusimicrobiota bacterium, assembly GCA_043827405.1. Lineage (GTDB taxonomy): Bacteria > Elusimicrobiota > Elusimicrobia > UBA1565 > UBA1565 > JBDRPD01. Next base: position 10,207 of record JBDRPD010000035.1, on the reverse strand, counting down.
AGTTTCTTCAGGAAGGGGTTCTCGACCGGGTCGCGGAACTCGGCCGGCACGAAGCGCATGCCCTGTCCCCCGGCGGGGTTTACCTGCACGCTGGAGCGGATATCGCCGAGGCTCTTGATAAAAGCGTTATGGCCGCCCGCGGCCTGCGCCGCCGACGCACCGAAAATCAGGATGGAGACGAGGAGAGCGTTTAGCTTTTTCATATTCCTATTTTGATCCTATTTCGCCGGACTAAACAGGGCCAAATGCGGCAGCGGGATATAGGACCATTAGCCCAATGGAAAGCGCTTGTTTTTACGGCTATTATCGCAGGAGTGCGAGGAGGATAATGAGGATTCCAAGAACGACTCGATACCCGGCGAATATAATGAGGCTGCTCTTCTTCAGATAGTCGAGCAGGAAATGAATGGCCGCGTAGCCGCTAAGCGTCGAGACCGCGATGCCGGTCCAGAATGCCGCGTCCAGGCCCGAAGCGCTGAGGTCTTTGAGCTGCAGGACGCCGGCGCCCAGAACGATCGGGATGGCGAGAAGGAAAGAAAAGCGTGCGGCGTCGTATCGGCGCAGGCCCAAAAATAAGGCCGCCGTCAGGGTAATTCCCGAGCGCGAAACGCCCGGCACGACGGCGAGGGCCTGGGCGCAGCCGATGGCGAGACAGAAGCGCCAGTCGATGGCCGTGAGCTCCAGCTTCTTGCGCCCGACGCGGTCGGCGATGCCGAGCAGGATGCCGAAGACGATCAAGGACAAGGCGATGCGTTCCGGCTGGCGGAAGATCGTCTCGATATAGTCCTCGGCCAGGAGCCCCGCCAGCGCGCCCGGTACCGTGGCCAGCACGAGCCCCAGCGCCAATTGCCGCTGCTCGCCGCCGCGCAGCGTAGCGGTGATGAGCTTTTTGAGGTCCTCCCGGAAGTAGATGAGCAAGGCGATGATCGTTCCCCAGTGCAGGGCGACGTCGTAGGCCAGCCCCTGGTCCGGCCATTTCAGCAGCCAGGGAAACAGCGCCAGGTGCGCGGAGCTCGACACCGGCACAAATTCCGTTATGCCCTGGACCAATCCGAGGACGGCCGCCTGCACTATGCTCATGGCGCCTCCTCGGGAGTCTCCTCGCGCCGGCGGAGCTTCTGCTTCATGGTGCGCACGCGCTCGGCGGCTTCCCGCACGCGCGCCAGCGGGAGACGGCCTTCCATGACGGCGCTCAGCAGCGCGTTGTGGATGTTTTGGGCCTGGCTCTTCTCGTAAGGATGGCGGTTGTTTGAGACAATCACCATATCGTTGCCGGCGCGTATCGCCAGGACGGCCGCCTCGGTCAGCTTATGATGCTGGCTGACGGCGCGCATCTGCAGGTCGTCGGTGATCACCACTCCCTCATAGCCGAGCGCTCCGCGCAGGGTTCCTTCAATGGCGCGCGAGGAGAAGGTCACGATCCAATCCGGATCGACGCCGCTGTCGAAAATGTGCGCGGTCATAACGCAGTCGACGATGCCGCGGTCGATAAGCTGTTCGTAGGGCTCGAGCTCGATCACCGGCTCGGACGTTTTTGTGACATCGACCGCGCCGAGGTGCGAGTCCTTGGCGCTGGAGCCGTGACCCGGATAATGCTTGAGGCAGTGCAGCACGCCGTGGTCCTGCAGCCCGCGTATAAAGGAGTGCGCGTGCCGGGTGACGATCGCGGGATCCGCCGAGAAAGAGCGGCCGTGGCGGCCGATGACCGGGTTTTCGGGATTGATGTTCACATCGACGACCGGCGCCAGGGTCCAGTTGAGCCCGGCCTCGGCCATCTCCCGCCCGATGCGCGATGCCGTTTCATAGGTGCGGCTGGGTTCGTGCGCCCCGAGCCAGGCATGGCTCTTGATCTTCTTGAGCTCGGGGAAGGTCGAGAGGCGGTTGACGACTCCCCCCTCGACGTCTACCGCGATCAGCAGCGGGGCGTTGCCGCAGGCGGCGGCCAGCTTGTGGAGCGAGGCGGTCAGCTGCGATACCTGTTCTTTGGAGCGGATATTGCGCGGCGCGCCGTCCTGATCGACGTCGCGCTCAAACAGGATCAGACCGCCGACCTTGAGGCCGCAGATGAGGTCTTCGAACTGGTCGCCGGGGCTATGCGCCGCGCCGCGCGCTCCTACGACCAGCAGCTGCGCGGCGTCAAGCGCCAGGGAGTCGGTCGGCGCGGCCTGCGCCGGCCCGGAAGCGGCGGCGAGCGCCGCCGCGAGGAGCGCCGCCCGCATTACTGGGCTCCGTCCGCGGTCTGGTCGGGAGCTTCGCTGATTACCGGCAGGTAGCTGTCGCGCCGCGCGAAGAAGGCCGACTTCTCCTTGACCGAAACGCTCTTGAGCTTGGGCAGCTGCAGGCGCAGGAAGTTTACCCAGCTGCCGTTCTTGGATATCTGGAAATGCAGGTGAGGGCCGGAGGCCAGCCCGGTGGAGCCGACGTAGCCGATGACCTCTCCCTGGCGGACATGCCGGCCGGGGCTCATTCCCCGCGCGTAGCTGTTCAGGTGACCGTAGAGCGTCGCGTAGACGCCGTTGTGACGGATTTCTATGCGCTTGCCGTAGCCGCCGAGGCGTCCGACCGCCGTCACCCGGCCGCTCCCGACGCTGACGACCGGCGTGCCGCGGGGAGCGGCATAATCGATGCCGTTGTGCGGCCGCCGCACCCGCAGGACCGGATGCCAGCGCTTGCGGGAAAAGTAGGAGGATATGCGGCGGAAATTGAGCGGCGCCCGGAGAAACATGGTCCGCAGCGATTTCCCATCCTCGTTAAAGTACTGTCCGTCGAACAGGATTCCGATATGCGCGCCGGTCTTTTTTCCGTTGTAGCGGGCGGCTTGAATCTCGCGGCTCCAGACCCGGCCGTCCGGCGTGCGCTCCTCCAACCAGGCGACGGCGAAGGCATCGCCGTCCCGCGGTTCGGTCAGGAAGTCCACCGTCCACTGGAATACCTCCGCATACTCCTGGATTATTTCCGCCGGGGCGTTGAGGGCGCTCATGGAGAGCCATAAGCTGCTTTTGATCCTACCGTTGATGCTGCGCGTGATCGTGGAGGCCGTCTGCTTGGAGATCAGCGCCTTAAAGACGTCGTCTTCGCGGGTGACGATGACCCGCTGGCGGCCGCGCGTCGCGGTTAGGTGGCGGAAGGCTCCTTCGGTCGAGCGTACGATGCGGTAGGCGTCGCCTTTGCGTGCGTGGGTATGGGCGCCGATTCGGCGCAGCGAGCGGATGATCGCATCGGTTTCCTCTTTACTGGAGCCGCTTTCCTCGAGGCCTGCGCGCAGGGTCCCCGCCTCCCAGGCGCCTTTGAATACCGAGATGCGGCGGTAAGGGGCGTCGGAGGCGGTCGCCGCGGATTTGAGTTCACTGTGCCAGCGGAAACCGCCCCAGAGAATCAGCAGGGCCGTGCCGTACAGCGCGAGGCGGCGCACCCAGCCGACGAAGGAGTCACGGACCTTTCTTTTCGGATTTTTTCGCCGGCCTTTTGATTTCCGGTGCACCACAGCCCGGTATTATAACTTAAGAGGAAAGACGGCGCGCCTAGGCGATTAGGCGAAGAGCGCGGTGACGACCGCGTTGAGGCGGTGGTAGAACTTGACGAACAGGCCGCTGTAGTTGGCCTTCTTGGGGTAGGGACGCGCGGCCTGGGTGGTGTCGCCCTGGAAGATCGGCAGCGTGAACAGGAACGCCGCGCCAAGGCCCTTCCAGCTTTCGGCCCAGATGCGTCCGCCCTGCAGCTCGACCATGGCCTTGGAAAGAGTGAGCCCGAGGCCGGTCCCGCTGCCTTCTTTCATTCCGGTCGCCGACTGCTCGAAGGTGCGGAAAATCTTCGTGAGGTCTTTGGGCGGGATGCCCGGGCCGCTGTCCTTCACGCGGAACTCCACCGTGCCGGTATGCTCGTAGCTGCCGAGCCGCGCCGATACTTCGATCTTGCCGCCGGCCGGCGTGAACTTGATGGCGTTGGAAAGCAGGTTGGTGAGGACCTGTACGGTGCGCGAGCGGTCCGCGTTGACGCGGGGCAGCGGCCCGTCGCCGTCGACCTGGGTCAGGCGGATGCCCTTGGAGACGGCCCAGGAGCGCAGGCTCTCGACGGCGTCGTTGATCATGTCTTCAGGGCGGGCCTGCTGCGGCGCGACGCGCATCTTGCCGGCGCGAATCTTGGTGAAATCCATGATGTCGTTGATCAGGCCGTTGAGCCGGTCGGCGTTGCGCGTCGCCATCTTCAGAATCTGCGCTTCCTCGGCGCTCATGCGGCTGGTGAGCTGCATCTCCATGATGCCGAGCGCCGAACGGATCGAGGTCAAAGGCGCCCGCAGCTCATGCGTCATATAGGAGCTCATCTGCCGCTCCTTCTCGTCCGCAATCATCTGCGTCGTCGTAGGAACGGGCTTCTTCGTCTTCGGCGCGGGCTTGGGCGCGGGCTGCGGTTCGCCGCGGTCGACGAGGTCCTCGAGCACGAGGTCCTCCACCGCGGCGTTCTGCCTGCCTGTCTGATTGTGCTGCGCGCCCATTTCGTTTGCCATCATTACAAGTATGCGAAATAGACGTTACTGGGGTGTTTCGGGTTTGTTAACAGGATGTTACAGAGCAGGAACTCCTAGGGCTGGGCAGAGCCGGAAAAACCCGGCATATGATCGGGATTATCCGCTGCCCCCCCATCATCCTGGGGCTTGGTTTTGCGCGCCGGCACACCCGGGAGCATTTCCTCAACTATGTCCTCTGCTGCCTCGGGCTTGGTCTCCTCATCCGCTTCTTCCGGCTGGACGAAGATCTCTTCCGGAAGCTCCGAATCATCGTTTTCCTCTTCTTTTGCCTCTACTTTCTCTGGAGCGGCGGTAATTTTCTCATTTATCGGCGCTTGTTCGGGCTCCGTAATATCCTCTTCTTTTATCGATACTTTATTGTATACCGTTATTTTTTTTAGCGGCGCCGGGATGGGCGCAGCCTGCAGCGGCTTTTCCGGGGCTTCCACCGGGACCGCAGGCGGTGCCGGTTCGGGTTTTGTTGCCGCGGGTATGGGCGCGGGTTGCTCGATAATCGGCTGTGCCTCAGCCTTTTGCGAAACCGGAGGCGGTACCGGTCGCTGTGGGGATTCCACAGTCACCCCTTCCAGCAGCGGTACGACCGCCGTCCGTTCCTCCCGGATCAGGTCGTGCAGCACCCATGCCACGCCGCAGACCAGCAGGCACCATAGAAACCACAGCAGAAAGCGGGAGAACCGGCGGCCCAGCGAGGCGTCGGCCTCGTCTACGCGGCGCTCTTCGACATGCCGTTCGCTGACCATTTGATGCATATTGTCGCGCAGGAGCTGGTTGAGCCCTTCGATGTGCTGGATGCGGCCTTCGATATTTTTAAGCACATGCGTCTGCACCTTCTCGGCCTGCTTGGACTCCTGCAGGCCTCTCCCCTCCTGATCTCGCGGCCCGGGTCCCGCCGCGGCGGACGCGCCCGCCGTTTCGTGAAGCGCTTCGCCCGCCGCACGCTCTTCCGGCTCCTTGATATAAGATTCGAGCATCTCGATGCGCGTGGTCTTGCGCAGCAGTATCCCTTTCAGCCGTTCGATCTGCCGCCGCAGCTCGGCCTCCGCGTCCTGGGATTTATTAAGCTTGCGCGTGGTTTCGCTGCTGCGCCGTTCGAGCGCCTCGTTGTCTTCCCGGTACTTGAAAAGGTGATGCTCGATCTGGCGGATCTCCTCACGCAGCTCCTCTTCCCGCGCCCGCCACTTAACGTCCAGCTTCTTCTGCTCCGACTGCTCCCGCGCCACCTCTTCCCGCGCGCGCAGCAGCTCCGCCGCCCTGTCGTCGGCCGTTTTTCTCAGCTCGACGATCCGCATATCCTTTTCCTCGATCATCGCCGCGGCGCGCTCCTCGATCTCCGCGCGCAGCTCCTGGGCTTTATGTTCGCGCTCGACGCTCAGCGCATTGAGCCGCACGATCTCCTGCTCGGCGCTGCGCAGCTGGATTTCCGTCTTCCTTAGCTCGTTTTCGAGCTGCGCGATTTTGTCGAGCGACAGCCGGTGGTCCAGGCGCAGGCCGTGGGTCAGCTCCTGGTTATGCGCCAGCTCGGCCTTGAACTTCTCGATGTCCGCCTCGCGGCTTTCCAGCGTCTCGCGCAAGGAATGGACCTCAAGCTCGGCCTTCATCGCCCGCGCCGGAGCTTCGCGCACTTCCCGCTCGTTGGCAAGAACGGTCTTGCGCAGCTCGACGGCATCGGCTTCCGCCGCGCGTAAATCGTCTTCCAGCCGCTTCTTCGCTTCCTGCAGGAGCTTGCTCTGCTGATGCACCTCGAGCCACTGCTCCTCCATGTGGCGCATCTCCCAGTCGTTCTTGCGGCAGGTGCGCTCCTGCTCCTGGAGGGCATGCTCCCGCTCGGCATGCTTCTTCGTGGTCTCGTCGAGCGTGCGCCGCACTTTTTGCAGCTCCTGCTCGCGCTCGTCGAGCTTGTCCTTGAGCAGCTTGCGAATGCCGAGGAAGTCCTTTTCCTGAATCTCGGAATACTGCTTGAGCTCGAGGTACTGCGACTTGAGCTCGCGCAGGCGCGTCTTGAAGAGCTCGCTCTCGCGGCTTTTGGCCGAAATCTCCTGCGCGGCCTCATCGAGCTTGTGCAGCCGTTCTTCCAGCCGGCCGTTGAGGTCGGCGATCTTGCCGTGCAGTTCGCGCGCCCAGTCCTCGTACTCGTCTTCGAGATCGCGGACCTGCTTCTCAGCCACCTGCTTCTTTTCCCGGAGCTGGGTGTTGGCTTCCCGCATCTGCAGCAGCAGCTTGAGCTCGGAGATTTCGCCGAGCTCCCGCCAGTCGGAGAAGTTTTCATTGGTGCAGACCTGGGTCTTTTCGTCGATCCCGGACTGCGCGATGAGCTCCGGCGCCTCCCAGGGGCCTTCGATCTTGTCATGGGCGTGAATGTAGAAAGGCATGGTGTCGTTCCCTATCCCGTGGTTGCGGCCGCGCTCGGCTGCGCGGCCGGTATGATGAAGAAAAAGCGGCTGCCTTCACCGAGTTTGGATTCGACGGAGATTATGCCTCCGTGCATCTCGGCGATGGTTTTGGCGATCGACAGCCCCAGCCCCGTGCCGGTGGTCTTCATGGGGTTCTCGATGCGCTCGAACGGCCGGAAAAGCTTGTCCATGTCATTGGGCGCGATGCCGACGCCGGTGTCGATGACGCCGGCCTCTACGGCGCGCTGTTCGCCGGCCTGCGCCGCCCGGGCGTAGACGGTCACGCGGCCGCCCTTCTGGGTAAACTTCAGGGCATTGCCGATCAGGTTGGTGACGATCTGCGTGATGCGTTCCGGGTCGGCTTGCGCAGGAAGCGTCCCCTCCGGCAGGTCGACGTCGAGCTCGATCTCGAGCTCGCGGGCGCGCGGCTGGAAGAACAGCGCCGCGTCGCGTACCAGCTCGGCCATATCCGTTTCCTCGAGCTTGATCTCGAACATGCCGCGCTCGATGCGCGCCGACTCCAGCAGCTGGTCGACGAACCGCGTCAGCCGCTCGGCGCTGCGCTCGATGCGCTGGATCTGGGAGCGCGCTAGGTCGTCGGTGTTCGGGTTGCGCTTGAGCATGCGCGCGAAGCTCTGGATGGCGGCCAGCGGCGAACGCAGCTCATGGGTCACCGAGCTGGCGAAGTCCTTTTTCATCTGGTCGAGATCGGCGAGCTTCTGCGACATGCGGTTGAACTTGGCGATGAGCGCCCCCATCTCGTCGCGCTTGTCGACCGGGACGGGGCGGACGGGCTGACCGGAGGCCATGCGCTCGATCCCCGATTCCAGCTCGGAGATGGCGGAGAGAAAGCGCTGGGCGGACCAGAATGCCAGCGGGACGGCGAACAGCCAGACCAGGGCGATGATGAGAAGCGCCGTGCGCAGGCTCTGCTTGAACACCTGCCGGTACTCCCGCAGCAGGGCGTCGCGCGAAAAGCGCATTTCCACCTCTATCTCGGCGGGGGCATCGTAGGGAACGACGACGCGAACGGTACGCCGCAGGCTCAGCAGCTCGCCGCCCGGCGGCGGCGGCAGGCCGTCCGGACGCCTTACGTCTTCCCAGACGCCGGCGCGCCGCAGGCGTATCGCGACCAGCTCCGGCTGATTGCGCTGCACGAAGTTCAGGTGGCTGAGCAGCACCATCGGATCGTCGGCGACCACGGATTCCTCAGCCACCTTCATGACCGGGTCGATGACCAGCGCCGGCTGCCGGAGGGCCTGGCGCACGAGATAGATCCGCTCCAGCCACAGTACGCCGCCCGCCACGGTCAAGGTCGAGATCAGGACGCCCGCCATCATTACGACGCTGAGCCGCGAGCGGATGGTCATCGGACCACCACCACGGTGCCGTTGATGGTCTTGCCCTCTACCTCGAACTGGTAGATATAGATGCCGGGCGGCACCGCCCGGCCGCCGGACTTGCCGTCCCAGACGCGGTTGAAGCGTTGATCGAGGCCGGGATGGATCGCCATGTCGGCGACCAGAGCGCCTTTGACGTCGTATATCCGGCCGATCACCGCCGAGTCCTTCGGGTTGTCGAAAGTGAAGACCACGTAGTCGTTTCTGCCGTCGCCGTTGGGCGTGATGAAGCGGTTGGAGACGCCCGAGGCGTCGAAGTGAAACGAGTCGCCGCGCGCCACGGCGCGGACCTGGTAGCGGCCGACATTGGCCGTCTGTACGCTGATCGTTTGGCTGGCGGGGCTCACCCGGCCGTAGAGGCGGGTCCACTCCACGCCGTTGAACCAGTAGATGGCCGCGTCATCGGTGTCGAACGCCGCCGAGGGCGCCGCCCCCTGCGGGGTGAACACCGCCTCATTGCCCACAACCTTGAAGCGGAAAGTAATTTGCAGATCCGGCGTCGGGAAGGCGACGTTGGATACCGGAGCGTCGTTGTCGGCATGCTTCAGGCCGAACTCGGCCGATGCCAGCACTGTCTCGGAGGCGTCCTCCGGGTGGCTTTGCGCTTCGATGTAGAGCGGGTGTCCGGTCGGATTGTTCTTGGCTTCGAGGAAGGATACCACGGATTTGGTGATGGTGAGGGTGACCAGCTGGTCGGGCGCTGTTACGTCGAGGTCGCCGATAAAGCTTTCGATGCGGGTGGAGGTGGCGGAGAGCAGGCCGTACTCGTCGTAGGCCGCGATGTAGTAGAAGTAGTTGAAGCCCGCTATGGTGTCGGTGAAATACGTCGTCGAGGCGGAAAGCGTCGAGCGCAGGACGCCCGGAGAGGTGGCCGAGGTGGCGCGGAAAACCCGGTAGCCGAACAGTTCGTGGCTCAGCGGCGCGTCTGGGTCGGCGAAGGAGGTGCCGTCCTCATTGGTGGTGACCGGCGACCAGTGCACGGTGATGGTGCTGGCGTCGGCGCTCAGCGTGCGCCCGAGGCCGTAGGGAAAGCGCGGCTTGAGATCGAGCAGTACCGCAGTTGAGACCGGCGCGGTGTAATAGTAGCTGTCGTGCGAGTAGATCGTGTAATAGTAGGTCGTGTTTAGGGCCAAGTGGGTGTCATCGTAGATCACGGAGGCGGCGTCGGAGATCACCGTCGCATCTCCCAAAGCGCTGCCGACGGGATATGTGCTCCCGTTTTCGGGCTCGCCGGTAGGCGACGATCCGGCCTTGCGCAGGATCATATACTTGGTGTCGATTGTATTCGCGCTCGTCATCACAATATGGATCAACGCCGACGGCGCATCCGGGGATACGCGCGCCAGGCCGATAGGCACGAGGGCGCCCACCGTCTTGGTGGACCCCGGAGCGGCGTAGGAGTGAACCCCGTTGTAGTTTAGCGCTCCCGCCCGGAAATAATATGTCGTATTCGTAAAAAGTCCGGTGACGGTCAGCGCGGCGGCGGAGCCGTTCGCGGTGGTTGAGGAGTAGATTTTCCCGCTGCCGCTGAAGTTCGTCGACGAGGCGTCTACCGTGTAGCCGACGGCGTCCACCGGGGTCCAGGAGACCGTGACGCTGGTGGCGAAGACGGCGAAAAAGTTCGCCGCCGCCGGAGGGTCGGCCAAGGTCGCGGTGCTTGCGGTAGGGACAAAGGTCGATTCTAATTCAGTCCAGCCGATGGATTTCACCCGCAGGTAGTAGGTGGTGTTGACAGCGAGACCGGGGCCTTCCCCTCCGGCACCGAAGAGGACTGCCAGGTTCCGGGTGCGGCTGGAGACGTTGACGGTGGCAAAATCGTCGGTTGAGATCTCAGCCACGTAAACCGTTTCCGCGCGGTTGCCGTTCGCCGACCAGGAGAAAGCGATCGAGCT